>DAIREN010000145.1:0-7622 GCA_036795535.1 Spirochaetota bacterium
CCTCGATGATCTCGGCGATCGCTGTCTTGTCATCTCCGCCGAGGACGGAGCTCCCGTCGGTATGGATCGTGTCGCCATCAGTTTCGATGGTGATGTCGTCACAGGGGCCGACGGTATCGGCATGGGCTGAGAGGGCGATGGCCGGAAAGGCCGGATCATTCCCCGGCAGGATGGCAACCAGATTTTTCCCGTGGCCGTACTCCTGGATGGTGACCGAAAGACCGAGTTGTCGCAGGTTTTCGGAGATGTAGTCAAACACCTTTTCCTCGGAAAACGAAGGCGATGGAAGAGAGGCGAGATCGATAAAGGTCCTGACCAAGCGGTCACGGTTGATGGCAAGTTTGTCCATGGAGGGAAGCACCGTCCTTGACTGGGAGTGAGTATATTTATCAATATACCCCGGGATCAGGTGTGAACGCAATCCTCTTCGTTCCGGGATGTGGCGGGAGTCTTACGTGGTAACTTGGACGATCACGGCCGGCCTTGGTGTCTGGCCGGAAATAGTGGAGCGCATCCGACCCTGGTTGAAGCCGGGGATGCTGGTCTTTCTCGAAGGGGAGCTCGGGACCGGCAAGACCACGTTTGTCCGCCATGTCTGTGAGACGCTCGGGGTCGAGGACCTGGTGACCAGTCCGAGCTTTGCCATCGCCAACCTCTATCACACGTCGGAGTTTCCGATAGCCCATCTTGATCTCTACCGGCTGGATACTCCGGAACAGCTTGAGGAGATCGGGGCCCTGGATTTTCTCGATGGGCGGCATCTCGTCTTTGTGGAATGGCCCGGGCATTGCCCCGGCTTCTTTCCCCCGGCCGATCTCGTCATTACCATCGGTTTGACGGATGATCCCGGGACCCGGACGATCACGATTGCGGAGGGTGCCCGATGATGCTTCTGGCGGCGGATACCTCATCCAACCGGACCAGTCTGGCTCTGATGAAGGACGGGGAGATCATCTCCATGCAGTCGGATGGGGTGGAGCCGTCCGCATCGAGGATGTATGTTCTGATGGATGCCGTTCTCCGGGCCGGATCCGTAGTCATCGGTGATCTGACCGGATTGGCCATCGGGGCCGGTCCGGGTTCCTTTACCGGGCTGCGTGTCTCGTTCGCCGCCCTGCGGACGCTGGCCTGGGCCCGCGGGATCCCGCTTTTCCCGGTCAACAGTCTTCAGGCCCTGGTCTGGCCCCATCGTGCCCTGTCCGGGCCGATCGCCGTGGTGCAACCGGCCCGACGCGGTCATGTCTATCAACTGTCGGTCCGCCAGGGGCAGATCATCCAGGAAGTCGGATTTTTTTCACTTGAAGAGGCCCGGGCGCGGATCCGGGAACTGGGGGAGGGTGTTCTCCTCGCCGGGATCCCGGATGATCTGGACTTGGACCTGCCGCTCCTGCTGCACCGTGCCGGCCCGGATGCTGCCGGAATCGCCCGGATCGCCGCGGAGAGACTCGCAGCCGGAGAGCAGCCGATTCTCGAAGATGTCCTGCCGCTCTATCTCCGTCCCAGTGATGCCGAAGTGACAGCGGCCCGGAATGCCGAGTGAATCCGGAGTGACGGGCAGAGTCCGAGTGTGCCGATTCCCCTGCCGCTGAAGAAAACACTTGATTTTTTCCAAAAAAGCGTCATACTCTCAAACGATGACACGAATCAGGCATAACGAGCGTACGATCGAGATTGAGGACGCAATTGTTGCCGCGCCAGGGATCGCCATCGGTGTGGCGGTGATCCTGTCTGACAATATTCTCTATACTCCCGAGTACACGATCATGCGGAGCCAGATTGAGGACGAACTCAACCGGCTCAATGCGGCCATCGAGCGTGCCCGTCAGGAACTGATCGCTCGCCAGGAGGAGTTGTCCGAACACTTCGGCAAGGCGGTTGACTTGCTCGACCCCATGCTCAAGATGCTTTCCGATCCGGCCCTGCACCGGGATATCCGCAGCCTGATCGAAAAACGGCTCAAAAACATCGAAGTGATTTTCGCCGAGGTCATCGATAGCTATATCGAAAAACTGGCTTCGACCAACGACCGCTATTTCCGTGAACGGGCCGATGACCTCAGGCACATCCGGACCCATGTCATGCTGACCCTCCTCGGACGGACCGAGACCAATTTGCGGAACCTCACCGAGGATACCATTGTCGTTGCCAGTACCCTCTCTCCGTCCCAGACGGCGGCGATGGACAAGAAAAAGGTCAAGGGCATCGTGACCGAACTCGGGGGGAAAACCTCGCATTCCGCGATTCTGGCCCGTGCCCTCGAGATCCCGACCATCGTCAGCGCCAGTGACATCACCAAGGAGATCAGGGCCGGCGATGTGCTGATCGTGGACGCCAACCACTGCAAGATCATCGTCAATCCCGGTGAGCAGGTTATCAAGGAGTATCAGACTGCGCGCAGTGTGTATGACAAATTCATCAACAAGCTGCGCTATATCGACGACCTGCCTGCCGAAACGAAGGACAAGGCGCGGATCACGGTCTCGGCCAATATCGGGATGCTCGAGGAACTGGATGCCGCGATGACGCACGGGGCGGACGGTGTCGGACTCTTCCGCTCCGAATTCCTCTTTGTCGAGCGCAACGATTTTGCCGGCGAGGACGAGCAGTACGAGATTTATTGCAAGGTTCTTGAAAAAATGGGAAAGCGGCCCGTGGTCATCCGGACCATCGACTTTGGAAGCGACAAACCATCCCACGAACACCGCAAGTACCCCGAAGCCAATCCCTCCCTCGGATGGCGTTCCATCCGGTTTTGTCACAGCATGCCCACTGTCTTCAAGACGCAGCTGCGGGCGCTCTACCGGGCCTCGGTCCACGGCAATCTCTCGATCATGGTTCCCATGATCTCCAGTGTCGAGGAGTTGCTCAAGACCCGGCATTTTCTCGAACAGGCCCGCAAGGAGCTGGTCAAGGAAGCCGTCCCCTTCAACGAGGACATGAAGTTCGGGATCATGATCGAGCTTCCCTCGGCGGTGTTGATGGCTGACGAACTAGCCCGGCATTGTGATTTCTTCAGCATTGGAACAAACGATCTGGCCCAGTATACCCTCGGGGTGGACCGCGGAAACAAGAAAGTCGCACACCTCTACAAGGTTTCGCATCCGGCCGTCCTCAGGCTGATCCGGATGACGATCGAAGCTGCCGAAAAGCGGGGAATCCCTGTCTCGATGTGCGGCGAGATGGCCAGCAACCTCCACTATATCCAGCTTCTCCTGGGGATGGGGCTCAGGCATTTCAGCATGAATACCGGAGACATGCGTGGCGTTAAAAAGATGATCCGGTCAACAACCGTGGCCGAAGCCCAGCAATTGGCCGGGAAGATCCTCCAGATGACCCAGGCCAGTCAGGTCGACCAGTTTCTCCACGCCTGGATGAGTGAGCATTTTCCGGACCTCTTTGACAAACTCGGCTGAGCCGGTCATGGTTTGCAGAGGATGATCACCTTGCAGCGCCGGAGGGCATCCCTGGTTACCGTGGAGGCCAAGATTCTGTCGCTGTCGGCATCAAAGAGTTCCAGATCGGTATGTTTCTCGCCTCGGGTGTTTTTGGCAACCATCAGGGCAAACCGCTCGCCGGCCCGCTCCTTGATGCGCGGGTCGGAGGGACTGCTTAAAAAAAGGATGTGGTTGAGCGCGGCAAAGACGACGCGGTCGGTATGGACGATCCCGTAGACAAGATCCCCGCTGGCATTGAAGATCCGTGTCCCCAAGGCCGGGACAAAGGGCAGGTGGCGTGCATCGATAACGACCCCTGAGTGGTGAAAGGCCGCGCGGACCTGGGCCCGGGGGACCGGCGGAAGCTCGTAGATCGGGTACTGGTTCGTGAGGAGTGTCAGGACACCCCGGGGTTCCATCAGGCGGAATGCCAGCCCCATGCGCACCTGCCCGTTCTTGGCGTGGAAGGGAATCCAGGAGAAAGACCGTTCGTGGACCATGTTTTCCAGAGTCTGTCCGGGTTCATCCGTCTCCTCGCTCAAGCCGGCGAGGGTCGTCCGTCCGTCAACCGGGAGGGTAAAGAGCGTGTGGTGGAGCAATGCCAGGGTCTGGCGGTGAAGCGCCGTATAGGCCGGTCCCCGCGCTGCCAGTGCCGTCCCGGCTCGACCATCCCAGATACGGGATGACTCGGCGTGGAGCGTCAAAGTTGTCCAGTTTATGAAACCGTGATCTGTTTTCCGGACGACATCACCCGGGGCAGCATCCGGCGTGGCCCCGGTCACGAAACCGGCAGTCAAGAACAGGAAGAGTCCTGCGGCGTGGAGAACCCGGTGCTGCATGATGCGGCCATCCTCAATGAAATCGGGGGCCGGTTATTCGATCCAGAAGAGATCCTGACCCTCTTTGACTGCTTCGGCGTTTTTGGCAAGGATCTTGACGACTTTACCGGAGACCTCGGACTTGAGTTCGTTGAAGATCTTCATGGCTTCAACCATGCAGAGGACCGTTCCGGGCGAGACCTGGCTTCCGACGGAGACAAAGGGCGGACTGTCAGGGGAGGCCGAAGCGTAGAAGGTCCCGTTGAGCGGGGAGACAACCTTGGTGACCGAGGCGGGAGCCTGGCTCGGGGCATCCCCGTTATCAGAAGAAGGGGTTTCCGCTGCCGGTGCGGGTGTCTCGGTTGCCGGCATGAGCGGGGCAGGGGCGGCCTGATGGCTGACAGGGGCGGTGTGTGGCTGTGCCCCCCACTTTCGGAAGAGGATCCTCGTACCCTTTTCTTCGATGATCAGCTCTTCGAGATGGTTCTTTTCGAAGAACTCCGCATAATTTGCAAAATCACCGGACGCGACGTTGTAGATCTTGTCCGAGCTGCTCTCCTCGCCCGAAGCGGCCAGCGCGGCCAGTGCCGCCAGGCGGCGCTGTTTGGGCATCAGTTTGAACTTCATGGTCAAACCCCCTTGACGAATTCTGCGATCCGGCGGACCGCTTCGCGGATATTCTCTTCGGATGTGGCGTAGGAGAGCCGGACATGGGGATCACTGTCGAACGCACTTCCGGGTACTGCCGCAACATATTCGGTTTCGAGAAGATGGGCGCAAAAATCCAGCCCGTTAGCGATGGCCTTTCCCTTGATTGTTTTGCCGTAGAAGGAAGAAATATCGGGGAAGACGTAAAAGGCTCCCAAGGGTTTGACACAGGTGATCCCGGGAATGGCCGTCAGCAGGCCATGGATCAGGTCCCGGCGTTTTTCGAAGGTCGAGCGGCAGCGTTCGACAAAATCGCTGGTGTCCTGCAGGGCGGCCACGGAGGCATCCTGGCAGAAGGTAACTGCGTTTGACGTGGAATGGCTCTGCAAGGTATTGATGGCGCTGATCAGGGCCTTGGGACCGCCGGCATAACCGATGCGCCAACCCGTCATCGAGTGACTCTTCGAGAGCCCGTTGACGGTCACCGTGCGTTCAAAGATCTCCGGGCCAAGTGAGGCGATCGAGACGAATTCGGCACCGTCGTAGACCAGTTTTTCGTAGATCTCGTCCGAGATCACGAGGATATTGTGCCGGACTGCAAAATCGGCAATCTCCTCAAGATTCTTGCGGCTGTAGAGGGCCCCTGTCGGATTGGACGGAGAATTGATGATCAGGGCTCTGGTCTTGGGGGTGATGGCTTTCTCGAGAGCTTCGGTGTGAAGATAGAAGCCGTCCGTCTGCGAGGTGGGGACATCGACCGGGACGGCACTGGCTAGGTGGGCCATCTCCTTGTACGAGACCCAGTCCGGTGTCGGGACCAGAATCTCGTCACCCGGATTGAGGATCGCCTGGATGATGTTGTAGAGGGTGTGCTTGGCCCCGTTGGCGACCGAGATCAGCTCGGGCGGGTAGTCCAGACCGTTTTCTTTTTTGAATTTTTCGCTGATGGCTTTGCGCAGGTCGATGGTACCGGGAACCGCAGTGTACTTGGTCTTTCCCTTTTTCATGGCGGAATAGGCTGTTTCGATGATGAACTCGGGTGTGTTGAAGTCGGGTTCACCGGCAGACATGTCGATGACATTTTTGCCACTCGCGGCCAGTTCTTTGGCCTTGGTCGAGATGGTCAGCGTTGCTGAGGGCTGGACGGATGCGACGCGATCGGCAATGCGGAGGGAAAACGGGCTCATTGTACGGGCTCCAGGAAGGTTCGGTTTGTACGGCTGTTTCGGGAAGCCCGGAGCGGCAGACGAGGGTCGTGTCGCCCTGCCTTGTATCCGGGTTGAGTCTCCGCCGGTCTGCGGAGAACTCGGGCTTCGGTGCAATATCTACCGAATTTCCGGCAATCAGTCAATTTCTTTTTGGTGAACACCCTCAGGCCGGGTGCATACGGGACACGGACCGGACGGAAGATCCCGCGAGGAGGGATGACTCAACCCTCGCCACAGTACTGTTTCCGGAAATCGGCACTGTACTTGGAGATCCACTCGGTGGCGGCACGCATCTCACCGATGTCCTGACCCTGCTTTTCACTCTCGATCCACTTGTAGCGCAGGATCTCGTCAATTTGGGCCTTGTTATAGGATCGCAGTTCGTCTTCGTTCATCATACAAACAGCTCCACAATCTCCACGGTTTTGGGCTGTGATTTCTCCGGTTGTAGTAGTCTGCCTATCCATTCGGTAAAAGTCAACGAAAATATAAGTTCAATCACCTCTTTGGGTATGCATTTCTTCCATAAAAATACACCAAAATCAGGGTGAAAGCCACAGGCTTGACATTTCACGGGACACCGACGAAGATGCACAAACGGGGAGGCTATGATGGGACATTTGTTGATTCTCGTGTGTACCATGCTGGTCTTGCTCCCGATCCCTGGACTCGGATCCCGGGAGTTGCCGGGATTGCTGGACGATTTTCCCGCGACCATTGGCGAAGCGCACAGCGGGAACAATCTGTTTTGGCATGGGGCCGCTGTCGGATCGACTGTTTTTTTTGTCGCATCCGGCGCGGATCGTGATTGGCAAGGCTGGTTGCAGGAGAACGGCATATTGGGACGCGGATTCGAGAATCCCGTTCTGTTTGCCGGGAATTTCTGGACGATTGGAATAGCACTCTGGCTCTACCTCGACGGCCGGGCCGGGGATGATCCTGTCACGGCCGGGGCCGGGGTAACAGCGTTTCAGGCTGTTGTCGGCACCTTTCTGGTGGTGACGACCGAAAAGTTCCTGACTGGTCGCCGGGGCCCGGCCGGACCAAACGATACGCCCGATATGCCGTTTGTCAAGACGGATGATCCCGCGGATTTTGCTTTCGATTTTTGGAATTCATCGTTCAGCGACGGACGCTTTTTTTGGCCCTCCGGACACACGGCATCGGCCTTTTCCCTCGTCTCGGCCCTTGTCTCCTATTATCCGGATGAAGACTGGCTGGCCTGGCTGGGGTATCCCCTGGCGGCCTTGATGGGGTACGTCATGATGGAAGGGGATTATCATTGGCTGTCGGATGTGGTAGCCGGTGCCTGCATCGGACATGTGATCGGTTGGACCGCCGGCCGCCGTGCCCGGGGACGGATCTCGGGCGCTGCCGATACAACCTTTGAAATTGTCCCGGTGATCGGGAGGGCGTCCGCCGGTCTGGCGCTCCGGATCGGGATGTAAACCTCCGGCGAGGGCAGATCAGGGAAGACGTGTGCGTCAACCCCTCCTGTTGGGCGCAGAAAGAGC
>DAIREN010000146.1:0-7520 GCA_036795535.1 Spirochaetota bacterium
TCTTGGGAGCAGCGGCCTTCTTGGGAGCAGCGGCCTTCTTGGGAGCAGCGGCCTTTGGTGCTGCAGTCGCTGGTTTGCTGGCAGGTGCAACAGCTTCATTGGCGGCAGGTTTGGCCGGCTTCTTCTTGAGATTTGCAAAGATTCCCATAAATCCAGTCTCCTTCTTGTTTGTGGTCGAATCAGACATGACAGATAAACCTCAGAGTAGTAAGTTGGAATAACATCGAAACTATACAACAAAATCATCGAATTGTGCAAAAAATTCTCCAGTGGGGACAGACTCCGCCCGTGGTTGCTCACGAGACGAAATCAGTCCTCCTTGATTATCCTCCCTATCGTATCAATGTCAAGTGGTTTACCATTCCGGAAGCGGTATCCCAGGGCAAGCTGCGTTGCTGCCGAGTAGTTGGCAAGGCCATCCTGGATGCGTTGGGCCTTGAGGAAATTCCCGTAGAACATTTGGAAGAGTGCCACGATGAAAGGGCTCTTGTTGGCCATTCTCAGGGCAGGTGCCTTGAAATCATGCCAGGCTGCATGGGGAATTCTCGAAAGATACAGGAGTCTCTGTTTAGGAGGGAGAGAGCGCAGGAGCATTCGAAAGAGGAAAAAAACTCCACTCCGCCGGATCCAGGGTTGTTCAGCAGAAAGACAGGCCAGAAGCGCCAGAAAGTTTGCTTCGGACTCGAGTGCACGTCCCTGGAGATGGGCCTTCTCATGTGCGATGATGAAGGGCTTTTCGAAATCAAAAAGATCCAGGGAGATATGGTTTTCCGGAAGGAGGGGGAGTGTGACGCCAGTTGACGGGAGAGCCGACAGCCAGCCACCGAGGAAATATTTGACACGGACGGATGTGGCCAAGGGCCGGTCGCCGATCATGGGCATGGCATGACTGATGGCAGACTGCATGAACAGCGGTAGATCCCGATCAGGGACTGGTGAAACGTTCTCGAGGGCTTGGAGGACCAGAAGGCATTTCTCCGAGAGATACGTCGCGCGGTCTGTCGTTACAAGACCTGCATCGAACTGAGCGGAATCGATCAGTCTTGGTCTGAAATAATTCAATCCCCAAAGAAGATAGAATAAAAACGCAAAAATCGAAAGAGCGATAAACAGACGTTCTGCGCCCTTGAGGATCAGTTTTGACAGGGTGGCTTTTTTTGTGAGGAAATTCTTGCATCCACGGGAGACGGCGACAACAAGCGCCAGAGCCAGGGCAATCCCGATGGCTTCGTGGATCGAAAAAGGGATCCTGTCGGAGAGCCACCCTGCGCATTTGGCGTACCAAGCGAACACGCCACGGGTGTAGATCTCCTCCAGACTCTCCGGATACTTGATTGAAAGCATGAGCAAGAACAGAAGGATGAAATCGAGCACGAGAGCCGTCAACAGCAGGGGGCGAAGCCGGAGCCAGCGCATTCAGGCTACTCTTTACGGACGTGCAGCCGCAGTTCGACATCCGAGATGGGGCGACGCACAATGTGGGCAATCTGCGACGGATCCATTCCCTGATCATGCATTTTAAAGATCATTTCATTGAGTTTGCGCTCGTCGGTGGGGGCTTCCTTGACCGATTTGGCTGATGCCTTTCCTTTGGCCGGGTCGGTCCCGGCACGCTGTGTCGAGGCGCCGATTCCAAAGAAGGAATCTATTTTTCGGGAGAGGGATGAAAGATCTTCAATCCGGACATCGGCATGCCCGGAGAGTTCGCGGATGGAGTTTTCCATCTTCGAGAGGCGGTCCTGTGCAATTGTCAGTTGTGCCGTTCTTCGTTCAACGTCGGAGAGCATCCCGTTCATCTGCTCAAAGTGGGAAAGGAGCTTGTTGATGCGGACTTCATTTTCGATGAGTTTTCGGGATTTTTCCTGCATCGCTTCGACATGGGTTTCCAGGGAACCTTTGTCTTTTTGAACTTGTTCAAAATTTGCCTTGAGGAGTTCAAGCTGATTTTCAAGCTTTTCGGCGAAACTCTCGGCCTTCTTGAAGCGGTTGTGTGACTGGTTGAGTTTTGCATCCTTGACGGCCAGTTCCTCGAGGGATTTTTGGAGTGTGGACTGGCGATCTGCAACCTCGGCGAGACGGGTTTCGACCGGCTGGAGGAGGCTTGATGCGCGGCTGAGTTCCTGCATGCGGGTTTCAACACTGGCCGAAGTTCGGGCCAATTCGCCCATCCTCTTCTCGAGATCGGCAAATTGTTTCCGGTCGTTGGATATACTTGACGACATCCGTGCGATTTCCGCTTCTTCCTTGCGTATGCTCTCGATTTGTTTCCCGAGTTCGAGAAGGTCTTTTTTGTCAACCCTGAGCTGGCTGATGCGCGTGTTCAGTTCGGCGATATCTTCGTTGAGCTTGCCGGAGAGCTTGTCCGCACGTTCAAAAAGAGCTGTCTCTTTGGCAAACTCCCTGATGCGTTTGTCCATTTCTTTGATGTCAGACTTGAGGGATCCGATGCTGTTCTGTGTTTCGATCAGGGACTTTTCACGGACCTGTGAAAGTGTTTTTTCCAGCCGGGATATCTCCTCCCGGATTCTTGCGGAATCCTTTTCCAGTCCTTTTTCAGCGTCAAGTTTCTTTTTTTCGAGCAAGGTCTCGAATTGTTCGACAGCGGTGCCGGCCTGTTCAACACGCTTTTCAATAGCGACAAGTTCATCCCGTCGCTTCTCCATCGTGGCGAGCATTGTCCGGACCGCGTCCTCATCCTTGCGGACAGCGGCGAGGTCATCTTTGAGATGCCCGAGTCTGTCGCGTTCCTCGCGGACTTCGAGGATCTTTTTGTCGAGCGCCTCGATCTCGGAGTCGAGTCGTGAAGCGAGATTCTCGGCCTTATCGAAGATGGCGGATTTTCGTGTGAATTCATCGATGGTCCGACCAATAGTGGCCGCTTTGTTGTCAATTTCGTCTTTGCTGGCGGCCAGCGACTGTTCAAGGCGGATGACGGAGTCACCCATGGTTGCAATTCTGTTTTCGAGGGTCACCAGGCTCTTCTTGTCTCCGCTGATGCCGTCGAGCATTTTTCGGACTTCTCCGCCCTTTGCTTCGATTTCGTCCAGATCGACCCGCAAGGCTTCGGTTTTCTTGATTCCGGCTTCGGCGAGGCCAAGTTCTTCCTGCATCCGCTCGATCATGAGTCTGGTTTTTTCAAACAGAGGCTGTTGCTTTTGCAGGCTGGCTTCGATTCTGTCGATCTCGCCAGTGATCGCGGCCGCATGGTTTTCGATCGACTGGAGTTCCTTTTTCCGTTCGGTGAGACGTGCAAAGAGGCCCTCGACCGCCGCACGCTCATCCCGGACCGAGGCGAGACGTTTTTCAAGTTCAAGGACAGCTTTTTTTTCGGAGGAGCATTTCTCCATTTGGGATGTCAGTGTCTGGATCTCGTTCTGGAGGCGCTCCATCATCCGGTCTGCACGGTCGAAAAGTTTGCTCTCCTGGACGAACTGCTTGATCCGGCCGTCAATGCTTGCGGCCTGATCGTTCAGCGACAGGACATCGGCACGGATCACTTCGATCGCAAGGCTTGTCTCTTCAATGGAGCCGGCAGCAGCCGTTGCCCTGGATTCCAGTTCGCTGGAAAATTCCTCAAGATGCTGTGACCGGGTCTGGCGGAATTCGTCGAGGACGGCGGAGGCCTTCGAGGAAAGAGTCTGGATGTGCTGGCCGAGTGTACTGGACAGCTTCTCTTCGGCCGCTTCGATTCTTGCTTCAAAAGCCGACAATCTGGTGAGGATCCGGGAGTCGGCATCAGCACAGGCTGCCTCGAATTCCTCTCCGAGGCGGATTCTGGCTGTCTCCAGGGATTTTTCAAGCCGTGGCAACTCCCTCGCTTCGATCTCTTTTGTCCAGGCCGTGGCCTTGTCCTCGATCCGGGTGTGGAAACTCTTTTCAATGGCCGGGAGACGCTTCTCGATTTCACCAAGAACGGTCCGGCTCCCTTCGGCCGTAGCCAGGAGTTTGCGTATTGAAGACTCATCCCGGGTAATGGCGGCTTGCAGGCGGCGGACTTCTCTCGCGGCATGTTCGGTGTTTTTCATGTCTGCGGCGATAGCGGAAAGCTCGTCCCGTCTTGCGTCGATCTCGCTGAGGAGTTTGCTGATTGTCTCGAGCGAACCGTCCGCGGTTTGCAGGGTCAAGCGAGCCTTTTTGGTGAGGAGATCCAGTTCGATAGTCGCATCCTTGAATTCGCGTTGTTTGACCTTGGCCAATTCCTCATATTCCCCGATAATCCGTTCAGAGTATTTCTTGATCTTCGAGAGTTCCATTCTTCTCCGGTCAAAACGCCTGAAGACGAGAATCATGAGAAAAGAAATGGCAAGAACGAGCAGATTGCCAGTTGTGAACACGTTACCCCTCCCGGTATCAGACGCACAACCATTGTACGGGTCTGCAAATTCCGCTGTCAAACAAAAAGGCGGGCCGAGAGTAAAGATACAGAAAGACTTAGTCTAAAGTATAGACTGAAGCGTGATGAAGAACATCCTCCGCACACGGCAACGTGGACAGAGGATGCGGATCAAGCGAGACAGGTGGAAGGAATGCGCGTCAAGGGGCGAGCCATGTTTCGGGAGTGGAGAAGGCTTGAAACGTGACCTGCGAGTAGAGAACAAGTCCAGTCCGCTTGCCATAGCTGCTGCCAAAGGAGAAAGTGCTCAAACGGAGGGGATTCTCTATTCCGAGATGGCGAATCTGATCCCGAATCGCTTGCGCGTCGTCACCGGCGTACGGGATGAGCCAGGAGAGCGCCACCCAGGTTGCATCACGCCTGTCCTCTGGAGAGAGATTTGACTGGTGTGCGATGGACAAAACAAGTTGACGAAGTTCGGGAACCAGGGCCGTCTGGCTATATTCCCGGACAACCCGCAGATGGTCAATCAGGGCGATGACTCGCTCAAGAGGCGTGGTGCTCTTTCGCAGGGTCGAGCCGGTAAAGGCCGCAGCGTCCTTGTGCCGCAATTCTGAAAGACAATATCCGAGATTCTGGAGAATGATGGCTCCCAATTGACGTGTGTCGTTGTAGAGATGGAGTGTCGTCGATTTGTCGAGAAGCGGCGGTTGGTCCAGCTTGTCCAGTGCATCAAGCAGAAGGAGCGTGGCCTTCGTAAAACCGGTTTTGTCTGAATTCTTCCGGGCTCGCGAAATCAGAACGGATGCTTTGAGCCAGGGCAGGGCTGCAGGGGCATGGAGATTCTGGCTGAGCAGGATGCGAATGTGTCCCTCCAGGGCCGGTGCGAGATGGGCGGAAAAAATATCCTTTATATCCGATGCAGGAAGGGTGGAGAAGCCCTCGATCAAACCGATGATCGACTCCATGCCTTGTCGGACCTTCCCGAGTTCCAAGTTTGCCGTGGCAGAAGGTGTTGGAGCGAACAGGTTGGCGAGTGTGGTTTTCAATCTGTTCAAGCTCTCCGGTAAGCCGGAGCCAAACGGAGAGAAATGTCCGGTCCCGTCAAGGACACCGAGGATCACTGCTTCCGGAACCGGGTGGGAGAGAGCCGTTTTTATGATCGAAACCAGTCTGCCGACCAGGTGTGCGGCGCCGCTTCGGGGGTATCGGGCAGGAAGTGCGAGGCCGTCAATGTCGTCCGCGAGGTGCTTCACAAGACCGGTCATGGCTCGGAGGGCGCCGAGACGCTGTGTACGGTCTGCTTGTGCGTCAAATACGGAGGCGGTCGAGGGTGAACGAAGAATGGCCAGAAAATCCGGAAAACGCTGACGGATCAATCGGGTAATGCCTGCTTCAAGACTCCCGGAATCCCTGTGTCCGGGGAGTGATGCTTGAAACTGGTTCCACGCTGTCATCGAGTTTTCGAAACCGTCGAGAGTGCTGGCCAAGAGTCCCGAGAGGATCAAGTGGAGAAAGATGTCCGGATCCTCAGGGAACAGCCCGGCAGCCGAACGCGAGGCTGCAAACCAGTCCTGGATCCCGGTGCGCTGCGCAGCCAGAATCCCGGGGATACCGGACGGTTGCATGATGGCTGCAAGAAATTGGCGGGAGAGTCCGGTGAGGATATTCTCGCTCTTTCTGTTCAAGTTGTGGACCTGCCACCCCGGGCTGCGTTTCATGGCAGATGAGGCCGAGTCGAGGAGCTTGTCCCGTTCGGCGAGCAGGCCTTCGTCGGCGAGCGCATCCACAAGCTGGCGCCAGCTGTCAGGAGTGGCATGGCTGGCTGGTCGCGTGACCATGTTGCGGAGTGCCATGCCCCGCAGAATGGCCTGTGCATGGTGCGAAAGTTTCGGGTTCATGTCCATGGCTTTGGCGGCAAGGTTTGTGCACTCATGGGAACCGGCCTCATAGAGAGCTTCGGCCAGTCTCATGGTCTGTTCGGGGTTTTCGGGGGCAAGCCGTTTTAGCGCGCGCAGGGCTTCTTCAAGCAGTGCTGCATTGTTCCTCGAGCGGGCCAGCATGACGAGACACTTCCATGCCGATTGGCTCCCGGGGCGCTCTGCAAGGATGGCCCGGGACATTCGGAGCAAGCCCGAAAAAAGATGTCTGTTGAATACGGCGAGACGCATTTCCGGCTTGGTGGAGGCGATCTGGTCCGGAGCGTTCAGCCGATCCAGTAAAGCATCAATGGCAGCCGGATCGGGGCGTTGGTCCTGACTGGCGTGCATGGCTTGGTACGCGGGGAGCGTTTGCAGGAACGCGCCTTGCCAAGTCAGATAGAGTGTATCCAACAAGCGGGTGTCGTATCCGCTGGCACGATAGGCCAGACTGACAGTGAGTGTCTGTTGGACGATTTCGTTCAGATCTGCCGAGAGTCCGCTGAAGCGGGGTGCACTGTAGATGCGCATGGTTTCGCCCGCTCTCATGCCGGTCTCAAGAGCATTCTCCCGATGGATGCGCAGGGACAGGGCGTCCACCCATTCCTTGGGGATCCAGTAGACCAGCCCATCCTCGGGTTTTCCGGGAGTGCGGGATCGTATTCCGGGGATGGCTTCATAGCGGAAGCCGGTTGCTTCGGTAAAAAGATCGTTCGGGATGGCGACAAGACGGTCGGGTAGGGCTTGTGACGGCACTTCTGATCCCGGAATGGAGAGGATCAGGGTGCCGAGATCCGTTGCCGATGCCATCATTGGATGTGTGCAGAGGGAAAGAACCAGAAAAAGAAGCACGTGTTTCATGATCGGGACAGAACCTCCGGGTTGTCGCTGATGTTCCCTTAATGATACCCCCCTTCGGGTAAATAATCGCCCATCGCTTGCCGATAAGAGATGTATAGGTCGTTGTTATGGAGGTCATGTCATGGATGTCAGCGGTGTTGCGGTTCAACAACAGGTTCAATTGACGGTTTTGCGCAAGACGCTCGATATGGTTGCCAATCAAGCCAGGATGGTGATGGAACAGGGTGCTGCAGCCAGTCAGGCCATTGCGGCCCAATCTGGGGCGCATCAGGTGGATATCAAGGTCTGAAGAGACGTCTTCCCCGGATAGAGAGATACAAAAGACCCCGCGCGAGCGGGGTTCCTTTGTTTGTTATTCTGCTGTTGTCACCGCAATCGAAGTTGGCTTGACACCCCAGATCTCGTTC
>DAIREN010000147.1:0-7433 GCA_036795535.1 Spirochaetota bacterium
CGTGCGAAAAGGGCAGGACAAAATTTTCGGACCAGGCATAGAGGAAGCCGAAGGTCAGTTGCCAGTGGTGATAGCGTCGATAGACCGGGTCCTTGGTCATGTAGACGAGAATGTCGTGCATCCAGCCCATGTTCCACTTGAAGGCAAATCCGAGGCCGCCCATCCAGGTGGGCCGTGAGACATTGGGCCAGGCCGTGGACTCTTCGGCCATCATCAGGGTGCCCGGATAGTACTGGTAGACAATTGAGTTGAGGTGCTTCATGAACTCGATGGCCTCGAGATTTTCGCGTCCACCGTACTGGTTGGCGATCCACTCGCCGTCCTTTTTACCGTAGTCGAGATACAGCATCGAGGCGACGGCGTCCACGCGCAGGCCGTCAAAATGGTACTGGTCGATCCAGAAGAGGGCATTGGATATCAGAAAGTTTTTGACCTCGTTGCGCCCGAAGTTGAAGATCTTTGTCCCCCAGTCGGGGTGTTCGCCCTGACGGGGGTCCGCGTGTTCGTACAGGCAGGTCCCGTCAAACTCGGCCAGTCCGTGGGCATCCTTGGGAAAATGGGCCGGCACCCAGTCGAGGATGACCCCGATCCCCTCCTGATGGCAGCGGTCGATAAAAAATTTGAGGTCGTCCGGACTTCCGTAGCGCGAAGTCGGGGCGAAGTAGCCGGTCACCTGGTAGCCCCACGAGCCGTCAAAGGGATGCTCCTCGATCGGCATCAGCTCGATATGGGTAAAGCCGAGGTCCTTGACATAGGGGACCATCTGTTCGGCCATCTCGCGGTAGGACAAAAAGGCGTCCCCGTCCTTGCGACGCCAGGAACCCATGTGGACCTCGTAGACCGACATGGCCTGGTTGAGAAAGTCCGAATTGGCCCGGTTTTCGATCCATGCGGAATCATTCCAGTTGTAGGCGGACAGTGTGTGCACCCGTGACGCGGTTTTAGGCCGGATCTCCGCCGAGAAGGCATAGGGGTCGGCTTTTTCGAGGATCCGGCCGTCCCTGGTCTTGATCTCGTACTTGTAGATGTCGCCTTCCTGCATGCCGGGTTTGAAAAGCACCCAGACGCCGGCGTCGTGCAGGAGCTCCATCGAGTCCTTGCGTCCGTCCCAGTTGTTGAAGTCACCGATCAGGCTGACCCGGGCAGCATTCGGGGCCCAGACCGTAAAGTAGACGCCCTTCCTTCCATCCTGTTCGATGACATGGGCACCCATCTTTTCGTAGAGCCGGTAGTGGGTGGCGGTGCTGAAGAGGTGCCGGTCGAACTGGGTGACGTGTTCGACCCACTCCTCATACGGGTCTTCCATTGTCCAACTGTGGCCGAAATGGCTTTCGACAGCGAAGAGATAATGGAAGCGGTCCTTTTTTTCCCAGATCAGTGCCTCAAAGACGCCACCATCATGGATCCGCTCCATCGGCCAGCGTTTGCTCTCGTCAGCGGCATCCACCACCCAGGCGTGCTTGGCGTCCGGCAAGAAGGCCCGAACTGTGGCCACGGTTCTGTTTTTTCCGTCCATGGTGACATCGACAAAGTGCATGCCGAGGATGTAGTGGGGATTTGGGTGTGTCGAATTGATCAGCATCATGATATCGTGGGCGTAGATGGTTGTCAGCATGGGCGCTCCTTGGGTTGACGTGCTTGCGGCTTCCATTGTAGCGGAGCGTCGGGCATTTCGCAACAGAATGCGCATTGCGGACACTCCCGGAGTCGCATCACAAATCTGTGATGCGACTCCGGGAGTGTTACTGTGGTTGGCGTGGCTGGAGCAGGGTCCGCAGGTATTGCATGGTCTCTTCGATGGAGTGTGCATCCATGATGGCGTCCGTCCGCCGGTAATCCAGGGTACGCCCGGCCAGTTCGGCCGACCAGCCTCCGGTAAAGCTGCAGGCAATGATGGGTTTGTTGGCCTGCCAGGCGTACGCGATCTCGCAGAGGGTCCCGGTACCGCCGCCGATCGAGACCACGACATCCGCCGCCAGGGTGTTGGTGTAATTCCGGGCAAAGCCGATTCCGGTCGGGATGACGATGTCCGCCCAGGGGTTGGCTTCCTCCATCCGGTCCGAAGGGAGGATGGCCACCGAGATGCCGCAGCCCTCCTGAGCCCCCCGGGAGGCGGCGGCCATGACACCGCCCCGACCGCCCGAGATCAGGACCCAGCCTTGTTCGGCGATAAAGCGTCCGAGTATCCGAGCTGTTTCATTGCGGTCGGGGTAATCGGCGCTGTCACCAATGACGAGAACCTGCGGTCGACGTGTCATACGGTCTCCTTGGCGCGTGTTTTGGGCTGCGCTTGTTCCCAAAGATAGGCAGATCGATGCCGAAAATAATCCCTTTGAATTCACAAAAACTCCACAAGCCGTGGCGATACTCGTACTATCAATGCTTCCTGAAAGGAGAATGAGCGAATATGAAAAAGATACAGACAGTTGTGGTGGCCCTGATGGCCATGGTGTTGGGGACAGGTGTTCTTGCAGCGCAGACAGCCAGACGTCCTGACCAGGGTGACCGGAAAAAGATCGAACGACCCCAGACCGAGACCCCCGAGATGAAGGCACAGAGGCACAAGAGGCACGAGTTCCGCGTCGAGATGCTCAACCTGATGGTTAAGCATGGCAAGATCGAAAAGGCCCGGGCCGAGTTCATGATCAAAAAGATGAACAACGAAAAGGCCTTCAAGGATGCCAATCCCGAATGGGTCAAGTACCAGCGCCGTCATCCTGGCATGAAGCATGGCAAGCCCGGAAAAAAGGGTTGCCCGGGTATGGATCGTCGGCCTGGGGACCGACGCGGGATGCATGAGGGCAGACCCGGCATGGATCGCAGGCCGATGCCCCGTGGGCCCATGATGGACGATTGTGATGATTGTGGAGACGATCAGCCCTGAACCTGACGGAGTCGGGCGTGTGCCAAAAAACCGGGCGGCGGAGATGCTCCTGCCGTCCGGTTTTTTGAAGTTCTCCGGGTACAACGGATGGTCATCCCGAGACGATGACACAGGACGGGAAACAGCGTTCCGGTGCCCACCCCCTCAGGGTTGGAGAGCCGGTGTGTCAGTCCGTGATATCGATCCGGCCTTCGCTGCGGGGACGGATCGTGCCGGCTTTGCGTATGGCTTCGATGACGACTTCGGACAGGAGCCCTCCGGCGGCCTTGATATTGCGGCCTTCCTTGAACTCGACGAAACCGCCGCCGCCGACGATCAGGAAATCGATGGTCGCAACTTTGTAGATCCGGTCGGGCTGGATTGGCCGGCCTTGGTACAGGACCTGTGTGAGGCGTTTGCCACGGATGACCAGGTTGACATCTTTGGAAACCTGGAGGAAGGAGCCACCACCCCCGGCATCCCTGGCCGCCCTGTCCAGAATTTTCATGAGGGCGCTGCCGGGAAGCTCGATGGTCTGCAAGGTGTTGTTGAAGGGAAGGACTTTTTGGACATCACGGATGCGGATCTGGCCGCGTTCAATGGAAGCCCTGATCCCGCCGCCGTTCATCAAGGCAATTTCGGCGCCGGCAGCATCACAGAGAACGTCGGCGATGTAGTTTCCCAGATTGGTCTCCCGTGCCCGGACGTGGGACCGCTCTCCGTCCAGGTGAATTCCGGTCGAGCCGATGACCTCGTTGAGCTTTCCGTCGAGTTTTCCTTTGAAGACGTCAATAGCGGCCCGGGCGGCAGGGTCTTCGGGAGTCTCGGCCGTTGCCGCAATCAGGGAGGCCACGCTGGAGACCAGCCGCCTGGAGGTCGCGTCGTACTCCAGGACAATCTTGCCGAGATGGGACCCGCCCCAGTTGGCCTGCGCGATCAGGGTGTTTCCGATCCGCTCTCCGACGGGGAGCATGGTGTGGGAGTGCGCTCCGATGATGACATCGATACCGGGAACGGCGGCCGCCAGTGCCTTGTCCTTGGTGAAGCCGATATGGGTCATGGCAACGATGACCTGGGCTCCCTGGCGCTTGAGCTCCTGCACCATGGTGCGGGCGGTGGCCACTTCGGAGGCAAAGGCCAGATGCCTGACATTGACGGGATTGGTCTCGTCCGGGGTGTTCTCGGCGAGCAACCCGAAGAGGCCGACTTTGACGCCATTGACGGTTCGGATGACGAACCGCTCACGGGTGTACGGGCGGCTGCCATCCCTGTATGAGACGTTTGCCAGCAACATGGGGATGGCGTTTTTGTCCCGGAGCGCCTCAAGGGTTGATATGCCGTAGTCAAATTCGTGGTTGCCGATGGTCATGAAATCAACCAGACCGCGGAGAATGGAGAACTCTGCCTCACCCTTGAATACCGTCGAGTATTCGGTGCCGAGGAGCATGTCCCCGGCAAAGAGGGTCAGCGTGTCGGCAGTCCTGTTGCTTCTGAGCAGGTGGACAAGACGGGCCAGCCCGGCTGAAGGGGTTGCATCGTTTTTTTCGACCTTGTAGGGCATGACCTGGGCATGAAAGTCATTGAAGTGCAGGATGGTGACACGGCTGGCACCAAGGGTGGCGGCCGCAAAGAGGACGATGGCCAGGGCCAGTCGGAAGGGCCGGGTCAGGATGGACCCAAAGCGGGATACGTTCATGGATCGAACACTCCTCAGGAAAGATCTTCTAAATATAGGTAGGAATACAGCGTGAACAGGCGCTTTTCATCATGTGACTGCGATCTGTCATAGTTTTTTGATGAACAGTCTCGGTTCTGCGTGGGTCAGGTGCTTTTCTGGCTGAATGATGCCCTCCAGAGAATACAAAACGCGGGATTTTTCATGCAAATTGTGGTAGGATTGCTTACGACCCGCCAAGGAGAACGCATGAAACGCAGTATTCTTTTTTTCACGATCGCCGTGCTGGCGATCTCTTTTTCCGCCTGTGGAGATGATGCCCTGCCCGAGGGTCTTGTCATCCCGGGCACATCGTCAGAAGCAGCACTTTCATCGGGAGCGTCTGTTTCGTCCGGAGCAGCGGTTTCGAGCTCCCAGTCCGGTTCGGTGGCATCGTCCGGCGGCGCATTCAGCTCTGTCTCAACCGGGACGAGCTTGCCCACAGGGGTGACGTTTGTCGAGACATTTGATAATGCCACAACCGCGATGTACGCTTCCGGAACAACCTCTGCAAACGCTAAAGGTATTGTCTGGTCATGGGGTAATGGACGAACAGATCTTACCCTCAACGGAAAGGCATTGTGCGGACCAAAGAACGATGCCTCAACGGACTTGACGGCGACTTTGCCCGCCGGCGTTGGTTCCATTGGGTTCAAGTTCAAGTACGGGTACGATGCAGGTACGATCGGGGTCAAGATTAACGGAACACTTGTTGCGACATCGCCTGCCGCTACAAGCAGTGAGCAAATTTTCAGCGTCACAGTCAACAGTATGGGAAGCACGGTAGTCGCGCTTGTTATCAATAAAAGAGTCATTATTGACGACATTACCTGGACCGACGGAGCTCCGCCCGAGACTGATAAACCAACTGCTTCTGTTACTGCACCAACAGAAGGACAGACTGTGACCGGTTATTCAGCAACCATCAGTGGAACAGCGGCTGACTCGGGTACGGGCGCATCAGGCGTCAAAGAAGTCTGGGTCAAGCTGGATGGTAGTACAGCCGTCAAGGCCAGCGGGACAACTTCATGGTCATGGCTGAGTGGTGAACTTGCGGCCGGCTCGCATTCTGTTGAAGTATACGCTGTCGACAATGCTGGCAATGTCAGTTTGACCAACACAAGGATATTCTCACTGGCTTGGCCATACGATGTGACACCACCGACTGTGGAATTTACAGAATTTGCTGGAAGTGCTATCGGCGGCACTGCTGCAGATAATCTTGGATTGATTACTAATGTCAAGGTCAGCCTTGACAATGTAAACTGGTATAATGCGACCGGGACAACGAGATGGAGTTATACATTCAGCGGTCTCTCCACGGGGGGCAGTTATACGCTCTATGCCAAAGCCTACGACAAGGCAGGCAATGTGACGAATCCGGTCAAAACTTATTCCTATACCAAAACCACTGCGTGGACCGTGATGGTGTATCTTTGCGCCGACAATAACCTGGAATCATCCGGGTTGGAAGATTTCAATGAAATGGAAAAAGGAATAGCAGATGCGATCGCGGCTGGAAATGGCGCTATTGTTGATAACCTGAATGTAATCGTCCTGATTGATCGTGCTGTTGATTCGTCTGATGGTGGGGACACAGCAGCTCCCACCGAATCGGGTGGCAGCGATTGGACGGATACACGGTTGTATCGCATCAAGTCGGATACCAGCACCAGTTATTTTGGCTCGGAAAGATTGGATGATGGTGGCTCAGGTGCTGGGCATATCGCCAATCTGGGCGAAAAAATGATGGACGATCCCGCAACATTGTCCTGGTTTATGGGGTATAGCAAGGCTAATTTCCCGGCACAGAATTACGCTCTGATCCTCTGGAATCACGGCGGAGGTTCTCGTTCTGTTCATCGCGCTGTTCGGGGTGTACGCCCAACACGTGAGGTGTGCTGGGATGATGCCAGCGGCAGCTGGGAGCCCTTGTATATTGACGAGATTCAACAAGCTGTTGGTAACCACTTTTCTTCGGGCAATAAGCTAGGTGTGATTGGATTTGATGCCTGCTTGATGGGGATGGTCGAAACTGCGTATGAGTATCGGAATCTTGCCAGTTACATGGTCGGTTCAATGCAGTCGGAACAGGGTGATGGTTGGAATTATACGGACTGGATCAGCAGCATCGGAGACGCGAGTTTAACGCCAAATCAATTGGCCAAGGTCTGGGTTGAGTCGTATGAGCGGTTTATCGAAGCTGGCGGTGGATCTGGTGACGGTGAAACCTTGGCGGCAACTGATCTCTCAGCCATGGAGACACTCAAAACCCGGATTGACGCTTTGGCTGCCGCGCTTTATGCAGAGAATAAAAAAACAGCAATTGAAGCTGTGCGAGATGCATCTGTCAATTATGTTGGTGATTCTCCTGAGTACACGCCCTTCTTTGATCTGTATGATTTCTGCAACAGACTCTATTCTGATTCAGCCAATGGTTTCTCGGCAAATCTGAAGAATGCGGCGCAAGCTGTCATTGACCAACTGGGAGTTGCCATTATTCGGTGCTATGGTGAGTCTGGCAATGGGCAAAGCTATTACTTCGCCGAGGATTCGGCGGCAAAAAGAGGACTGTCCATATTTTTCACAAAAAGCAGCACCGATTGGAGTAATCAGGGATGGTATACGACAGATGATCACAGCACAGAGAGCGCAACAGGGAACTTGATTTACGGAAACATGGACTTCCCGACTGCATCAGGAAGTGGTGTCAACACATGGCGAGATCTTATGGATGCGTGGTATTAAGGGTGCGGATTGGTAACAGGCCTTGGCTTGACACATGATGATGTGATGTAATCCCCCCACCCCCGGCGTCAGCCGGGGGTGGGGCGTTTTTCAACCCTGATTGCGGGC
>DAIREN010000148.1:0-7409 GCA_036795535.1 Spirochaetota bacterium
GGCGCTGTCCCGGTATTCGTCAAACAGGAAGCCAGTGGTATCATCTTCGATGCTGTCAGCAAGCCCACCGGTGCGTCGGGCGAGCGGCAGGGTTCCGTACCGCATGGCAACAAACTGCCAGAGTCCGCAGGGCTCGTATTCGGACGGCAGAAGAATGATGTCGGCGGCCGCGATGGCTTGATGGACCAGAGGGCTGGAGCCGATCTCTTCGGAAAACGCGACCCGACCCGGGAAGAGTTCCACCATCCGGCGAGCGAGTTCGGTGTAGCGCCTTGTCCCGGAGCTCGCGATGACCAAGGCGACATTCCGGCTCATCAGTTGCTCGCGGGCGGCTTCGAAGAGGGACATCCCTTTTTGTGGCTCAAGTCTGGATGCACAGACGAGGAGCGCCATGCCGGGTTTGCTTTCGATACCGAGCTGTCGGAGAAGGTTGGCTCTCAGGAGGAGCTTGTGCTCGAGGCTGTCTTCAGCAAACCGCAGATCTCCAAGCCAGGGATCCGTTGCCGGATCCCAGACTGTGTAATCGATGCCATCCATGATTCCGGAGAGAGCATCGCTTCGTGAGGAGAGCACACCTTCCAGGCCACAGCCGGCATTGGTGGTGCGGATGCTGTTGGCATAACTGGCGCTGACAGTGTTGAGCCGGTCAGCAAAGAGGATGCCACCCTTGAGAAGATTGATCATCCCGTAGTATTCAAGGGCGTTTGTGTTGAAGACTTCCCAGGGAAGACCGGTTGTATTGTACTGAGCCGAGGGGAAGAGTCCCTGGAATGCCATATTTGGAATGGTGAGCAGGGTTGATGTCTTGCTGTGTGCCGAGGATCGGGCGTAGATCGTCTTGAGGTAGACGGGAACCAGCGCAGTGTGCCAGGAGTTGCAATGAATGATCCGGGGATAGAATCCGGTTACAGCCGAGGCCTCGAGGACGGCTCTGGAAAAAAAGGCAAAACGGTAGAGGTTGTCCTCGTAGTCCTGCATTGTTCCGTCGTCATTCCGGTACTGATAGAGCCCCTCGCGGCCATAGAGGTCATCACGCTCGACAAAGTAGAAGAGGACACCATGACGTTCGGTTCCGCGGATGATTGCGCGTTCCTCGCGGCCATTCATCGTGAAACGGATCTCTCCGATGGGCATCGGCGTGACCGGAGAAGCGTTGGCGACCGAGGGATAGTAGGGGAGAATCACTCTGACATTGCAGCCAAGATTTTTGAGGTAGTACGGAAGGGAGCCCATGACCTGGGCCAGTTCACCCAAAACGGCAAAGGGCGCGGCTTCCGCAGCAGCCATTAAAACCCGGATACCTTCCATTATGTGCACTCCGCCACGAATAGCATAGACACTGTAATATAAGTATAGACCAGTCGTGTCGATTAGGCAAAAAAGAGCGGCTTCCCATGAAGAGGTCTTTCCTCCAAAGGAAAGGAAGCGATAAACCAATCCGTCGGGTTTGCCGAAAGTATCTGAGGAGGGGTTTTCTTATGAAGTCATGTCGTATGAACTGGCCGTCATTTTGCGCGCTCTTGATCCTGGTGTGTTTGCTGATCCCAGCCGGGTTGAGAGGGGCAAGGGTCTGGGAGAGCGGCATGGGAGACCGCTTTATCGGTGCCAGCCTCGATAATCTCCGTCTTGTCAACGATACCGACGGGACGGAAGCGTTGAGACTGGCCGACAATCAGGCGGAAGACGATGATTCGACGGACCTCCTCCTTCACGGCAACAAGCCTGATGATTTCCGGGTGAAAAATTATGGAATCGATTCCAGTTCGGTTGTCATTGATACAATCCTCCCGCTCTTTGGTGCGGGGAGCATGCGGTTTCCCGGGCCGGACACCAGACTTCTATTGACACCTCGCACCGGAGCCCTGCTCGGTGAAGTCACGGATATGGGCAGTTTTACCATTGATTTCTGGATCTGGCCGTATTCCCAGTATGATGAAGAGGATGTTTTTTCACGGTATGGCAACCTTCTTGCGGCGGATGGCCGTGTTCTTGAAACAGGAATGAGGATCTTTTTCAGGAACAACAGACTCGTCTTCCTTTTGAAAAACATGCTCCATGGGCGGGGAGAGCGGGTTCATGATGCGGAACTCGTCGGACAGCGTGTCAGCCGGCTCAGAGTCTGGCAGCATGTTGCGTTTATCTATGATGATGCCAGCGGAAAATTGTCACGTCAGGTCGATGGTGTCGAGGACGGCATTGTCTGGCTGACGGATACAGGTCGCCAGGGAGGGACACCCCTCAGGCCGGCTTTTCTCAAGGGATTCCGGCGTCAGGCCCAGCTCGGAGGGGGCTTCCGCGGACGGATAGAGGATTTCAGGATCCGTCGAGGGGCCTGGGTGCATTCGGAAACTGGCCGGTACAGTACAGCGATCGGCAGGATCACATCCCGTGTTGTCGATATGGGTACGGACAACGCCAAAATGGAATCGGTCTCCTGGAAGTCCGAGACCCCTGCCGGCTCGGCAATTCTTCTGGAGTACCGGATTTCGGGAGAAATCTTCCCGGCCGACGATGGCGAAATTCCCTGGATACGGCTCCGGAATCCGACAACCGGTTTCGAGATTCCGCGGGGGCGGTTTGTCCAGTGGCGTGCCATCCTTGTGGGGAGTGAACGGGGCCGGTATACGCCGGTCTTGAAAAGCGTCCGGCTCGTCTGGGATCCCGCCTGGCGTCCCGACACGCCGGTCCAACTGACCGCACGTCCCGGGGACGGGAGGATCATTCTCCGCTGGCGGGCGAATATGGATCGCATCGCCGGGTATCGCATCTATCTGGGGACGGAGCGGGGTGAGTACCTGCATCCGGACAGTCCGATCGATGTGCCGTTGTCCAGACTCGATCCGGCCAATCCTTCCTATACCCTGAGAAATCTGGAAAACGACAGGTTGTACTACATCGTTGTGACGGCCTACACGAAGGACGGGATGCAGTCGGGGTTTTCGCGGGAGGTACATGCCAGACCGGACGAGACCGCTGGCGGTCGGGAGTAGCTGTGTGGTACAGTGTTCGTTACACACGGATACAGGCGAGACTCATTACAGGGTCATGATATTGTCATGGGTATCCGGGATTCATAGTGCAAAAGCATGATTGTGTACAAACACTGACCGGATCGGCACCAAGGATGAAAAATTTTCTGTCGGACCTTGACATCCGGACCCTTCTGGTATAGAATAAGGTTGTGATCAGGGTCGGGTGGTTCACAGTACAGTGACCCTGCACATTTGGCGGGACGTTCGAGCCCCGCTGGCCCCAGTTCCGGGCCCCGTCCAGATGGCCGCCCTCACGGACGAAAAAAGGGCGACGGATAGAGCCTGCCGCATTCCGGCAGGCTCTATCTTTATTTCTTTCTCCGAGAGACAAATAGCCCTGTACACTCTTCTTGTCGAACGTCGATGCTCCTGTGCGCTTGGTTATGGAATGATGCAGGGGCTCGTTTTCACCTGAGCTGCACCAGGAAGGCAATGCTGTCGGCTCTCCGCTTTCAAAGGGTCCTTTTTATGATCAGTCTATGACGAGATCCGACGGCCAGTGGAGATTCAGGAGTGAGCTTTCCACCCTGGTTCGAAACGAAAACAGCTATCCATCCCGGACCCATCTGCCTGTGCTGGCCTGCGAGAGTATTCTGTTTTCCATCGTTTCCGTCATCCAATACATCCGGCTGCCTTGACCGGAGTCCTCTTCAGGGACTACTTTATTCTTGCTGTGCTCTCTGCAAGAGGGGAGCCAATCAAGACACCGGGAATGAACATGAACCTCATTGGAAACTCGGATTTCGGGCTGAAGCACGGGATGCGTCTGCCCATCTGGCGATTCGAACGGATTGACTGGATGATTGCAGGGGCGGCATTTCTCCTGGCCTTTGTCGTCTATACACTCACGATGACACCCGAGATTTGTGCGGGTGACAGCGGTGAACTAACAACCGCAATTTACAATCTGGGAGCGGCACATCCACCGGGGTATCCGCTCTACACCATGCTCGGCAAGGTGTTCACCTATGTTCCGGCCGGGAGTGTGGCTTTTCGGGTGAATCTCCTCTCTGTCTTTTTCGGAGCGTTGACGATTCCGTTCCTGTATCTCCTGATCATGCGTCTGATGCACCGGGGGGCCGAGGCTGGTCTTGCCTTGAGGGACAGGGTCATCTCTTTCGGTGCGACCATGGCGTTTGCCTTTTCGTCGACGATGTGGTCCCAGGCGGTGATCGCAGAGGTCTACACCCTGAACGCGATCTTTGCTCCCATGATCCTGCTTGCGGTCCTGGTCTGGCAGGAGGAAGTCTATGCCTCCATTGCCAACGACCGGCCATCCATCGGTGAGCGGCTTTTTCTCCTTATTGCGCTGCTTTTGGGGATGTCTTTTACAAACCACCTGCTGCTTGTCGGGTATGTTCCGCCTCTCGTGTTCTTTTTCATGATCGTAACCCAGCATATCCGGGGTGGTGCTTCCGGCGCGGGCAATACCAAAGTATTAACGCCCCTGGTGTACATTGGTACCGCGGCATCGCTGGGTTTCGGACTGATGCTGGCATTGTTCGCGGACGGACTTCCGTCGGCTGTGTTCGCTGTTCTCCTTGTCGTGCTTTCCCTGATTCCGGCAGGGGTGGCCTTTGTTTCCTGGATCGCTTCCATGAAAACGGTCTCCACCAACAAGGAGACCTACCATGCCTCGAAAATCGTGGTCTGCATCGGGATCGGGATCACCTCGCTGATTGCCGCCGGCCTGTTTTGGTCGAATGCCTGGACGACCAGTCTTCTCGACGAGAAACATGCGGCGCGGACCCTGATTGCCGTTTTGCTTCCGTTGATCGCTTTGGGTGTCTCGTCCATCGTGATGCTCTCCCGGCTCCCACTCGCGCGGGCTTCCGCCCCTTCGCGGGCCAATCTCTGGACGGGGCTGGCGCTTGGTGGCTGGACCTTCCTGTTCCTGCTGGTGGTCGCCGAGAAGTTCATCATGAGTCTCCTCGGACTCCTGCTCTTTTTCCTCCCCGACGCCACCTTCCAGGGATCCCGCATCAGGGAGTCGCTCGATTTCATCGGGGTGGGTTGGGGCTTTGACCTTTTTGTCACGCTTCTCTGGCTTCTCGGTGTGACCATCATCGTCTACACCTGGCTGCAGTCGAGAAGGAAGTGTACCGCCGACGAGCAGTTCACCGCAACGCTGACCCTGTTGTTCAAGGGCGCGCTCTTTTTCCTTCTTCCGCTGATGCTTTACATGACACTCCTGATCCGGGCCAATGCCATTGCCAAGATTCCTGATCCGCCTCTCTCCTGGGGAGAGACCACCAACGCCAGCCGGGTCATCAACCACTTTCTGCGCAAGCAATATCCCAAAGCCAGCATGTATTTTTCAAACCGTATCTTCGAGATCACCAACGGCTGGTTGCGGATGCATGTGCACCAGTACATTCCGCTGGTGAAACACGAGACACCGCCCAAGACGGAAATCAAGATCGAGAATGGCCAGACAAACACCATCAGACACCCTGCAACCATGATGGAAAGCGGGTCCTGGGCTCCCAGGGATCTGCTTCTGGCACTCCCGGTGTTTCTGCTCTTGACCATCGTGGGGTTGGTCGGTTTGTATCGGCATAATCCGCTCTGGTTCTGGCTGCTCTTGTCAATTTTTGCGACCTTCAATGTGCTGCTTCTGACCATGCTTTCTCCTCGCGATACGGCTCGTGACTGGTTTTTCAACGAAGTCTTTTTCATACCATCCCATGTCATCGTGGCTGTCTGGATGGCTTTCGGGATGCGGGGGATTGCCGGCTGGATAGCCCGCTTGTTCGGAAAGGCACGTCCCCAAGCGGTGCCGGCCGGAAGTGGCAGTGAAGGAGGAGACGCATAATGACGGTCCAAAAAATGCAGACGGTAGCGGCCATTTTCCTGGCTCTCTTTGCCTTGTTGCCGCTCTTTGGCCACATGGAGTCCAATGACAACCACAAAAATTACGCAAACCATAACTATGGCAAGAATTTGATGAATACCCTTGAGCCCAACTCGGTCTTCATGACCGAGGGCGGGGACAATCAGGTGTTCACCTCGGCCTATAACCAGATGGCCATGCAGCTCCGGCCCGATGTGCGGATCTATGACCAAAAAGGAAATGTCTTTTACCGGATTTATGGGGATTTCCGCTACATGACGCAGCAGGAGGTTGACATCAAGCGGGATATTGTAGATTTCGAGATCTTTTCCCGGGGGCGACCTGTCTACCTGACATGGAAGCGGACTCCTGCGGTTGCGGCCTGCGGGGACTGGTTCCTCAAACGGTACGGGATTCTCTTCAAAGTCGTTCCGCTCAAGTACCAAATTCTTGAGGATCTTGAAGCCGATCGGGAACTGCCTCTCGACAAGGTCCGTGATCTTTTGTCCAAATATTATACCAGTGAGCAGAATCTCGAGAAACTGAGAAAGAATCTCAAAGAGCTTGATTGGTATGAACCCGCGATCATGGGTGTCACGGGACAATCCCCGCATTTTATCAGTGATGAGGAACGAACCCGGCTCCGCCGGGCCGTTGTGGAATACCGGGCATGGCTGACGCAGGCCACCGAACGCAAGGTCGATGCTGCTTTTACCATCAATCTTCTGCGTGAGCTCGAAGGTGAGGGCTATCTTCGGGTAGAAGGCAATACCGTGGTTTTTGTCCGTGATCTGCCAGCTCCCCTGGGCGGAGAGTACTGGTCCCGGTATATCTTCGATTACCAGAACGTCGGAAATGCGGTTGACTGGGACTACCTGACCCGCGAGATCCTGACCAATTACAATTTTTACTTTGCCGAGTATTGCCGGGAAATGATCGAAAAGTTTGAACGCCAGAAAGCGTTTTACGAGCGGAAAATCGCCCAGGGCCGGACTCCACAACTGGAGGCGGCACTGGCCACGGTTGTCTCGGAGATCAAGCGCTACACTGAACAGGAGCAGCGCAGTTACCGGGAAGCCGCCTATTACGGGTACGATATGGCCGCAATCCACCACAACCTCGGTGCGATCTATATGCAACGCGGCGAGACTTCGGCAGCGGTTGCGTCTTTCCACAGGGGAATGGCGGCCGACCAGTATTCCTATCCGACCATCTATTCCTATATCCTTTTGCGTTTGCGGGAAGCGGCCGAGAGTTTCAAACCCGAAGTCGAGGAAGAAGCACTCCGGGAGACGGGCGCCCTTGTCAATACTGTACTGGGCAGGCTCAAAAAGACCTATCGCCTTGACGATGAGGGCATGGCAAAGGACCAGACAGTCCAGCAGTTTGCCCGTCTTGTTTCAACCCTGATAGCACCGAGGACAAACGCCAGTTTCTCCATGAAGACAGTTGTCAGGTTAAGGCAGCAGATTGCGACCAGTCCGGATGATCATACTCTCCAGCTTCAATATCTCACCTTGCTGTACCAGCGCCAGGATACCGAG
>DAIREN010000149.1:0-7230 GCA_036795535.1 Spirochaetota bacterium
CAACTGCCATTGCAAGGTTTTTCAATCTGGTGATGGATGACATACGCCAGGCTGTGCGGCCCTATGCCATGATCAATCAAGCCAGAGATGTTACACAGGCTGAGCTGGTCAGCGTTGCTGCGGAATGGTTCCTCATAAATTTGCATAAATACGATGCCGCCAGGGCTCAGGTGCGCACATGGGTCCGGCAATACTCGCGGTTTGCAGTGCAGCATGCTCATCCGGAGTGGAACTCAAACAGTGCCCGTCACAGGAGAAACGGTGGCTACATCACCGATCTGCAGCAGGTCGCTGATCCACATGCTCTGTCAACAACGGCTGACGAGGTCCAAGGGGGGCTGTCCATCTTTGACGATACTACGGATCAGAAACATGTCGTCGAGGGCGTCATAGAGAGGTCAGCGGTCGAGCAGTATGACAATCAGCAACTGGTCGCCGCGATCGAGGCATTCCCGGTCAAAAGCAGGGACGACAGATTTTGTGTCAGGTATATTCTCGCGTCACTGACCGTGCTGAAGCGCGAAATGAAAGATACTTGTGAAAATATTGCCAATGAAATGAAGGTGTCCACAGGCACTGCCTGGCGGCTCAAATACCTGTGCACGAAATCGTTTTACGCGTGCATGGCTGCTCATTTGCAGGCAATGGGTTTCACGCTGGACGTTTGGGGAGGCCGCTGATGTACTACACCTATTATAGAACAGTGGATTTCGGCACCGAAATGGCGCGTAAGAACATCCTGCTGCACGGCGAGAATGTACATTGCTTCCATAATAAAGCTGATTCGATCCTGTTTGCACCGCACAATGCCATTCTGCCCGATTTCAACATCAAGGCCTTTGCCCGTCGCTGCAAGGATACATCGCAGGACCGGCATCTGCCACTGGCTGATCTTGACACGGCCATTGTTCGGGTCGATGAGAAGGGTGCGCTCAAGGTTCGGCTGACTCTGCCCGGACACGGTGCCCGTGTCTGGAAATATGCCCCGGACTTCAGTACGCGCGACGAGATCGGGACGAAGGACGTGATCGAGTTCCAGGACGGCTGGAAGATCAAAGGTTCAAATGTTTCCCGAAATACGGTCGAGTTCACCATCAGTGAGGACGAATTCGGGTATAGCGCTTTCTCGATCGAATACGAAGGCTGGCACCGACAGCTTGCTTTTGAATGGCAGATCTATGGACAGACCCGCAAGACGGATCCCCGTATCCGGCGGCGAGCCGCTGCGCTTGCGCTGCTCGACGGTGATACGGAAAGGGCCCATGAGGATGGCACCGTCTCGGCCTTCCTGCAGATCGCCTTGATCACCGGCATGGATCGCTGGCTGGAAGTGTACACGGGGAAGACCTTGCACAAGGACGAAGTGATCGGGTATCTGGCTGAATCGGGGCAGCGGGGCGTTTTCGAAGATATGCTCTCCAGCAAACTCCCGGAGTTGCAGATCTCCCTTTTCGATTCGGAGGAACATCGTCTTCAGGAATACAAACAGACTTGCCTGGAACATGTCTGGAAGAAATTGCCGATCATACCCGGACGTGGCGAAATGGGCATCACCGGTTTCTACAAGACTGTACTGGATGCGCTCAAATCCGGTGAAGCGGACAGCCCCGACAGCGATGTCGTCGCCCGGGCCATGAACGGTTTCTGGAAGACAGTGACTGTTTGAAGCAGGGATAGTGCAAGTATAAATCCAGATGAAATGAGGATACAGGAAATGTTAGTAGAAAAGCCGACACAGGAACAGTGGTCTGAGCTCAAGAGGAATTGCATCGATGGACAGGACAATATTAAACACCTGACAGATTATGGGTATGCCGGTATTCGCATAGCAGGTGATGACCTCTTTGAATGGATGAGAGGTACACAATATCCGGCCAGAGTATGGTTGATTGAAGAAGACGGGAATATTGTCGGCTTCCTGGATTTTGGCGAAGTGGTTTCTGGTCACGTCAATGCTGCGGGTGTTTGTATCGGTTTGAAATATGTCCGCCACGGTTATGCCCGGATGAACATGCTCGAATTTTTTGAATGGTGTAAAAAGAATGGAATTCATGAGGCCAACGGGTATTGTGACAGGAACAATGAAGGCAGTATCAAGCTGATGCAGAGCTTGGGTATGCAACAGCAGCCGGATTTTCGTGATAAAAGAGATCCCGCTACCGTCAGATTTTCAAAACGAATTGATTGATGCATATCCGGCAGATTTTTTCATGAATTGAATAAAAATCCTTCTCCGTACGTATATCTCAAGTGGACAGCACAATAATGGCACGAGTGCTGTCCGGGACGGGCACCCGCCACGGTCAATGGCGGGAGGCAGGAGGCAGGTCATGATCAACTCGGTCTACAGGAAATTGCGGAAAAAAAGTTTCAGAAATAAGAGCATAGCGCGACAGTACAATGCCCTGCATACATTGATTAATGCCGTGAAATTTTTTGATTTTGATAAACTGAAGGATGAAAAAAGTGATTGGTGCAGTCTTGGGACGCTCAGTCCTAATGTCAGCAATCCTGTTGATGTTTTTATTCTGTTGCACCAATACGCCAGATGTATTCCCGCTGAAGGTGATCCGGTATTTCTTCTGATCATGCTTCTAATTCTTACCAGTGAGAACCCGCTATCGGCTGCTGCAGCCAATGGGCAGGAGATCAATCCCCTGGTCCTGGCTCTCGCCAAACGGGAACTGGATGTCCTTGAGACCTTGGCCCGCCTTGGCTCGAAGAGATTTTTTCAGATCCATGCGCTTGCCAATCATGTCCAGGAGCTGGATTTCAATGGTCTTGTGACCTTGAATGCCGATTCCAAACACAAAACCATCCCGGGTTTTGAAGAAATGGCTGAACTCTTTACACAACCTCTGCCTTGGAGTCAGCGCATTGATGATCTTGTCCGCTGGTATCGCCGCCATGGCAGCGGTGCTTCTGTCTATCAGTTTGCGTTCGAACTGTCCAATTCCTATGGTATTCCAAAAGATGAGCTCAAACCGATCCCGGACATCGATCTTCCGACCAGCGACGAGTTCTTCTGTTATGAAGAACAGCGCCAGATTGTCCGGCAGAACACCGCCCGGTTCATTGCCGGTCGTCCGGCCCAGGATCTCCTGCTCCATGGCGACCGGGGGACAGGAAAGTCTTCAACCGTCCGCCTGATGCTGCATGAATTTGCCGACCAGGGCCTTCGCCTGATCCGGGCGGAGACAAAGACGGACACCTTGAGGAATCTGTTTCAAAATGTGAAAGACCAGCGCTGGAAGTATCTGATCTTTATCGACGATATTTCGTTCGACATATTGGGTAGTACAGCCCTGGAGTTCCGCTCGCTGATTCAGGGTGATCTGATGGAACGGCCGAAAAATGTTCTCTTTTATGTCACTTCCAACCGGCGGAACATCATCAAGATCAAGGCTTCCGAAAAAGACGATTCCGATCCCCTGAATCTTGCCGAAGACGAACAGGAGATGCTGGCCCTCTCCGACAGGTTCGGGATCAAGGTCTGGTTCCCCACGCCGACGCAGGAGGAATACCTGTCTATCGCGCGTGGCCTGGCGGCCAAGAAGAACATCACCCTTTCGGCCGACGAGATTGACAGGCGGGCCCTGCTTTGGGCGGAGGCCCGAAACGGACGATCCCCGCGGACGGCCGAACAGTTCGTGCGCAGCCTGGAAGCGGAAACTGCCGAGGTATGATTTTCGAGTCAGGTAAAGTAGATGCTTGTCGCGACGACGATTTTCCACCCGATCTTTGGCGATGGCATTTTGTCCAAAATTGCTTGTCTCCCCGCGACAATCACGAAGGGCTGAGCATGAAGAGGGGCACAGGAGGCACGTTATGGTCATCAAAAATGACAGAATCAACAACGCCGGAAGACGGCAGTACTCCCTGTTCGCTGATAACGGGAAGTATGTCGGAACTTTTATCGAAAGCCAGAGTTTATCTCGAATCCGGGATCTCTACCTGAGCTTCGGGTTTGTCACACTATCAGCGTTTCGTCTGCAGGATGAACACCCTGAAGCCAGGAGTATTCAGTTGCACCAACAATTGCTGAATAAAATCCGTTCCCGGGGGCTTGGGTATTGGGAAGTCAGCGTTTGCCGGCAGGACAGTGAGGATCAGATTCTCAATTCCGATGGCTATCATCCACCGGGTTCAAAAGGAAAGATCGTCAGCGAGCTCCATATCTTCGTGGCCTTCAACCCGAGGAGTCATAAAGACTTCGACGAGTTTGCCGCTGATCTGCACGAGCTTGTTTGCAATGATGATCCTGGGTCATACAATCAGGATGCAGTCATGCTCGTCTATCCAGAGGGGACGGACGACACCATCTGCCTCTGGTCAAAGACTGGAGGCAAAGAGCCGATTGACATGGCAGTCAATCTCGATATAGCCGGAACATTCTTCACTATGCTTCGCAAAGGCAGCCATGCCGGCCAAGAGTTCGCCATTGAATCCATGGCGTATCGCTGGAGCACGAACTTCTTCGAGAACATGCGACTGCATTGCGAACGCCAGACATCTCCGGATTTCAGGAAGGGCATGCTTCGCTGAGCGTTCAAGAGTCGGATGTTTACAATGGCAACCATGCATGACAGACTCAAGCAATGATGCTGGATTGTGAAAGAAGGGCCGACAATGCAAAATCTTTCCAAGGAAGAATTCTTCAAGCAGCGAAGCCTGGCGGAAAAACTGTGTGATGCCAGGACCATCCTCAACCGGAAGCGCTTCCTGCGGAACGAGTCTGTGCTGGAAAATGTGGTCGAATCAGACTTGTTGCGGTTCAAAGCCATCATGGATGACCTTGAAGAAAGTAGTCTTGTTTCAGATTGGATCATCGGCGGCGGGACGGCTGTCATGTATTATTCCGAAGTTGTGCCGACAATCGACATTGATGTTTTTGCCCGCTATGCAGCGAAATCATTTCTCGCTCCGTTGAGCGAAGTGTATGCACATCTGGTGGAGAAATACAATGCGAGGTTCGAGGCGGAGATGGTCAGGATCGGCAGTCTCTATCTGCAATTCCTGCCGGCGGACTCCGGAAATCCGGCCGATGCGGAAGCAGTCAGGCATCCAAAGATCATTCAAGATGGACTCAGGTTGTTCGAACTGGAATACCTGATCTGCTCGATGCTCCATGTCGGCTCGAGAAAATATCTGTCAAGATTAACGCTGATCAAATCAGAGAGCAGATATGAAGAAGCGAAGTTGATCGGATTGCTGAAGACGTTCGGATTGGAACAAAAGTGGGAGAGCCTATAAAGCTGTGCAGCCCGTCGGTCACTTCCGCTCGGCCAGCGCCCCCGACAGATACTTGTGCAGAATGCTCGTGACGAGTGCCTGATAGGGAAGTCCCTCAGCCAGGGCTTTCGCCCGCAGCGCGGCGAGGTCGCGACTCGAGATGCGGATGTTCATCCGGGCATCTTTGCGGAGGGTATTGCGGGCAATGGCCCGTGCTTCACGCTTGGCGGCCGGAAGATTCTTGACGCTCTTCCATTCGCCGGACTCGACGGAATCAAGCAGCTCGCGTTCTTCCATCTCAAGAATCTTTTTCATCATTGCCCTCCAGATACGGAGCAGTGAATTTGCGACTGGGGAATGCCGTGACAAGATGACGTAGCTCGCCACGTTCTTCCCAGGGGACTACCCATGCCTGACCATCGATTTCGAGCACATAGAGGTACTGTCCCGCATGCAGTTGATCCCGAAACGCGGTTTTCTTGTTTATAGCAGGTTTTGCGGTATCTGTACAGAAAAAGTGTTCGCCAAAGCGTGTATGTCTATTATTGGATTGAATATTTTGAGTCTGGCATAAGGGAGGGCGGTATGAAAACGCGAGAATTATTATCGCAGATCGCTCTCGGCGAGGACAGTACGCGCCAGTTCAAATCGGACATTCGCAATGCCGAGTCGCTGGCTTCCGAAATGGCTGCATTCGCCAATTCCGAAGGCGGGATGATCTGCATCGGGGTCGGTGATAATGGAAGTTTGCCTGGTCTCGACGCTTCGGATCTTGCGCGAATCAATCAGCTGATCAGTAATGCCGCCAGTCACCTTGTTCGAAGCCCGTTGACTGTTCGAACTGAAAATGTTGCCATTGAACATGGACGTGTTGTTATCGTCGTGACTGTTCCCAAGGGAATGGACAAGCCCTACTTTGACAAAAATGGTGTGATCTGGTTGAAGACAGGCTCGGACAAACGGAGGGTTAATTCAAAGGAAGAACTGCGGCGATTGTTCCAGATTTCGGACCAGTTTCACGCCGATGAATTGCCGACAAAGGCCGGGATCGATAAGCTGGACCGGCTGCGTTTTCGGGATTTCCTGCGTGATGTGTACAAGCGGCCAATACCCGATGACGATGCCAGTCTGCTACTTCTGTTGCAGAATATGAATCTGGCGACGGCGGAGGGTGTGCTTAATCTGGCCGGTGTTCTCTTGTTTGCCGAGCAGCCCGAATGGATCAAGCCGCAATTCGTCGTCAAGGCAATCTGTTATCCCGGCACTCAGATTCATGTCAGTGACTACACTGATACCGAGGATTTTGCCGGCCCATTGCGAAAGGTTTTCGACGATGCTCTGGCATTCATCATGCGTAACCTTCACAAGGTCCAGGCAGGGCGGGGTGTTAATGCCCCTGGTGCACCGAGATTATCTCGTCAATGCGCCGATCCGTGTCTTCATTTTTGATGACCGCATCGAGATCATCAGTCCCGGTCACCTGCCGAACAATCTGACGGTCGAGAAAATCAGGGCCGGCAACTCGAATACGCGCAATCCGATCCTCGTGTCGTATGTGGCCAAGGGCTTGCTGCCGTATCATGGACTTGGTTCCGGAATCAAACGGGCGCTGGAACTCTGGCCCGAAATCGAGTTTGCGGACGATCGGGACGGCTGTCTCTTCACGGCTTGCATCAAACGGAAGCAAGGATTGAAAGTGATTGGTGAACAAGATGCGGAGAAAAGTTCACCGAAAAGTTCACCGAAAAGTTCACCGAAAACAGAAGACAGGATTCTGCAGCTGATTGCTCATGACCGCAGCATTTCGACAGAGAGTTTGGGTGCCGAACTGGGTATTACCAAGCGGGCTGTGCTCAAACAGGTTGATAAACTCAAAGAGCAGGGGCGCCTCCGTCGCATCGGCCCGGCCAAGGGCGGGCATTGGGAAGTGGTCGAGTAGGCAGTGTTTCCCCGGTCACTCGCGGCAAAGAAGAGTGAACCTGTACAACTTGGTCAGAC
>DAIREN010000150.1:0-7209 GCA_036795535.1 Spirochaetota bacterium
TATCGCTGCCCGGATCGGTGTCGATCCCAAGCTCCGCGACGAATACTTTATCGCCGGCATGCTGCATGACATCGGCAAGATCGTCATCAACGAGCATTTTTCCGACCGCTATCTCCAGACGATCCATGGGGCCGACAGTGCCCGGGTCTCCCTCTGGAAAAAGGAACTGGAGCTCTTCGAGACGGATCACGCCCGGGCGGGCCGTCTTGTCGCCGAAAAATGGCAGCTCTCCCCGCCCTTGGCCGAGGCTATCGGGCTGCACCACTCTCCGCTCGAGGCCTCTCCCGAAAACAAACGGCTCGTAGCTGCCATCGCTGCCGCTGATGCTTTTTGCATCGAGAACGAGGTCGGCTTTTCGGGGAACCGGATCCCGGACAGCATTCCTGACGAAGTCTGGCAGACCCTCGGGCTCAAGGAAGACGATTTGTTCGGTATTGAAGACACCATCAACGAGGAGCTCGAGCGGGCCTCGGTCTTTCTCCGCATCTCTGAAAAAGCCTGACCGGGAGGATACGCATGTACGTCAAATTCTGGGGAGTACGTGGATCCATCCCGACACCGGGTCCCAAGACGGTCCGCTATGGTGGCAACACATCCTGCATCGAGATCCGCCTCGAGAGCGGGCAGCTTTTGATCATCGATGCCGGTTCCGGAATCCGGGAGCTTGGGAATTGGCTCCTTGCCAATGACCAAAAAAAGGGTCCCCTCAAAACCGACATCTTTTTGACCCATACCCACTGGGATCATATCCACGGCTATCCCTTTTTCACCCCGACCTATATCAAGGGAAACGAATTCCGCATCCACGGTCCCGTGAACTACTCCGGGAAACTCGAAAAAATATTCTCGGCCCAGATGGACTACACCTACTACCCGGTCAAACTCGAGGATGCGGGCGCCAAGGTCAGTTTCAACGAACTCAAGGAAGGCACCATCTACGTCGGCGGCGCCAAGGTCACAACCTGCTACCTCAACCACCCGATCCTCTGTCTCGGCTACCGGATCGAAGCGGATGACCGCGTCGTCTGCACCGTCTACGACCATGAGCCCTATGTCAACATCTTCAGCACAGACGGCCGGCTCGATACGGACGAGGCCCGGGAGGCCCAGGAAGCCGTCGATATGGCCAATGCCAAGATCCGGAAACACATCGAAAACGCCGACCTGGTGATTTACGACTCCCAGTACCATTCCCGCGAGGAGCTCGATTCGCACCGGGGCTGGGGACATTCCTCGATCGAGGAGGCCCTCTCGGATGCCGTCGCCGCCAGAGTCAAGCGCCTGGCCATCTTCCACCACGACCCGACCCGGAGCGACGACTCACTGGACGCCTTCCACCTCGCACTCCGCGAGCGCGTCAAACAGGAGGGCCTCGGGATCATCACCTTCCCCGCCAAGGAGGGCCTGACGGTCCCTTTGAGCGGAGCGCCGCCCCGGGGATGAGCCGGAGCCCGTCCTGACGCCCCCTTTTTGACGAAGCACACGAGGTATGATGCATGAGCGATTTTGTCCATTTGCATGTCCACTCCCACTACAGCACCCTGGACGGGATCATCCGTCTCGATTCGCTCTGCCGGCGGGCATCAGCCTTGGGGATGGAAGCCATCGCCCTGACGGATCACGGCAACTGTTTCGGGCTGCTTGATTTCCAGGAACAGGCCCAGGCCAACAAGCTCCGACCGATCCACGGATGCGAGTTCTACCTCGCCCCCGAATCCATGTCATCCCGGCCGCCCAAAGAAAACCGTTTTCACCTGGTTCTTCTTGCGGAGAACAACGAGGGGTACAACAATCTCTGCAAACTCTCCTCGATGGCCTACATCGAGGGTTTCCATTACAAACCACGCATCGACAAAGAGGTGCTCGCCGAAAACTCGCGCGGTTTGATCATCACCAGTGCCTGCATGCAGGGCGAGGTCGCCTGGTATCTCCGTCTTGGCAAAAAAGACCAGGCCCGGGCGGCCGCCCTCTCTTACCAGGAGATCGCCGGTCGCGGCAATTTCTATATCGAAATCATGGACCACGGGATCCCCGAGCAAAAAACCCTCAACCGGGATCTTGTCGCCCTGGCCCGTGAACTCGACATCCCCCTGATCGCGACCAACGACGTCCATTTTCTCGAACGCGAGGACTACGAAGCCTCCCAGATCGCAACCTGCATCGGAACCGGAGCCAAGCTTTCCGATCCGGACCGCTTCAAACTCGAAAACGACCAATTCTACCTGAAGACCGCCGACGAGATGCGGGCCCTCTTTGGTGAACTCCCCGACGCCCTCTCAAATACCGTCGAGATCGCCAGACGCTGCATCGTCTCCATTGAAACCGTTGATACGGCCCCGCCGGAACGAAAATACAAGATTCCGGTCTTCGAGACCCCGGACGGGCTGACCGAAAACGACTATCTCCGCTCCCTCTGCGAGGAAGGCCTCGCCCAACGCTATACCGAGGTCACCCCGGCCCTCCAGGAGCGCCTGGACTATGAACTCTCCGTCATCTCCCAGATGGGATTCTCCGGCTACTTCCTGATCGTCTGGGATCTGGTCCATTACGCCCGGACGCATGACATTCCGGTCGGCCCCGGTCGCGGATCTGCAGCTGGCTCCCTGGTCTCCTACACCCTGCGCATCACGGATATCGAACCGATCCGCTTCAATCTCTTTTTCGAACGCTTTCTCAACCCGTCACGCATCAGCATGCCGGATATTGACATGGATTTTTGCGTCGAAAAACGCGAGCAGATCATCGACTACATCCGGGAACGCTACGGTGCCTCACAGGTTGCCCAGATCGTGACCTACCAATACATCAAGGCCAAGGCAGCCATCAAGGATGTCAGCCGGGTCCTCGAGATCAAGTTCAACGAGAGCAACGAGATCACCGCCCTGATTCCCGACCGGGATCCCGATCCCCGCAACAAATCAAAATCCCTCCTCGAGAAGGCCATCGACGCGGAGCCCCGCCTCCGGGAGATCCGGGAGAAGGGCGGCGTCTACGAGACACTCTTCAGGAATGCCCTCAAACTCGAAAACGTGATCCGCGGGACCGGAAAACACGCCGCCGGTGTTGTCATCGCCGGCCGCCCCCTGGTCGAATATCTCCCGCTCTACAAGGACAGCAAGTCCAACCAGGTCATCACGCAGTACGACGGTCCCCACCTCGAGAAGGTCGGACTCCTCAAGATGGACATCCTCGGCCTGCAGAACCTGACCACGATGGAGGAATGCCGGCATCTGATCCATGATACCCGGGGGATCGATCTGGATTTTTCGACCATCCCCTTCGAGGATGAAAAGGCCTTTACCCTTCTCCAGCGCGGACAATCCCTGGGCGTCTTCCAGCTCGACTCTCCCGGGATGCAGCAACTCCTGCGCAATATGAAGCCGGACCGGTTTGACGAGATCATCGCCCTGATCGCCCTCTACCGCCCCGGCCCCCTCAATATGGGCATGCACACGAAATTCTGCGACCGCAAAGCGGGTCGGGAGCCTGTGGAATACATCCTTCCCGAAACCGAGCCGGTTCTCAAGGACACCTACGGGATCATCATCTATCAGGAACAGGTGATGCAGATTTCGCAGGCAGTCGGAGGATTTTCGATGGCCGAAGCCGATGAGTTGCGCAAGGCCATGGGAAAGAAGAAGATGGACATCGTTGACAAAAAGCGCAACGACTTCCTCCAGGGAGCCAAGGAAAAAAAGATCAATACCGCCAAAGCGGAAGAGCTCTACAACCTGATGGCCCAGTTCGCCGAGTACGGCTTCAACAAATCCCACAGCGCGGCCTATGCCATCATCTCCTGGCAGACAGCCTGGCTCAAGGCCAATTACCCCCTCGAGTACATGGCTGCGCTCCTCACCTCGCAAAAGGATTCGCCGGACAAACTGGAACTCTACATCCGCGAGACCCAGTCCATGGGAATCACGATCCTCCCCCCGGATGTCAATTTCAGCACCGTCAATTTCTCCGTCGAGAACAACGCGATCCGCTACGGGCTCTCCGCCATCAAGGGCATCGGACTGGCCGCCTCGGAGGCTGTCGTCCGGGCACGGGACAGCAAGCCATTCTTCCACGATCTGGTCGAATTTTGCGCGGCGGTCGACCTGCGTGCCGTGACCAAACGGGTTCTCGAAACCCTTGTCTCCTGCGGAGCCTTTGCCTCGACCGGGAAAAAACGGAGTGTCCTCTTCGAGTCGATCGACGCTTCTGTCGACAAGGGCACCCGGATGCGCGTCGACGCCGAGCGCGGGCAGATCAATTTCTTCGACGAATTCGACGAGAATTCCGGCCCGCAAGCGGGAGACGGCCCATCCCTCTCCGAAGATATCCGGGAATGGTCCGAGGACAAACTCCTTTCCCTCGAAAAAGAACTGTTGGGCACCTATATCACCGGGCATCCCTTCCGCCGCTATCTGCGGACATGGAAACGCCTGGGCATGACAGGCTCAAGACGCCACGCTTCCCTGGAAGCCAACAAACACGTCTCTGTAGGTGGCATCGTCCGGGGTATTGAAGAACGGCTCACCAAGGAGGGGAAGGCCTTTGGCATCGTCACCCTCGAGGATCCGGACGGAAACTGGGACCTCATGCTGTTTTCGAACAACTGGGAAAAGTACAAATCCTTTTTCGTCCCCGGAACCGCCCTCTGCATCCAGGTTTCCGTCTCCAAACAACCCGGTCGGGACAAGCCGATGCTCCACCCCCAGCAGGTCCGGTTTCTCGATGACCTGGTCGTCCACGATCTGCACATCACCATCGGGCCGGAGTTGTCCGACAGCGACCTCTTTGCCATCAGGGAAGAATTGCTCTCGGATGGCAACCGGGGCGATTCCGCCGTCTACTTCCACATCGAGGAACCAGGCCGGAGTGTCACCGTCCAGGCCAGCCAGTCGATCCACGTCAAACCCGACGAGCAGCTTCTCGGTTTTCTCCGTTCCAAGCCCGGAGTCCGCGAAGTCTCACTCGAATAGGTCCGAACTGTGCCAATTTGGCAAGACAGTGCCGTTGTCCGGTCGGATTGTGCCATTTCGACAGCAACCCGTCGCATCCCTACACCGGGCTGACCAGTCCTTGTTCAAAATTTTTGTGGGACAATCGCGTTTCTTGCCCGAATCCCGGACGATAACACCCAAAAATTCTTGTTTTTTCCCAATAATCGGGCTTTTTCAATGATTTTTATCATTTTCTTGGAACAACCTCATGCCTTGGCACGCAGCTTGCTTTATAAGTGGATGTATTGCGGGCGTTGCCCGTGGACACAAACACAACACCCTACCATCCCGATAGACAGGCGGTCTGGTTCAGACCGCCTGTTTTTTTACTTGCGTGACACGCCTGAAATACTCCGATCCGGCACAATACCGACGCGTGTACCTTGAAATTTCTGTTTTCTGCGATATCATTCCCCCTACACCATAATAGCAGGAAACCGATGCAGAACCAAACAAAGAAATACGAGCATTCCTACGCCAAAAAAAACACCCTCAAATGGCTTTTCCGTTTCGATGTCCATTACCGGTGCAAACGCTTGGCCGAGCTTTTCCGCAAACACCGGATCGATATCGAAAACAAGCGTATCATGGATTTCGGTTTCGGTGGAGGACAACTCCTGAAAATATTTCCCAAAACCTGCAGTCTGACCGGAGCCGATGTCTCCCGATCGGGAATCGAGCGCGCCAGACAGGATCCCGATTTCAGGCAATACAAGGCCGCAAATTTTGTCCAGGTCAAGGAAGACGGCGTTTCGAGTTACCCGAAAGGCCCGTTTGACATCATCGTCACCTCCCATACCCTCGAACACGTCCTGGATGATCTCGCAACCCTGCGCGCCATGTACGCATCCCTCAAAAAGGGCGGGATCCTGGCCGTCTTTGTCCCCGTCGAAGAGCCGGACTACATCCAGTTCCACGTACGGAACTACTCCGTCCAAGGGATCGGAAATCTCGTGGCCCGGGCCGGATTTGAAGTGGTCCACCACGAGGGGAGCATGTATGTCAACGGCCATCTCTGGAAATTGATCACCATCCCCAGCAGACGCCATTGGCCGGTCATCGGGCAGATCGTCAACGGAATCAGGGTTGTCTCGCTCTCACTCCTGCCCTACCCGGTCCTCAAACTCTGCGACCGGTTTCTCTACGCCATCGGTGTCGGGGCCCGCCAGGCCTGCGTCATCGCCCGATAACCCTGACCGACCGGTCCTGCTTCCAATCCGTAATACCGCGAAGGGCCGCCCCGGTTTCCGGAGGCGGCCCTTCGTGTATCCTCGGACGTCCTTCAAATAAAGAGGTTCATATTGGCCGTATCGGCGGCGCCGATATAGCTGGCGGCCCCGCCCTTTTCGACTCCCTCGATCAACTCCTCGGGCTTGATGCCCATCAGATCCATCGTCATCTGGCAGGCCACCAGGCGGATGCCTGACTCCCGGGCCGCCTGGATCAGCTCCTCAAGGGAGGGCACATGCTTTTTGCGCATGATGCGCTTGATCATCCCCGTTCCCATGCCGGCCATGTGCATCTTCGAGAGCTTGAACCGTCTGCTTCCCCGCGGCATCATCCTTCCGAACATCCGCTCGATCAGTGTTTTTTTGACGCGCACTTTTTTATGTTGCCGGAGAAGGTTCAGCCCCCAGAATGTGAAAAAGATGGTCACTTTTCCACCCATCGAGGCGGCGGTTGTTCCGATGATAAAGGCTGCCATCGCCTTGTCAAAATCCCCGCTGAACAGAACGATCGTTTTATCATTGGGTCCCCGCGTGCATGCCTGGGGAGCCGCCGTCGGCATCTGCCCCTTGCGGACCCTGGCCGTGAATCTCCCCCCCTCGCTTGAAAGGCTGACAAGCTGGTTTCCCGTCCTCTCGCACCAGGCTTTGATATCGATGGCGAACCCGGGATCCGTCGCGGCAATCTCCACGGTCTCTCCGTTTTGCATACTGCGAACATTTTCAAAGAGTTTGAGCACGGGACCCGGACATTGCAGCCCGCAGGCGTCCACCCTTCGGTCAGCCTCACTGGTTGGACTGACACCGCCCGAAGCCAGAATATGATCACTGGTCTGGATAGTACTGAATTCGAAGACCTCGGTGTTGTCGTGCTTGAGTGTCGCGGTGTGCCAGGTCAAGTATCCCCCCGAAAGGTTCACACAGTCCAAACCGGCCGCCATCAGGATCCTGCAGGCGATATACCCACGCAATCCAACCTGACAGAATACGACGAT
>DAIREN010000151.1:0-7195 GCA_036795535.1 Spirochaetota bacterium
GGAAGACCGGCCAGACGGGCCACATGGATCCCGTAACTCTTGTCCGCCGCACCAGGAACCACCTTGCGGAGGAAGATCACCTCGTCATTCCACTCCCGGACCTGGACATTCAGGTTTCCGGCGCCCTCCCGCTCCCCGAGAACCGTCATTTCATGATAATGTGTCGCAAACAAGGTCCGGCCGCCAACTTCGACATGCTCCAGAAGATACTCGGCGACCGCCCGTGCCAGAGAGAGTCCGTCATAGGTACTCGTTCCCCTCCCGATCTCGTCCATGATGATCAGGGAGCGGGCCGTTGCATTGTTGAGGATGGCCGCCGTTTCGAGCATCTCCACAAGAAAGGTGCTCTGTCCCCTGGCGAGATTGTCACTCGCCCCGACACGCGTGAAGATTCTGTCCACGACACCGATGTGGGCACTGGCTGCCGGCACCCACGATCCGATCTGGGCCATCAGGACGATGAGCGCCGTCTGTCTCAGGTAGGTGGATTTTCCGGCCATATTGGGTCCGGTCACGATCTTGATGCGATTCTCGGCCAGATCCAGTTCTGTCGCATTCGGAACGAAGGGCTCCGGAATGACACGTTCGATCACGGGATGCCTGCCCTCGACAATGCTCAGCCTGTCACTCCCGTCCACAACCGGGCGCATGTATCCGTAATCCAGGGCGTTTTTTGCAAAGCAGGCCAAAAGATCCACCTCGGCGATCCGGTCGGCGGCCGCATTGATCCGCGCAACCCAGTTCGCTGTCTCCTGCGTGAGGGTTTTGAAGAGGGAGCGTTCCAGCTCGATGATCCGTTCCTGGGCCCCGAGAATCCTTTCCTCATACTCGCGGAGTTCATCCGTCACAAAGCGTTCGCCACCGACCATGCTCTGTTTGCGGATGTATTCGGACGGCACGCTGGCCAGATTCGACTTCGAGACCTCGATGAAATACCCGATCACACGATTATAGCGGATCTTGAGCGATCCTATCCCGGTCCGCTCACGTTCCCGCTGCTGCATCGCGGCCAGAGCCTCTTCTCCCCCACTCTGCAAGCCCCTCAGTTCATCAAGTTCGGGAGAGAAGCCGGACCGGATCATCCCCCCTTCATCAATCCCGGCAGCCGGTTCATCAAGGAGTGCTTCACGGAGGGCCGCAATCAGACGATCAAACGGATCGATCCCCTGACAGATCTCGAAGTACTCCGGTTTCTCCAAAAGTCGTTTGCGAAGAACCCTGACCTCCTCGAGAGATGCGGCAATCGCGACAAGATCGCGGGCATTGGCGCGCCCAAGAGCGACCCGGGATGCCAACCGCTCCAGATCCCGGATCCTGCCGAGTGACTGGATGACGGCATCGAGAAAGACCCTGTCCGCTGTCTGGACTGAAACCAGGTCCAGGCGCTTGTTGATGGCAACCGGGTCCAGCATGGGTGCAAGGATGTTCTGCCTGATCCGTCTCTTTCCCATGGGAGTCGCCGTCCTGTCAAGAACAGAGACCAATGTCCGTTCTTCACCACCGGAGAGGGAGCGGACCAATTCGAGGTTGGTCTGGGTGATGGCCGGAAGCATGACCGTCCCGCCCGAATCCATCCTCTTGATCGTTGTGATGCTTTCGACCGCTCCCAGCCGGATCTCCCTGAGACTGGCCAGGGCAATGGCTGCCGCCTGGAGGGAACCGTCCTCCTCATTGATCATGAAACCATCCAGGGAAGCCGTCTGGAACTGGGCACAGAGCGTCTCCCGGGCAATCTGGGGGTGGACAAGATGATCGGCCACGGTCGTCAGAGAGATCCCCTGGATCAGGCCGACGGGAATCTTTGTGGCCTGCGAGGCCAACGTCACGATCTCGCTCGGAGCGAACCGGATGATCTCGTCCTCGAGAAACGCATTCAGCTTCTGGACATCGCCCTGGCAACTGGCAACGCCGAATTCACCCGTAGTAATATCGGCAACCGCCAGAGCGGCATTATGCTGATCCAGCCAGATGGCCATCAAAAAATTGTTTTCGTCGGTCTGGAGAAGCTTCTCATCCGTAACCGTCCCGGGTGTGATCACCCGGGTCACCTCACGGCGGATCAGACCCTTGGTCTTGGCCGGGTCTTCCACCTGTTCGCAGATCGCGACACGCTTCCCGGCTTTGAGGATCCGGGCGATGTACCCTTCAGCGGCATGCCAGGGGACGCCACACATCGGCATGCCATTCCGCGAGGTCAGTGTCAGGCCGAGGAGAGCGCTCGCTTCCTCCGCATCCTGGTAGAACATCTCGTAAAAATCGCCCAACCGAAAGAAAAGAAGCATCCCGCCATAGCGTTTTTTGATGGCAAGATACTGTTGCATCATGGGTGTCTGATTACTCTCGCCCAAGGACGTCCTCCGTGACTGTGACCGTCCGGGTGCGGATGAATCCCTCATAGCCCTTGTGTTGCATCCCGGCAAGGACCTGTGCCGCATCCTCTCTGGTTCTGAAATACCCCATCCGGACGCTGTACTGGATTCTTCCGCCCACGGTCTCCTGTTGCACAAAAGAAAGATACCCAGCGGCACGCAGTTTCGCCACAAAGGCTTCAGCCTGGGACTTGGCATGATACACCGCCAGTTGCACCTCCCAGACACGCAGATTGCTCGTCCGGGGATTCTCCACGGCCAGGAGACGCAGCCGGCTCCTGGCCAGCCCCGCTTCCATTGAAGCCGGAAAAGCCCGAACCAGCTTGGTCAGATAGTCCTGGGCCAGGCGGATATCCTTGGCCGTGGCGGCCATTTCGCCAAGAGCGAGCCATGCCCCCGGGGCTTCATCGGATCGACCGAATTTTTCGATGATGGCATGCCAGGCCAGTGATGCTTCTTTGTTGCGTCCCCTCGCCAGATGGATCCTGGCCTGGCATGCCAGCACCGTCGGGCGGAACACTCCGTCCGGATACTCCCGCTCAAGGGCAGTACAGGAACGTTCGGCCTGATCCCAGTGTTCCTGGGCGATGGCAATCCTCACCAGCCCCAGGAGGGCGGATTCCCGTTCCTCGGGAACAGCGACCAGTCGCGTCAACAGGAGTGCGGCATCGGCATACTTTCCGCTGGCAAGATGGAGCCAGGCCAGCTCCTTGACCATTCCCCTCCAGTCCTTCTCGCGTGGATAGCGCCGGACATATTCTTCGAGGAGTGCGATCCTCGGGCCCGCGAGGTGCTCGAGGGAAATCAGAAGCGCAAGGACCCCGGCCCTGCCGGGCGAATCCCCGCCGGATCTGAGAATCGTCTGGAGGATGGCACGAGCCCCCGGCTCGTCACCGGAGGCGATAGCCTTGCGGGCATCATCGATGGACCGTACAGCCGGAAAAACCGGAATCGAAGCAAGGATGAACAGAAGCAGAACGGGCAGAAGACGGATTCTCATCCCGGACTGTTCCTGTCCGATGAAGGTTCAACAGAATCTTTTTTGGTTGGACGCTTCCGTATACGGGCGACTGCCAGGAAGGGCATCATGAGGAGCATGCCGGCAACCAGAGAAACAAGAATCAGGACCGGCACGGGAACCCCCTCAAAAACGACCCGCCCGAAAACCGTCATCCGGGCCGTCTCGGCCGCATTCTCGTGCACGATCAAACCCGTCACAACCAGCAGGCCAAACACCAAAAGCAGCATCAACAGGCGCATCATGCCTCCATTTCCGTGGATTCCGGATCAGTCCGCATCACGGGCACAACGAAAACCGAAATCGTCATACGCCATGACTCCCGGCTCGATTGCAAGACGGAAGAAATAATCATACACACTGAATCCTTTATACCATGAACCACCGCGCATGAGTTTGTAGCCTGTTTCTGCTGTAAAGACAGGATTTTTATCCGGAAGGGTACGATACCATCTGCCATTTTTGGTCGCACTGTCTGCAACCCACTCCCAGACATTTCCGAGCATATTGAAACACCCCCAGGGACTTTTCCCCAGCGGATACGAGTCAATCCGGCCGGCATGCATATTCCCGTCATTGACCGGTTCGAAATTGGCCCGATAGACACCATCGGCATCGACGGGATCATTCCCCCAGGGGAAAAGCCGCCCATCCATCCCCCGGGACGCCATCTCCCACTCCGCTTCCGTCGGAAGACGTTTCCCGGCCCAACGGGCAAAGGCCTCAGCTTCGTACCATGAGACACCACCAACTGGATAGTCAGGATGCATCGGACCGATTCTGTAGCGGCCAGTCTTCCACCACTTCGGCATGGTGACCCCGTTTGACGAACGCCAAGCCCATCCTTCCTTGCTCCAGAGTTCCTCGCGGGCATATCCGCCATCACTGATGAATCCTTCATACTGTGCGTTCGAGACTTCATAGATATCGATGTAAAAAGCCTTGAGATGGACGCGCCGTCTCCCCTGATCCGTTGAGGATGTACTCATCAGGAATTCCCCGGCAGGAATAAATACCATGTTCGGATATTCTTTTCTCGACGGGACTACCACGTTCTTTCCGTCCTTGATATTCTTGTGCTCGTCGATCTTGGTTTCACCGCACCCGACAAGCAGAGCGACAAGACACCATACACCAACCCGCCACGAATTGACTGTACTCCGCATGGTCTTCCTCCGCCGGATGATTTCCCGCTTCCCTCTAGTATACCAGTTTCCGGCCTGCGGTTCAAACCGGGGATGGAGCAGCCCGACCATGGCTGAAGATTGTTCCCAAAAAAAAGAGAGACACCACGCCGGTGTCCCTCTCAGGATATCCCCTGAATTGTTCAGCGGTGCTGATTTCTGTTCCGCAGGAAAGCCGGAATATCGATATTGTCATCGCTGTACCCGGAATAGGCTCCGCCCGCAAAAACCGGCTCGGGAACAGCTTCGCGGGATGGCGGGACTTTGTCATACTGGGACGCAGTCCGGACCCCGCCCAGAAAATCATTGTTGGAAACGAATTCGACATTACCACCGGCAACAACCCGCTCGCGTGCGTGGCGGAATCCGGTCGCAATCACCGTAACCATCACCTCGTCCTTGTAACGGTCATCAAAGACGTTCCCGCAGATGATCTCGGCGTCCTGGGAAACCTTTTCGCGGACAGCATCCACAACTTCCTGATATTCTGTTATCGAGAAATTATGGTCGGAGGTGATGTTGACGAGGAGGGATTCGGCTCCCTCGATGGATGAATCCTCGAGGAGGGGATTGTTGACCGCAGCCCGGGCAGCGGCCGCGCCCTTGTTCTCCCCTCCGGCAATTCCGACACCCATCAGGGCCTGCCCCTTGTTGGACATGATCTTGCGAACATCGGCAAAATCGACATTGATATGCCCGGTTTTGGTGATCAGATCGGAGATGCCCTGGACTGCCTGGCGAAGAACATCATCTGCCATCCGGAATCCGTCTTCGAGAGAGGTCTTGCGATCGGAAATCTTGATCAGGTTCTGGTTGGGGATCGTGATCAGGGTGTCCACATGCTCGATGAGCCTGCGGATGCCCTCCTCGGCCTGTTCCATGCGCTTTTTGCCCTCGAAATGGAACGGCTTGGTCACGATGGCGACCGTCAAGGCACCCAGACTCCGGGCGATCTTGGCAACAATTGGCGCTGCCCCCGTCCCGGTACCACCGCCCATCCCGGCGGTCACAAACACCATGTCGGCACCCTGGAGAACCTCGGCAATCCGCTCCTGGGCTTCCTCGCAGGCCTTTTCTCCGACATCTGGACTCGCTCCGGCACCCAGCCCCTTTGTCAGGCGCTGCCCGAGCTGGATCTTTTCAAGCGCGTTGGACTTGAAAAGCACCTGTGCGTCGGTATTGGCTGCAATGAACTGGATATTCTCCATCCTGCAGGAAATCATGCGGTTGACCGCATTGCAGCCACCACCCCCTACTCCGATCACCTTGATCACCGTAGGATTGCTGCTCGGTTCCACCATCTCGATCGTCATCTTCCCCTCCCATGAATGACGTACTGCCTGGATCATATACAAACCCTTCCCCGGGGTCCCATCCAGCCGGGAAAGCGCTCTATCAATATACTTTAAAAGAATTCCTTGAGCCAACCTTTCACGCGATCCCGGAAATCTCCGAACAATCGTCCGCCCCTCGGCTGGAGGTTGTTCCCCTTGATCTCCTGATCGATGATCCCGTACTGACAGAGACCGACAGCCGTCGCGTGGATCGGACTGGCGACCATGTCTTTGAGCCCGCTCACATTCCTTGGCATTCCGACTCTGACGGGGAATTTGAAGACCTCCTCGGCAACATCGGCGGTCCCCTCGACCAGACAGGCGCCTCCCGTGATCACAACCCCGGCCGCAATCATCTCCCTGAGTCCCGTCATCTGAACTTCTCGGTTGACCAGGGAGAAAATCTCCTCCATGCGGGGTTGCAGGATGTCCGCCAGAACCGTCCTCGGAACACGCTGGGGTGGCCGGCCACCAACTGCCGGAACCTCGATCATCTCCGCGGGATTGACAAGTCCCCGCATCGCACAACCGTACTTCCGTTTGATCACCTCGGCAGAGACCGTCGGCGTCCGCAATCCGACCGAGAGGTCATTGCTGAGGTGTCCACCACCGATCGACAGAACCCCGGTATGCCAGACGGCGCCATCCACATACATCAGGACATCCGTCGTCCCGCCTCCGATATCGATCAGGATGCAGCCCAGCTCCTTTTCGTCCTCGGAGAGGACCGCATTGGCTGAAGCCAGGGGTTGCAGCACGATATCCCGGACATCGAGCCCGGCACGCTGCACACTCTTGACGATGTTTTGCATCGAGGTCACGGAACCGGTCACGATATGGATCTCGGCCTCAAGCCGGACACCGCACATCCCGACCGGATCCTTGATCCCGTCCTGCTCATCGACAATGAACTCCTGGGGCAGGACGTGAATCACATCCCGGTCACTCGGAATGACAACCGCCCGGGCGGCATCAATCACACGCTCGACTTCGGGCTGGGTGATTTCGCGCCCCTTGCTCGAGACGGCAATCACCCCGCGGGAATTCATCCCTTCGATGTGACCGCCGGCAATTCCGACGTAAACTTCCTTGATGCTCAGGCCCGCCATCAATTCCGCTTCTTCAACTGCCTTGCGGATCGACTCGACTGTGGCGTCGATATTAACGACAACGCCCTTTCGCAATCCGTTTGATGGTGCAGTCCCGACACCCTTGATCTCGATCAGTCCGTTGACATCCCGCTCTCCGACGACAACCGAAACCTTGGTTGTCCCGATATCAAGACCGACT
>DAIREN010000152.1:0-6980 GCA_036795535.1 Spirochaetota bacterium
AGGCAGGCAGGCAGGCAGGCAGGCAGGCAGGCAGGCAGGCAGGCAGGCAGGCAATATTGGTCACGTATCGCTCCCGGGGGCAAGGGTTTTGGCAATCAGCGTTAAATGTATACCACAGAAAATATTTTGCAAGGCCAAAATAGCAGCCGTGTATGCTCCGGAAGTGGCCATGACAATCTCGCACCTCGGCGGCGCGGGCAAGCGCGTCTCTACAAATGCATCATCATCCTCAAACGCACACGCCTCCTCCCCCGCGAAGTCCTCGAAGAGGGCAGGGGGAGGCTGGGAGGGGGAAACGCCTGCTTTGCGTCCCCGGAATTCCATACCCATATCACGGTTTTGTTATAGTACTCCCGGATTCGCATGACGTTTTCACGAAGATGTGTTGCGACTCCGGGAGTCCCATACCAATTTTATGTTTCGGAGACGCGGTCACCCGTGTTTCTACGCCAAAGACTGTGTAAAAAATGACACACTCTGTAATCCGGAACACTTTTTTCTCAAATTTGAGAATTTCTGCCAAAATGGCCTGCATCCAAAAACGCGCCCAATCGCGTCTCTACAAAAGAGGCACACCCACTACGCTCCGCAAGGGCGCCCTCTGACGGGCCTTGACACTGTTCATCATAAAAAATATACTGGGATATCTGTCGCGCCGCGATCCGTGCAGATCCCTGTTGGGGAGATGTCCCGTTTCGCTGCCGTCAACGGAGGCAGGGATGAAATTCCGCGGGACAATCCGGGTCAAATTCGCCGTTCTGGCACTCCTTGTCATCTTGGCAAGTTCTGTCTTGACCAGCGCCATCGGATACAACATCTCCCGAAGCGCCGTCAGCCGTAAAATCGAAGAATTTGATCTCGTCAACCTGGTCACAGCTCGCGCCCTTGAAATCGAAACCCGCCTCGGACGCGGAATAGAATCTTCCTTTATATTTGCCCATGACGCCGCCCTGACAGGCTGGTTCAGGTCGGCCGAACAGAATGCCACCCTGGGGGAGATGGCTCTGGCCAATATGCGCACATTGGCCCGCAAGGGAAATTACGCAAATGTCTTTGCGGCCAGCGCCACAACGCATGCCTTTTGGGTGGACGGCAAAAACCCTCCGGCCGACATCCTCTCGCAAAACGATCCGGATGATACCTGGTTTTTCAGGACCATGCGTGAAAAACGTCCCTTCAACCTGAACATCGACTACAACCGCCAGCTCGACAACACCTTCATCTTTGTCAACGTCCTGATGGGCGATCCGGGCAATCCGGACGGCGTGGCCGGTGTCGGGATTGAACTCTCCGCCTTCGCCCGGGAGTTTTCCATCGGAGACAGACACGGCGGCAAGAGCTGGCTGATCGCCACGGACGGACGTGTCCAGATCGCCCGGGACCTGGAACTGATCGGTCGGCAGGCCGGTGTCGTTTTCGGCACCAATGCCGCCGCGCGGTTCTCCGCACTCATGAGTGGCGCGATCGTTGTCCGCGCACCGGCCGGGCAGGGAATGCTGCGCGAGGACTCCTACCTGGCCTGCGCCCGCGTTCCCTCTGCCGGCTGGCTGGTTGTCTACCAGATTCCCGAGAGCAGTCTCTCCGGAGTCCTCGAAACCATGCGCATCAGCTCACTGGTCGGGGCAGCCATTTCCGGCCTCCTCGTCGGCCTGCTCTTCCTCTACGGCTTCGGCATGATCATGAATCCGCTCAAGCAACTCGCCCGCGCCATGCGCTCCTTTGGCGGTGGCGATCTCGGCTGCCGGGTCTCGATTACCAGCGATGACGAGCTGGGTCAGATCGGGACACGCTTCAACGAAATGGCGGAGACGCTCTCGAAATACAACACGGAACTCGAATCGATCATCCGCCAGCGCACAGCCCAGCTGGTCAGGGCCGAGAAGATGGCATCACTCGGAGAACTTGTCGCCGGAGTTGCCCACGAGATCAACACTCCGGTCGGCATCGGCGTCACCGCCGCAAGTGATGCCCAGCGCCGCCTCGCGGTACTCAAGCAGGGATTCGAAGATGGCACACTCACCCGAAGTGACATGGCCGACTACATGGACGCCGCTGGAAGCGCGCTCGAAATGACCCGCAGCAACCTCGAGCGGGCAGCCGAACTGGTGCAGAGTTTCAAGCGGGTTGCTGTCGACCGGGCGGCAGCCGATATGCGCGAGATCATCCTCGACGAATACATTGACGATGTCCTCCGCAGTCTCAAGCCACGCTTCAAAAAAACCTCCTATCAGGTCGAAACGGACTGCCCGCCAGGTATCCTGATGCGAACCCTGCCGGGTGCGATCTCCCAGATCATCACCAATCTCGTCATCAACTCCCTGGTCCACGGCTTTGCCGACCGTCCCGAGGGAAAGATCCGCATCCAGGTGGCGAGGGAAGACCCGATGGTCCGCATCGTTTACGGTGATGACGGAATCGGCATCCCGCACGCCAACATCGGAAAGATTTTTGAACCGTTTTTCACCACAAAACGCGGCGCGGGCGGAAGCGGACTGGGCCTGAATATCGTCTGGAATCTTGTCACACACAGCTTGGGCGGCAGCATCGAATGCACAGCCGGCGTGGCGGGGGGTGTGGTTTTTACCCTCCGTCTGCCGATAGCTCTACGAGAGAGGAATGGTACACAGGATGAGCAATGACCTGATGGTATTTGCCGATGACCGGAGGAAGGACGAGATCCTGCGTCGCCCCCTGGATGCCTGGCATATCCTGGTTGTGGATGACGAAGACGACGTCCATCGGGTAACCCGTCTTGTCCTCAAGGATGTCAGTTTCCTGGGAAAGCCGATCAAGATCCACAGCGCCCACTCCCGGAGCGAGGCCGAGGCCTTCCTGGCAAGCCATGACGACATCTCCATCGTCCTGCTCGATGTCGTCATGGAGGAGGAGGATGCCGGACTCAAGCTGGTCCGCTACATCCGTGAAACCCTGGGGAACACCGTCATCCGCATCATCCTGCGCACCGGGCAACCGGGCCAGGCTCCCGAAACCGAAGTGGTTGTCCAGTACGACATCAACGACTACAAATGCAAAACCGAGCTGACTTCCGAAAAACTTTTTACGACCGTCATTTCCGCCCTGCGGTCCTGGCGTGATCTGATCACGATTGACCGGAGCAAAAAAGGGCTAGAGCGGATCATCCAGGCCTCGGCCGGAATCTTCGAGGCACAATCCCTGCGCGAGTTCGTGAGCGGCGTCCTGATGCAACTTGTGTCGATGCTCGGACTGGAGAACGACGCGCTCTACTGCCATACCTCCGGATTCTCCGCGACAAACGAAAACGGGGAACTCAAGGTCCTGGCCGCAACCGGCAAATACGAGGACGAGGAAACCCGAAACGACCAAATGGCCCCCATCCCGGACACGGTCTTCGGTCTGATCGAACAGGCCGTCAAGGAAAAGCGGACCATCTCCGAAAAGAATTACTACATCGGTTTTTTCAGAAGCAAAAACGGGGTAGAGAACATCATCTATCTCGAGCGGACCGAGGACTTCGACCAATGGGAAAAGAACCTGATCGACATCTTCTGCTCCAACGTGGCAATCGCTTTTGACAATATCTACCTCAACCAGGAAATCGAAGAAACACAAAAAGAGATCATCTTCACCTTGGGGGAAATCGCCGAGGGTCGTTCACCGGAAACGCAGCACCATGTCCAGCGCGTCAGTGAATACAGCGTCTGGCTAGGACGAAAACTGGGCCTGCCCGAAAAAGATCTCGAAACCCTGCGCCTGGCCTCGGCGATGCACGACATCGGTAAACTCGCCATCCCGGACGCCGTTCTCCTCAAGCCGGACAGGCTCTCCGTAACGGAACGCGCCGAGATCCAGAAACACGCGCCGGCGGGTGAAGAGATGTTGCGCTTTTCCAAACGGAGCCTGATCCGGGTCGCTGCCCAGATCGCGGCCCAGCACCACGAAAACTGGGACGGATCCGGTTACCCCCATGGCCTGGCCGGCGAGTCCATCGACCTCTTCGCCCGGATCACGGCCGTCGCCGATGTCTTTGATGCCCTCTCCAGTGACCGGGTCTACCGCAAGGCGCTTCCCCCGGAAGAAGTCGAAGCCTATATGCGGGAGCAGAGCGGCCGCCAGTTTGACCCCAGGATTGCCAGCCTCCTCCTCGACAATATCGGGGAAGTCAGGAAACTCGGCGAGAATCTGGCTTTCATTGAGGGATAAACCCGGACCTCCACCGCATTCCGTCATGGCCGGCACGCATCCGGCCTTTTGCATGCCGCCGGATAAAGCGCCTTGCCCGGCTCCTGGCAGCATGTCCCACACCCCTTTTCAAGTTCGCAATCAGCACTCTCCCGGTCCGAGTCGCCGTCCTGAAACATGAAGACCCTTCCGGCCATCCTTTTTTGTGGTTATGTTTAAACCATAGTGCCCTTTTCCGGGCAAAACCATTCTCATTATGGTAAAAAGCCAATATGCGTCGGAGGAATGAATGCCGTCAATTGAGCTTGTCATGGTGATTGCTTCGTTCCTGCTGCTCCTCTCGATCGTTGCCAGCAAAATCTCCGCCCGTGTCGGTGTCCCGGCCCTGCTCCTCTTCATTCTGATCGGGATGCTCACCGGCTCGGACGGTCCGGGCGGACTCTGGTTCGATAATTACAAACTGGCAAGCAACATCAGCGTGATCGCCCTGGCTTTGATCCTCTTCTCCGGCGGCCTAGACTCTTCCCTCAACGAAATCCGGATGGTCTTCTGGCCTGGATTCATCCTCTCGACCGTCGGAGTGCTCGCAACCACGGGCACAATCGCCATCGGCGCCCATCTGATCACCGGATTCGATCTGATGCACAGCATCCTGATCGGTGCCATCATTTCCTCGACTGATGCCCCGGCCGTCTTCGGTATCCTCCGTTCAAGACAAATCGGCATCCCCCAAAGACTGCGCTCTCTGCTTGAATTCGAGTCCGGCAGCAACGACCCGATGGCCATCTGCCTGACACTGGGCATGGTCACCATCCTCTCGATTCCGTCCGCCGGCATAGACACCATGGTCGGAATGCTTCTGATGCAGCTCGCCATCGGCGCAGTCATTGGCTGGCTAGCCGGGAAGTCCTTTGTCTTCGTCACTCACCGTTTCCGGCTCGAATACGAAGGGCTCTATCCGATCCTGACATCAGCCTGCGCAATCGGAACCTATGGCCTGACGGCCGTGGCCGGAGGAAGTGGCTATCTTGCCGTCTACCTGATGGGAATAGTGATCGGAAACGGATCCTTCACCCACAAACGATCCATCCTGCGCTTTCACAACGCCATCTCCTGGCTGATGCAAATCATTCTCTTCTTCACGCTCGGCCTGCTCGCCTTCCCGGCGGAAATTCCCTCCATCGCGCTCCCGGCGATCGGCTTGTCCCTCTTTATCATGTTTGTCGCGCGACCGATAGTCGTTGCACTCTGTCTCCGGCCTTTTGGAGAATCTTGGAGAAATATTGCTTTTTCCGGTTGGGTCGGACTGAAGGGCGCAGTCGCCATCGTGCTCGCCACCCTACCGCTCTCAACCGGAATCACCGGTGCACATGAAATCTTCAACCTGGTCTTCGTTGTCGTAATCCTGTCTCTCCTCTTCCAGGGCTCCACCATCCCCTGGGTGGCAAAAAAACTTGGCCTGGCCCTCCCATTCAAAGAGAAGAAAAACAGCCCGATTTCATTCGAGACCTCAAGCGAGATTTCCAGCGATATGGTCGAGCTCGAACTGCATGACTGTTCCACGGTCATTGGCATGCGGCTCCGGGATCTCTCGCTTCCGGAGGATACCCTGGTCGCGCTGATCGGCCGTGCAGGACAGTACATCGTCCCCCGGGGAGACACGGTCCTCGAGAAAGGCGACACAATCTTTGTCCTGGCCGCCAAGGGGCACATCGAAAGCATCCGGGATGCCGTCTCGAAGCGGACAAAGACAAGCTGTACCTGACCGGAGAACAGCCGAGATGACCATCAACGAATTGGCTCGCACACTTGCGGACCGCGGTCATGCCCTCTGGTACATCCGGACCACGGCCCTGGACAGCCTGCACGGAATCCGTGCTCCTCGCGCTGTCCTCGAACTGGGGACCGATGCCGAACTGGTCGAGCTTGCCCGGGCACTGGACCAGATTGAATACCCGGGTTTTCCGATGGAGAGCGCCCGATTCACGACGGACTCCGGCCAAAGGATTTCCATTTCCTGCCATCTGGAGGATGCCCCGCCTCCGCCCTACATGGAATTGGACGCCCGTGTCCCGGTTGTCGGCGACAAGCCCCAGGGTCTTTTTTTCGATGAACAGTCTCCAGGCCAAGCACTCCCGGCCGGAACACGCCCCGGAAGTAACTGTCCTCCGGCCCGGGCCGCCTGCGAGGCTGCACGCCTGATCGCCCGCTACGGATACCGCCCACCACCAGCCATCCCCGTGAGTGGCGCAGCCGGACTCCCCAAGACCGTCCTTCGGGAACTCCTGACCGACATCCTCTCCGCCCGCGCAGTCGGGCTCGCACTGGATTGGCTCCACAAAACAGGGTTTCTGACGGATGCCTTCCCGGAACTCTCGGGACTGCATGCGGTGTCTCACCACAAGGATTTCCACCCGGAGGGAGACCTCTGGCCACACACGATGCACGCGCTGGAAAACGCCGCCGGCAAGAGTCCGGTTCTCTCTTTGGCCGTCCTGCTGCACGACATCGGAAAACCGGAGGCCGTGCGCTATGGAGGACGGGAGCGCCCCTTTGACGGACACGCGGACATCGGGGCCAGCCTGGCAATCCGCTTTCTCAAGCGCCTCGAATACGACAGCAAAACCACGGCAACCGTTGGCTGGCTGGTCCGCCATCACATGATGCCGGCCGCCCTCGAGGAACTCCCCCTCTTCCGGAGTGAACCGGTTCTCTCCTCACCGGACTTTCCCGTCCTCCTGGACCTCTACGAAGCGGATACGGCAGCCACCTTCAGACCACCCGAGAGCACCCAGTCGGCACGCTCGTTCTACCAACGC
>DAIREN010000153.1:0-6696 GCA_036795535.1 Spirochaetota bacterium
GAGCTGCGGGATCAGATTCAGCACTGACGTACTAGCCACTTTTTGTGCTCCGAAGTTCCGGTCCACAAACAGACAGATGCGCTTGCCGCCATCCTCAAGCCAGACCAGGGGAAGGGTCCCTCCGAGGACAAACTCGCCCCGCAGAGGAACACCCGGCAGGAGGTCCCCCCGAACGGTCTCCCGGGCGGTTGTCGGTGCCGGACCAAAGACGAAGGGCGACCAGAGCGGGTTTGTGGCACGGAGCGCCTCGCGCAGCCGCGTGCGGATTTGGCCCAGACCCTCGGCCTGCCCAAGGAGGTCCTTTTCCTTTTTCTGCCAGATGATCTCTCCGAAAAACCCGGCCGAGACCCTGTCACAGCGTTGATACCCGCTGACAAAACGCTCCCGACCGCTGGTTGTGAGGAAGTCCCCGAAGGACTCATCACCCTCGGCGAGGAGCCAGTCGATCGTCAGATCGGAGACCAAGGCCCAGAATTTGGTCTCGTTTCCGGCATCGGTATCGATGAATGGCTCGTCGGCTTCGAGAGACAGGGCCTCCCCTGCCGTTTTTTCGACCCGACAGGCATACCTGAGGATGCCGGCTGACGGATCCATAATCACACTTCGGATTGAAGAAAGATCAAGACGTTTCTGCTCTTCACGGACAAGAGTCACGGCGGCAATCCTCGCCGCCTCGGCCTCTTCGGGGTGCACCCGGAGACGGGCCATCCCGGCATTGAGCCGGATGTACTCACTCATGATGTCGGGAGCACGCGCATCCAGTGCCGTAGCCTCGGGCGTCACCGCCCACCCGGTGACGGGAATCGACAGGAATGCCTCGTCCGGAATGTCGGCGAGCTGGCGCAACTCGCTGATGAGGGAGGAGGGATAGCGCGTACTGTCCTTGAGAATGTCCCGGTCAATATAGCTGATGACCAGTTTCTGGCGAACCGCGAGGAGGGTCTCGACAAAGAGCATCCGGTCCCGTTCGGCGTCCTCGATGTCACCGGGAAACCGGTCATTGTCTTTTGCGAGGAAGTCCAGGGGCGAGGCCGGTTTCCAGGGTGTCGGGAAGAGTCCCTCCCCCATGCCGAGCAGATAGACCAGCCTGAAGGGAACCGGTCTGACATCCTGCATACCGGCGACGATCACCCCGCCCCCCCTGGCCGGCGGCAGGGTGATGCTCCCCAGTCTGCCCGCGGCCCAGGCCGCGATCGTGTCAAACCCGCATTCCGGCAGCCAGTCCAGTTCACGCATAAGCTGGAGGGCCTGCTTACGGGCTCCCGCTTCGGCCATGATGGTCTGCCCGGGCAGGCCCAAAAACGTTTCGGCCAGGGCAAGCAAGGTCTCCCTCCAGCGGGAGCCGGTCTGTCTCTGTCCTTCAAGCTGCCGGATGGTACTCTCGAGCTGCTCCACTAACGCCATCACCCGGCCAGCCAGTTCGGGATCGCAGGCCCCGGATGGCACGAGATCCAGCCAGGGCTGATCGCCCATGACACGGACCAACCGGAGCCGGGTCAGGCCCTTGGCAAAGGTGAACGAGTCTGGCTTGCCCTCGAGACCGGTCTCTCCCCTGAAACTCCCCAGCTCGGCCAGGGCCTGGAACCAGGTCTCGATAGCATTCCGTGCCAGTCCTGACCCGGCCAGGATGGCCGGATTCGTCAAGAGGGTATAGAGCCGTTCACGAGTCGGCTCCCAAGGCTGCACCAAAAGGGCCATGCCCGCGGCCCAGGAGGAGAGAGGGCCGCTGGCATTCCCGGCGTACTCGTGGCGGAGGGCCTTGTTCCCGCCCTCGGGACTCGACCCGGCCGAGGCCACGCCCGCCGCGAAGACGGCATCGATCACCGGACGGTAGGTCACAAGATCGGGGACAAAGACGGCAATCTCCCGCAACCTGAGTGCGGGATCCTGCGCCAGATGCCAGAGGATCGAGTTGTAGAGCATCTCGACCTCACGCTGGAGGGTCGGGGCCCCGACGATCCGCAGGCTGTCGGACTCCGGTCCTTTGCCGACCAGGACCCCGGCAAAGGGTCCGGCCGGTTCGGGATACTCGCGCTTGACACACTCCGGGCAGCGTAACTCGACCAGTCTGGCGAGCGATCGGGCTGCATGGGTCCAGCGCTGGACAACGGTATGCGTGGCCGTTTCAAGAGGGGCAATCTGCCAGATATGGAGGTCTCCGCCGGATTCCCGGGCCACCCGCACAAGAACGGCAAGATGGAGGGGAGAGAGAGCGTTGAAGGCAAAGAGATGGAGGCCGAAGGCCCGGACCTGCTGTTTTCGGACGGGATCAAGCAGGACTGCCCCGTCAGCCAGATCACGCAGGAAGAGATACCGCTTACGGTCCCGGGCCGTGTGCCCGAGAATCCGTCTCCTGATCCGCTGGCGGAGTTCGGCCTGCAGGCGGTCCCGCTTGATGACCTCCTCCATCCCGGGATCGTCAAAGCGGTGCAGATCGTAATTGTCACAATGCTCGGCCAATTGGCTGGCGTAGTTCCAGAGACGGAGACCGGAAAATTCGTCGGTCTGTTCTGCTCCGCCTTCGACCCGAGGATGTTCCTCATGAAGATCCGACTGGTCCATGCGCCCGACCCAGGAACAGGCCGCCTCTGCCCAGTCTTCCCCTGTCTTGATGGCTTCGAGCAATTCAGCCATGATCGCCATGGTAAGGACATCCTTGGTGACCGGGCTCCAGTCTCCGGCAAAGGACTCGCGGATGCCCTTTTCGAGATAGGGGAAATCGACGTTCATGACAATCCCGGCTCGTTCGGCCCAGGTGCGTCTCAGCCAGAGATCGGCATGCGTATTGGGTACAAGAATGACCGGCGAGAGAAAGGGATCACAAGCGGCCGTCCCGCAGGCATCGCAATGCTCCCGCAAGGCATCGGCCAGCCTGGCAGCCGATGGCGAGGTGTGGAGATAGACCGACATACATCCGTCCCGGGAATGGTTTTCCGCTCCAATGATACGCATCACCGACGGTAAAAATGCACTGTACCGATTTTTTCGCAAGAGCCGGAAAAAAATCCGGACCTGCACAAATCCGGCCACGGCCTGCGTACCAAAGACACAAGACGGATCGGGAGGAAAAAGATCATGCAGACATATCTGACGAATGGAAGCGGAGCCTTGTGGAATGATTTTGATGAAAACGCACACGAGGCAGGGGCGATTCCGGGAATCTCGCTGATACAACCGGAGGAGATGGAGATGCTGGAAACCCTGGACGGGAGTCCTGACCTGCTCGCGCGGGTTCTCCTGGTCAAAGCGGTCTTCCAGGGAACGGTCCTCGAAACCCGCCCCGTCACCGGCTGCCGGATCAAGCAACCCGGTGCCAATATCCTCCTTGATGGATCACGGTAATGGTGTATCATGAAAGTGTGGAGGTGGCACCATGTCTCGCATTCCTGCTCCAGTCAGCCTGCTCGTAATCCTCCTGGCAGGACTGCTGTTCGAACCGCTGACAGCGCAATCGCCAAGACATCTTGTCGTGGCCTGCGAGGACAAGGAGGATCCGCCCCGGTTGACCGGGAGCGGTTCGTCCATTCATCCGGATCGTCCGGGTACGGCCATCGAGATCCTGCGCCTGATTGCCCGGCAGCAGCGCCTGACGCTCGACATCCGGCGCTACCCCTGGAAACGGAGTCTGGCAATGCTGGCCCGGGGAGAAATCGACCTCCTGCTCTATGCAAGCTACACCCCCGAGCGCGCCGCGATGAGCGCCTACCCGATGCGCAACGGATTCCCGGATTCCTCGCGACGCTTTGCAACCCTGCGCTATGTCGTGTACAGGAGACGGGGCACAGCGGTCACGGCCACACCCGGGCTGCTGACGGGAACCAGGGGACCTGTCGGGGTACCGAGCGGGTACTCGGCAGCCGCGCTCCTCAGATCCCGCGGATTCCTCGTGGATGAAAGCCAATCCAGCGAGATTGATCTCACAAAACTGGCTGTCGGTCGGGTGGAGGCTGTCGTGGCCCTCGAGGAGACCGCAGATCACATCGTGTCACGGAATCCCGAACTGGCCCGGAAGATTGAAAAGGCCGGGATCCTGGACACCCGGGACTATTACTTCGTTTTTTCAAAAACACGGGCCAGAACCAGCCCGGATCTCGTCGAGGGAGTCTGGAACGAACTGGCACGATACCGCGAGAGTCCGATCTTCAGAGGGATCGAAGAGAGCTACCGTCCCGGGTGGTAAGCTCCGGGTTCCGGCTCACCCCTCGGGGACAGTCGATTCACAGGAACAGACCCTGTTGCGACCCGTTGTCTTGGCCTGATAGAGAGCCGCGTCAACACGGCTGATCATCGGTTCAATCTCCTTCCATTCCCGATCCGGCAGGAAAGCCCCGTACCCCAGGCTGACGGTCATGCGGATTTCCTCACCACTGACGGAGCGGACGGACTGTGTCTCGACGCTGCTCCGGATCCGCTCGGCGACCAGACGGGTTTGTTCGTGATCGGCATCCGGGAGAAGAATCATGAACTCCTCGCCTCCCCAGCGCCCGATATGGTCATAGCCCCGGGTCGCCTCACGCATGATCTCGGCGAGATGGACAAGGACCCTGTCCCCGCTGATATGGCCCCAGGTATCATTGATGTGCTTGAAATGGTCAATATCGGCCATGATCAGCCCCATGGACAGACCGCTCCGTGATGCACGCGACATCTCGCGCCGGATATGATCATAGAGAGCCCTCCGGTTGAAAAGACCGGTCAATGCGTCGCGCTGCGCCTGTTCGACAAGCTTGTCCTCGAGCCGGAGGACACGCTCCCCGATGGCTATCCGCGCCAGGAGTTCTTCCTCGTCAAAAGGTTTTGCCAGATAGTCATCCGCACCCGAGCGCAACCCGTCAATGATGCTCGACCGGCCCTCACGCGCCGTGATGAGCAGGGTATAGGTATATCCCGGCCAGTCTGCCGCCCGGATCCGCTTGATCAGCTCGATCCCGTCCATCCCCTCCATCAGCCAGTCGGTGATGACCATGCGAAAGCGCTCTTCTTCCATCATCTTCCAGGCAATGGCCCCATCCTGGGCCGAAACAACATCGTACCCGGTCTTTTTGACAACCATCTCGAGCAGTGCCCGCTGGAAATGGTCATCATCTACGATCAGTATGCGCATACCCCACCACTATTCCCGGAGTTCCACGAGGGATATTCTGATTGTATCATAAAACGGACTCAAGTACAGAGGGTTTTGTTTTGGTGAAATCGACACGCTGGAAACTTGCCCTCTTTCACGGTAGACTGTTGTGTGTGTCGAGTGCAGCAGAACACGGGAAGGGAGAAGCGTATGGGAGAGGATCGAGAATTTGACCGTGAAGCCCTGACCGCGCTGGAGAAGATCGCCAGGGACACAATGGATCTCCACCTTCTGCTCGGGGAATTTGTGACCTCGTCCCGGGAGCGGATCAAGGGAATCCACCAGGCGGCTTCCGCCGACGAGGTTCGCAGACTCGCCCATCCAATGAAATCCGGTGCAAAGACGATCGGAGCTGCGGGATTTTCCATGCTCTGTCGCGGTATCGAACAGGCCGGGAGTGCGGGAGAGCTTGACGAAGCGCTCCGGCTCGCAGCAGAACTGGAACCGGGTTTCGCCCGTGTTCTTGCCTGGCTTGAACAGGAAACCGGGTTCTCGGAGCCATAGCGCCCCTACGCTCGGAGTACCATGCCAATATCACGGTTTTGTTATGCGTATCCGGGATACCTATCACATTTCCGCAATATGCTTATGCGAATACCCCCTCCGACGGGGGACTTCGCCCCAAAAAAACTGGGACTTCGGTAGTCGCATAACAATTTCATGATTTTGCGATCTGAATCCGGGATACGCATCACTATGTCATGAATATGTTGTCGGACAGTTTCTGGATGCATAGCATTTTCCGCCGAAGAAGGCAACACTCTGGACAACGTCCCCCAGCGTGGAAAGAACAAACTCTTGGGCGATTTCCCTGACCCGCCACTGTATGCTGCACTTTCTGGAATTATCCAAAAACATCAAGAAAAACAAGTCACCAGCAATCTCGAACGCTGGTTATCATTATTGAACCACGAAGGCCAGGCGCCTGAGGGACAAGCCCATACCACCTGTTGCCAAAAAGCACACAATGTCATATACTATGTCTATGAAGCGGTTCGATTGGGATGATGCCAAAAATGATGAGCTGCGTACATCGCGTGGCGTTTCGTTCGAGGATGTCTTGTGGTGTATCGAAAACGGGTTGGTGCTGGATATCACGGAGACACACGGCCCGATCAAGTATCCCGGACAGCGCCATTTCGTCATCCAGCTTCATGACTACACCTATTACGTCCCCTTTGTTGAAGACGAGTACGTGATTTTTCTTAAAACAATCATTCCAAGCCGCAAATACACCCGGCGCTACAGGAAAGGAGAGACGCATGACACATGAATATTCCGACGAAGAACTCGACATCCTCGACGCCATCGAAAGCGGCCGTACTGTTTCAACCTCCTCGCTTGATGACGAAAAGCGTCATTACGGAATGGCCGCTACCGCGACCCTGCGTAAAGACAAGCGGGTAAATATCCGCATCAGCGAACGCGACCTGTTGGCACTTCAGCGAAAGGCCATCGAGGAAGGTATTCCATACCAGACCCTGATTTCCAGTCTTCTGCATCGCTACATTAACGGGCGACTCGTCGATTCCCGCTGACGAAAACCGGTTGACCTCGCCACCGGCAAACGG
>DAIREN010000154.1:0-6631 GCA_036795535.1 Spirochaetota bacterium
GTCGCTCTTGGCCTTGCCGATGTCGTGCAGGAAGGCGGCGGATCCCACGGCAAACAGCTTGCCCTCGGGGAAGCGGAGCTGCTTCCCGATGATGATCGACATGATCGTGGTCTTGAGGCTATGCGATACGAACCGGTTCCCGAACTCGACCGTCGCGAGAATCTCGAAAACGGCCCGGTTGTTCTCGTCGATACCGTCGATCAGCTTGTCAATATACCCTTCAAGAGCCCGTTTGGTCTCCATCAGCGTCTCGCGCTGGTCAAAAAGCCGGACATAGACCTCTTTGGCCGCGCTGGCGTAGAGCTCAAAAAGCTCAAGATTCCGGAACTTGATCAGGCGACTGGCATTGGTATCGTTTTTCCCGGGCATGACTCCCTCTCCGATCTGGCAATCGCCTCTCCGTCAGTATAACAAATTCCGACGAGCCTGCGTAGTCCGGCGGGGGTGCCGGCCGAAGGTTACTCTTGGCGAGCACTTCGCCCGTAGGGAGGGGGAAAATTCCCGGATTCCTCCGTGAGATCCGCCGTCCGTATATTTTAGCGGGGAACAGATTCCCACACTCGATCTGGAGGATATCTTGGCCATGACACTCAACCGTATCGCCCTGGCGGCGATCTTCATCACGGCAGCCCTCGGAGGCTGCGGCAATTCCGGCTTTTTGCCCGAAGTTCCCGCGGACAGGGCGCCGCAGCCCGCCGACCCGGCGCTTTCAAAATTCACCCACGCCGTCATCGAGACCTCGATGGGCGACATTGAAGTCGAACTCTACTGGGACGCCGCACCCAAGACCTGCGAGAATTTCGTCAAGCTGGCCCAAAAAAAGTTTTACGACAACCTGATCTTCCACCGCGTCATCCCCAACTTCATGAACCAGACCGGCTGCCCCAAGGGGAACGGAACCGGCGACCCGGGCTACAAGTTTGATGACGAGATCGATGCTGATGCCCTCGGCCTCGACAAAGGCCAGGTCGGACAGGACCGGATGTATGGTAACGAGCTGAATACCGTCTACCGCAAAACCTTCCAGCTCATTGCCGAAAAAATGGGAATCAAGAGCCAGGAAGAACTCGAAAACAAAAAAAGCGAGTTCGAACCGGCCTGGACGGATGCCACCAATGCCATCGCCAAGTGGTCCCCCAAGCGCCTCTATCAGGCCGCCGGTTACCGCTACACCAAGGGGCTTAAAAGCCGTCCCGCCGTGCGTGGCTCCCTGGCCATGGCCAATTCGGGTCCTGACTCTAACGGCAGCCAGTTTTTCATCAATGTTGCCGATACCGTCTGGTTGAACGGCAAGCACACCGTCTTTGGCGGCATCGTGGCCGGACAGGACGTAGCCGACGCGATCTCCAAGGTCGAGCGCAACGACAACGACAAGCCGAAAACCGATATCCGGATCAATGCCATCGTCCTCAAAACGGCAAAATGATTGCGGGCTGACAAAAAAAGTCCTCGCGTTTCTTGCGCAAAGCGACCGGCCGGGATATACTCAAGGCCGGTTGCTTTTTTTATTCCCGAGGCGAGGAGTTTCCGAGTATGGATGCCAGTTCCCTGCCCTGCCCCCAGTGTGGCGCACCCCTGGAGATCACCAACCGCTACGCAAAGATCGTCGTCTGCCAATACTGCGGCGCACACAGCGCCCTCGAGACCGGCAACGCCAGGATTCTGGGACAATTCCCCAAACTGGCCGATGTTCCCACCTACCTGTTCACCGGTGCCGAAGGCACCATCCAGGGGAAACGGTTCCGGGCAGCCGGCCGGATGCGCTACCAGCACAAGAGCGGATTTTGGGACGAGTGGTTCCTCCTCATGGAGGACGGCACCCCGGCCTGGCTGACCGAGGATGAGGGCGAGTTCTCCCTCTTCGAGGGACGCAAGATCAAGACCGAGATCCCCGAACCGGACTCGATCAAGGTCGGAACAAAGATCACCATCAACGATCTCGTGATCTCGGTCATGGAAAAGGGCGAGGCCGCCGTCGCCGGGGCCGAAGGCGAGCTGGGCTTCTGGACCGCTCCCGGAACCCGGATCCGCTATTATGAGGGCGTTGCTGCCGGGAAACTGGCCGCCCTCGAAGTGAGCGAGGACGAGATCGAACTCTTTACCGGCGACGAAGTCATGCGGAAAGAAATCGTGATTGACAACCGGTCACAGGGCTGAACACCCAACCACACAAGGAGGACCGCAATGCAATGTCCACAATGCGGACAGGAAGTCAGCGAGGGTGCGGGCGTCTGCCCGTCCTGTTCGGCCCCGATCCCCCAGGGTGGCGGTCAACCGGCCGTTTCCCCCGGCGTGAGCGGGCTGGCCTGTCCTGCCTGCGGGGGAACGCGTTTTACACGGGGAAGCAAGACCATCGAGGGCGAGGAAGAGGACGACGACGATGTCGTGGTCTCCCTGGCCCGCTGTTCCTCCTGCGGCAAGGTCTTTGACAAGGATACCCCCGAGTACTGGCGATTTTTTGCCGATCGTTTTGTCCCCGGGAAAAACGGGCTCCCGCTCGCCATCGGCATGAAGGGCACTATCGGCGAGGACAAGTTCGAGATTCTCGGCCGGATCCGCTATCAGGAAGACGAACTCTACGACGATTCGTGGTGGGAGGAGTGGTACCTTCTCTCCGACTCCGGCGAGCGCGGCTTCCTCGTTGTCGAGGACGGACACTTCGAATTCTACACCAAGACACGTCCGATGGAAGAATTGACTTTCGAGGAAGGTGTGGTCCGTTTTGACGGCCAGTCCCTGGATGCCGAAGAGGACGGGTATACGGCACAGATCGCCTGGTTCGAGGGCCAGTTCCCCTGGGATGCCAAGCTGGGAGAATCGACCTGGTGCATCGACACCGTCGTGGGCCATGAGCGGGTCGCCATCGAACGATCCGAGGACGAAGCCGAAGTCTGGAAGGCCAGACGGATCCCGGCCCGGGAACTCTTTGCCGGATTCGGTCTGACGGATGCCGTCGCGGCCTATGACAACGCTGTCGGGATGGGGGCCATCTTCCTCAAAAAAGCCCGCATCTACCTTCTCGCCGGGATCGTCATGCTCGGACTCTCCGTCTACAACTGTACCGGCGGCAAACCGGCACACATCCTCCAGGTCCCGCACGGGAAGACGGCCTCCCCCCTGGCCATCGAACGGGCCGAAGAGGGCCAGGGGAATGCCCTGGTCGGCACCCTGTCCAAAGGGGCGACATGGAAGATCCTCACCCAGACCAAAGCAGTCTTCTCGAACATCGTCCTCGAAGAAGCCGGGTCGATCCATCAACTCCGGCTGGCAGCCCCGAGCATCCACAACGAATGGATCGAGTCAACCGCTGTTCTCTCACGGGTCGTTTCACCCACGTCCAACGAACTCGTCTATTCCTTCACCGCGGGGATCTGGCATGCCTCGGGGACGGACAGCGAGGGTTATTGGAGCGAGAGCGGAGGGAACGACAGTGAGGAGTTCGTTCTGGACAAGAACGGGACCTACACCATCGAGTTGAGCATCACCTCCGAAAAAAGCAACCGGACGGTCGCAGACGTGGCGGTCATGATCCGTGACGGGGAACGCAGTTACTCCTTCCTCCTTGTCGCCGGACTCCTGTCCCTCTTCCTCGCCCTCCGTGCCCGTTCCAGACGAAAGACAACCGGCTCGATACCGGGTGGTCTTCTCCCGGATTGAGAACCACCCAAAGAAAGGAGTACCCGTGTGATAAAAACTGCCATCATGCTGCTCGCCCTCGGTGGTATCGGTCTCTACGGCACCATTGCCAAACCCTTCATCCCCCGGAGCGGAACGGAATTTATCCGGAAAACGCCGGGGTTGAGCCAGCCCGGAAAGGGGAGCCCCGCCCATCGCACAACGGGCTACCGCTCGCATTACGGCGGCGGACCACGCCTTGGGAAATAGCAGGACGTGAACCGTATCAGCTCGGTGCGGGACCCGTCAGCGGAAGTGGATATGCAGTACAAAATCAACCAATCAGCAACCGGAGGAAATCATGGAAAAAATCATTGAAGGCATCCTGTCGTCAGCCATTTACGGGATTCTCGGCATCATCCTGATGGGCCTGGGCTTCCTGATCGTGCGGGTTGTGACGCCCTTCTCGATCAAGAAAGAGATCGAAGTCGACCAGAACACGTCCCTGGGACTGATCATCGCGGCCGTCATCATCGGGATCTCGATCATCATCGCCGCTGCCATCTTCTCCTTTGAAAACAAGGTCGAGTCAAATCTCCAGGTCAGCGGGAGCATCGAGCGGATCGAAACCAAGAGCTATGATTCAGCCGGCAAGGTCATCCGCACGGAAACCAAGATCTACAAAGCCGAAGCCCCTGCTGCCAAACCCGCACCGGCCAAGGATGACAAGAGCAAGTGACAGAGCCGCTCGACAGAAAAAAGCAGGGCGAGGTTCGCGCCCTGCTTTTTTCGATCCTCCTGACAAGTGTCTGCGCGATCACCTATGAACTTCTGATCGGCGCCGTCTCCTCGTACCTCACCGGAAATTCCGTTGTCCAGTATTCCCTGACGATCGGGATCTTCCTCTCGGCCATGGGTCTCGGTTCCTGGCTCTCGCGCTGGCTGACCGGGGACCTGGTCGCGATCTTTGCGGATGTGGAACTCGGACTGGGCCTGCTCGGGGGACTCTCCCTGATCATCCTCTACTCCGTCTATCTGCTCGGCGATCTCTACATGCCGGTCTTCATTCTTCTCTCGGCCTCCATGGGAACACTGATCGGCTTCGAGATTCCACTCGTCACACGCATCATGCGAAGTTACGGGCCTCTCTCCAGTTCCCTCTCGACGGTCTTGACCTTTGACTATGTTGGCGGGCTGGCCGCTTCCCTCCTCTTCCCTTTCATTCTCCTTCCCGTCTTCGGCATGATCCGGACCGCCTTCGTCACCGGAATTTTCAATATTCTGGTGGTCCTTGTCCTGCTGAATGTCTTCCGTGAACGGATTGCCCGGCCCCTCCGGATCGGGGCAACACTGGGAGGATTGCTGGCCCTCTGCAGCGTGTTTTTTGCGTCCGATCCCCTGGCGGCCTGGTACGAACAGCAACTCTACCAGGACACAGTCATGCACAGCGAGCAATCGCAGTTCCAAAAAATCGTGTTGACCGGTTGGCGCGACGACACCCGTCTCTGGCTGGACGGGAGTCTGCAATTCTCGACCGTGGACGAGTATCGCTACCACGAGAGTCTGGTCCAGCCTGCCATGACGGCCCTCCCCGGGATCGAGCGGGCTCTGGTGATGGGTGGTGGTGATGGCATGGCCGTCCGGGAAATCCTCAAGCGGCCTGAAGTCAAGGAGATCCATCTCGTGGATCTTGATCCGGCCATCACCCGGTTGGCCCAGACCCATCCGGCCCTGGTTGCGGCCAACAGCAATGCCCTGGCAGACCCCCGGGTGCGGATCTTCAACAAGGACGCGTTCAAATTTCTCGAAGAAACCGGGACCGGATTGTACGACCTGATCGTCGCCGACTTTCCAGATCCGCACAACGAAGTCCTCTCCAAACTCTATTCGAGGGAAATCTATCGCCTCGTGCGCCACCGACTGGCACGGGCCGGGGTCTTTGTCACCCAGGCGGCCTCTCCGTTTTTTGCCAGGGAGGTTTTCTGGATGATCCACGCAACCCTGTCGGAAGTCTTTCCGCACACTGTCCCCTACCATGAGAACGTTCCCTCGTTCGGCGACTGGGGATTCGTGATGGCGTCCGCCATCCGCTGGCAACCCGACTGGACCCGGCTTCCCGCACGATTGCGCCACATCACTCCGGCAGTTTTTTCCAATGCACTCGGATTCGCTCCCGATTCGACCAGACCGAAGAACCGGATCATTAACACCCTCAACACACCGCGCATCTACCAGGCGTATCAACGAGGTTGGAAAAACTATAACTGACGGGATGTGCTATCTTTACCGGAACGCACCACCAGTCCAATATGGGAGAAGAGAGTCCGGAATGAAACGGCATATCCTGATCATCGATGACGATATCAGCCACGCATCCTTCATGATGATGCTGCTGGAGGATGCCGGCTACCTCTGCTCCCGGATCGCCTCGGGTGAAAAGGCTCTCGAACGACTTCAGGACGATCTCAGACCGGATCTGATCCTCCTCGACATCATGCTCGAGGGGATCGACGGGTATGAAGTCTGCAAACGGATCAAGACAGACACCCGCTTGCGCGCCATTCCCGTCATCATCCTGTCAGGGCGCTCGTCAATCGACGAGAAGATTCTCGGGCTCGAGATCGGGGCGGATGACTACCTCGTCAAACCGGTCAAAACCCGTGAACTCCTGGCCCGGATCAGCGTGTTGATCCGTCTCCGTTCGCTCCAGGAGCAGATCACCCAGGTGGAGAAACTGGCGGGCCTTGGCCAGCTGGCCGCCGGCATCGCCCATGAATTCAACAACCTGATTGGCGGAATGCTCGGATATGCACAGCTTGCCATGCTCACCCCGGACAACCGGGAAATGACCCTCAAGGCCCTCTCCGTTGTCGAGAAAAGCTGTTTCCGCGCCAAGGAACTGACGGAAAACATGCTTCTCTTCTCCACCCACAGCGACCAACCGGAGGGACAGGCGGATGTGGCGAGTACCATGGAACACACATCGGTCCTCCTCTCCAGCCAGCTCTCCAAAAAC
>DAIREN010000155.1:0-6599 GCA_036795535.1 Spirochaetota bacterium
CTCAAACATGATGCGTCCGCCAGGACGTCCGCCCCGGATGATTCCGATCACATTTCCAACCGCATCCGTGCGCACTTCGTCAAACCCGAGGGCTTCAAGCTGGCTGGCAAAAAGCCGGGCCGCCGCCCCCTCCTGCCCGGACAGACCGGGCGTCCGCACAAGGGCTGCTGCATCGCGGACCAAGGCCTCCTGATTGACCATGACACCCTCCCGAGCCTGATACAACAGGCACTTCTCTCATGAAGGTAGCCAAATTTCAGGGTTCGTGGAGAGAGTTCCATGGATGTGGAAATGGAAGGTCGGGCTGAAGACTCACCTGTGCCTTGTGATCAAGGCCGGAGACCGAGACACCGACCAGACGGAGGGGATCGTGCCCGGCCCGGGTCTTTGAGAGAAGGGCCAGGGCTTCATGCCAGATGATCCCTGCATCAGCCGTCGGCCGGGGCATGGTGTGCGAACGGGTCACCGTGACAAAATCCGCCGTCCTGACCTTGACGGTGATCGTCGTTCCGGCCACTCCGGCCGCAATCATTCCGGCCGAGACCTCGCCGGCCAGTGACGCCAGCACGTCCTGGATCTCTTCGAGATTTTCGATATCCCGCTGGAAGGTCGTCTCGCGGCCGTAGGACTTGCGCTCCCGCTCCGCTTCGACCGGCCGGGGATCGATGCCGCGCGCCATCTCCCACAAAACCAATCCGCCCTTGCCGTACTGACGAACGAGTTCCTCTTGGCTGCGCGCGAGCAGACTGGCGCCATCCGTGATGCCCCGGGCCCGCAGGCGGGTGGCCGTGACCCGGCCCACACCCCAAAACCGTTCAATCGGGAGTGCTGCCAGCACGCCAGCCACCCGTTCCGGCGAAAGCACGGTCAATCCGTCCGGTTTGTCCATATCCGAGGCGAGCTTTGCCAGAAATTTGTTGGCGGCAATTCCGGCGGAGGCGGTCAGACCGGTTTCACGGAGGATCTCGCCGCGAATTTTTTGGCCGATCATCGTTCCCCATACAAAAACATCTTCGACAGCGCCGGATTCCGGGAACAGTGCCCGCGCTGCCGGCATGCAATGCGCTTCCCCCAGATCAAGAAAGGCTTCATCCAGGGAGAGCGGCTCGATGCAGTCGGTATAGCGGAAAAAAATGCGCCGGATATGGCGCGAAACCAGCTCGTAGGCGGCAAAACGCGGTTTGACAAAAATGGCCTGCGGACAAAGCCGCCAAGCCTGGCTGCAGGGCATGGCCGAGTGCACCCCGAAGGCCCGGGCTTCATACGAACAGGTACAGACCACGCCCCGCGAATCCGGGGGGCCTCCGACCACAACGGGCTTTCCCTTGAGAGCCGGATCATCCCGCTGCTCGACCGCGGCAAAAAAGGCATCCATATCTACATGGATCACGATCCGTGTCGGCCCGCGTGTCTCTTCCGCCTCCATCCAGCGCACCCTCAGAGTTTTTTGAGGTGCCCCTCAACAACCGCCCGCTGGGCGTATCCCGGCTGTTCGCTCAGCAAACGGGTGAAGGTGGCCTTGGCCTCGGCATTTTTCCCTTCGAGCATCTGGATCTCCCCGATGCGTTGTCTGGCCAGACCATTCCCCGGCTCGAACTGGAGGAGTTTGCCGAACTCGCTGATCGCGGCATCATAGCGCTTGGAGAGGCGGAGCGCTTCGCCAAGGTTGAACCGCGCATCCCCGTCAGCCGGCTGGATCCCGAGTGCTGTCCGGTAGGCGGCGATCGCCTCGTCATACATCTCCTGCCCGGCCAGGATCAACCCCTTGCTGGCATGGGCCCGCGCATTGTTTCCGTCACTGGCAATCGCCTTTTGTACATGCTGGAGAGCCTTTTCGGGCTGACCGAGCAAACGGTAGACTTTTGAGAGGGCGATATTGGTCTCGATATCTCCCGGTTTGGCCGCATGTGCCTTGCCGAAATAATCGAGCGCCTCGCCTAAGCGATTGGCCTTGATAAATGTTGTCCCAAGATTATGGCTGGCCTCGGCACTTCCCGGCCGGAGAGCAAGCGCCTTCTTATAGGCATCCACGGCGGGAGTCCACTCGCCGAGCTTTTCGTGCATCCGGCCAAGGTTGTAGGCCGCGACATAATTTTTTGGATCACGGTCGAGCGCCCGGCGATAATACCCGGCTGCCGCCTGGTAGCGCCCTCTCCCGTCCGAAACCAGCCCGAGATAGACAAGGGCGTCCCCGTTGTCGGGCTGGTTCTTGAGCACGGCCTGGAACTGCGTCTCCGCAGCCGGATAATTCCCGGCCTTGTAATAGAGACGTCCCAGGTTGAAGGCCGGTTTGTCGTACCCTCGTTGGGCCTGCATGGCCCGTGTGTAGGCGGTAATGGCCGACGCAGCATTTCCCAATTGCTCGTGCGACAACCCGAGGTTGAACCAGGCCTTGGCAAAATTCCGGTCGATGGCAACGGTCCGGGCAAAGGCATCCCGCGCGAGCTGGTAGGCCCCCCTGCGGTAATAGATGTATCCGAGTCGGTACCAGGCCATCATGTTTTCGGGATCGTACTGGACAACCTTGCGGTACGAGTCGAGGGCACTGTCCAACTGGTCTCTGGAGAAAGCCACCTCGGCCTTGGTCATGTGTGCTCCGGCATCCGTCGGCGAGAGGGCCAAGGCCCGTTCGGCATCGGACAAAGCGTCTCCCATCCGGCTCAGGCGGAGATTGGCCGTGCTTCTTCCGGACCAAGCGTCGGGATTTCTTTCGTCTTTGTCCAAAGCCTTTGAAAACGTATCCCGAGCGGGGCTGTTCCGGTTTTGCAGGAGTTGTTGTCGGCCCTCGCGCACCAGCTTTCGGGCTGCATCACGGGGATCATCACTTGCGGGTTTTTTGTCGTCCTTGCGGGTATCGGCTTCAAGACGCCGCAGGAGTTCCCTGTCACGGGGAGAGAGCCGGACCTCATCGCGGTCAGGCCGCTCATCCCGGCCGCGAAGATCATTCCGCTTTGAGGAATCATCGGCCTTGATGCGTTCGGCCAGCCGGGTCCGGCGCGCGGCGATATCCTGCCGGAATTTTTCGGCATCCGCATCGCGAAGACCGCTCCCGCCAGGAGCATCCAGAATATCCAGGGCCAGATCCAGCTTGTCGAGCGCACGCTGTGACAACCCGATCTTTTCGTCATCCTCAGCCCTGCGCATCAACCGGCGGACCCTTGCAGCCGGATCCCCACCCTTTGCCGAATCATCCTTGCCCTGCAGGGCCTCCCGGCGCATCTCGTCCAACCGGCGGGCCAGTTCGTCCATACCCCTGAGCCGGGCCTCGTCATCCGGTCCGGAAGATTTTTCTTCGAGCTGCTTGCGCAGATCGGCCAACGCCCGGGCCGCATCGTCCAGTCGATCGATGGCCCGCTCGTAGCGACCGTTTTTCATATCCTCTCGTGCAGCATCGATCAGCGCATTGACATCCGCGCTTCCCTGTCGCCAGAGCAAGGCCAGAAAGGCGACCACGACGAGAAATCCCAGCGCCAGGAGGCTGCGCTTGGTATCAACGATTTTGGGCCTCTCCTCCACAGGTTGTATCATGGATGCCTTTGGTCGCGAGGCAGCTGTCCCCTGTTTTCGGGCACCTGCAGCCGTCCCGGTTTTCCTTTTTGTCACGGGGGATACTTCTCGCCCCCCAGTGGTTTTGCGTGTTGCCATGCTCAACTCCCCCGGATTCCTGTTTCTCTGTGCTCTGCTGCCACTGGATCAGTTTTCGATGTCTTCACCCTTGTTGTAATCGGCCTTGTCCTTGCTTTGCGTCGTCACATCGTTGACCTTGGTGGTGACTTCCCCGTTTTTGAGAACCGGAGCCTGCCCATTGGTCGCCTGCCCGGTCCGGCCAGCATTGGTTCCCGTCTGCTGGCTTCCTTGATTGGCCAGAGCTGCAGCCAAACGATCCCGCAAGGCCTGCTTGCGGGCATCCTCCTCGGCTTTCAACCTGTCGGCCAAAGCCTTCCGTTGGGCCGGAAAAAGGAAATTTGTCTGCGACAGCAAGGCGATCGCCTTGCGGATGGTCTCGGCCTGGGGATTTTGTGGCGCTTCGGTGAGGTAGCGCTGCCAGGCCGCGATGGTATTGGTTTTATCGGAAAGCTGGTACCAGGCACGCCCCATCTCGAGCCAGGCATCGACCAGTTGGCGATCACTCTCGAGCGCCCGCCGCAGGCTCCCGATCGAATCCTGGTACTTCCCTCCGTGATACAAGGCTTGACCGAGGTTGAAATGGAAAATTCCGGGGCGACTGGCCAGATCGAGTCCAATCCGGTAATATGCCACAGCCTTGTCGAACTCGCGCTTGTGCGTGTAGATGTTCCCGATATAGAGGTAGCAATCCGGGTTTTCGGGTTGCTCTTTGACAGCCCCCAGCAGTGTGACGAGGGCAATTTCGTAGCGCCCGGCGAGATAATGCTCCCGTCCCTTGACAAAGGTATCCGCCCCGGGCGCAGCACCACTGATGAATACGGCAATTACCAGGATACTCCAAGGTATTCTCATGGCAGCCTCCCACTCTGTATACTACTATACACTATCGGCAGGGATTGAACACGGGGAAAGAGGCCAGTAACACCGGGGGCCATCAGTTTTTGTTGTTTTGTCATTGGTTGCCGGGAGTCCCATGCCACATCGGCCAAATGGCCTGTCGTTTGGCATCGGCCAAATGGCCTGTCGTTTGGCATCGGCCAAATGGCCTGTCGTTTGGCATCGGCCAAATGGCCTGTCGTTTGGCATCGGCCAAATGGCCTGTCTTCAAGAGGCGTCTGGCAACCTAGTCTGCAAGGGTTGACAATTTCGCCCCACGGGCATACTATTTTTTTCATGCTCTGTTTACCGATACATATATACAAGGGCGCACCCACACTTCGGACGAGGAAAGCATGGACGGTATTTGGGTATATCTGGGAGCGACAGGATTCATCCTCCTGCTCCTGATCTTTTTTTTCGTTCGTCACATCTGGAGCCCGCGCAAACTTGATTATATCACCAAGATGATCGAGACCGGGCAGTTCAAAAAAGCCGCCCGCGAGGCCCAGGCCCTGATCAAAAAAAACGAACGCAACCACCGGGCGCACTACATGCTCGGGATGTGCTATTTCCATTCGAAACAGATGGAACAAGCCATGTACGAGTTCCGCCTGCTGACGCGACTGAACCGCTATGACGATTCCGTCAAGGAGGAAGACGTCCGCAACAAGCTGGCCGAAATCTATCTCCACTACGGGCAGCTTGAAGAAGCACAAAAAGAGTTCCTTCTGATGATGCGTCTCAATCCGTCCAACTACGAAGTGATTTTCAAGATCGCCAAGATTTTTATGGACCGCAATTTTGCCGACCAGGCGCTGGCCTATTTCATGAAAGTCATCGCGCTCAACTCCAAATACGCGGAAGCCTACTTCTACATCGGGCAGATCCTCTTTCAGCAAAAAAAGGAAAACGAGGCCCTGATCCATTTCAACAACGCCGTCAAATATGATCCGCAAATGCATAAAGCAAACTACTATCTCGGCGTGATCAACAAAGGAAACAACAACTACCACCAAGCGGTCACCTGTCTCGACGACGCACAAAAAGACGCCGAGTTTCGACCAAAGGCCCGACTGGCCAAGGGTCAGTGCTATTTCGAGATCGGAGATTTTTCGAAGGCCGCAGTCGAATTCGAGCGGGCGCTCAAGGACATCACCGAGGAAGACGCCGTCTCGCTTGCCATGCGCTATTCCCTGGCTGCCACGTACGAACAGATGCGGGACCTGCCGGCGGCCATCGAGCAATGGGAAGCCATCGCCAGCGTCAAACCGGGGTACAACGATGTCCTTGAAAAACTCTCGACGTACCAGGAACTGCGGACCGATGACCGGCTCAAGGATTTTTTGACGGCCTCCAATACCGGTTTCGAGCAGCTCTGTCGTGAGCTGATCATGGCGATGGGGTTTGACATCATCAAATTCGCCTCCGAAAACGGGAACCATGCCGTCGTTTTGGCCAACGAACCCGAGAGCAAGTGGCGCAACACCAAGGTCTCCAACAAGCTGATCCACATCTTCAGGGACAGCGACGCCATTTCCGAGCAAATCGTGCGCGCGATCCAGGAGGAGATGAAACGGGTCAATGCCAACAAGGCGATCTGCATCTCGACGAGCAAGTTCTCCCCGGGTGCCCGTGAGTTCGCCTCGGCCCGACCGATTGACCTGATCGACCGGACCGGGCTGGCGACCATCCTCAAAAAAGTCTGATCCCTGCGGGAGAAAAATCCGGGAAGACTTGCCCCCGCAACCCTCCCGTGCTATCTTTTTTCGACTTCGGGCGATTAGCTCAGCTGGTTTAGAGCACCTGCCTTACAAGCAGGGGGTCGCAGGTTCAAATCCTGCATCGCCCAGAAACAGGATGTTTCTGTCCTTGCGAGGACAAGGCGAAGTGCCCGCAGGGTAATGTCCGACATGAGCGCAGCGAATGCGCAAGGGCCAAAACAGGATGTTTCTGCAAAGTGCCCGAAGCACGCCAGTGCGGAGGGTGTCCTTGCGAGGACAAGGCGAAGTGCCCCTTTGCAGGGACTTTGCCCGCAGGGTAATGTCCGACATGAGCGCAGCGAATGCGCAAGGGCCAAAACAGGATGTTTCTGC
>DAIREN010000156.1:0-4544 GCA_036795535.1 Spirochaetota bacterium
ACCCAGTGCGGTTTTTGCACGCCCGGCTTCATCATGTCGCTCACGGCATTTTTCCTCAACAGTCCTGACCTCGCACTCGCTGATGCCCTCGATGCCGTTGATGGCAACGTCTGCCGTTGCACGGGGCATGTGGCCATCCGCAAGGCGATTGAAAATCTCTGCACCGAATACCGCAAGCGGCTTGATCCCGGTCGTGACCGGCTGGAGCAGCTCATCGAGTGGGGCATCGTGCAGCCCTGGATGCGGGATGTTCCGGCCCGGCTCGGGAGCTGTGCGGTCGCGCAGCCTGCGCGGGAGCAGGGGAGTGTGTTTGTCGCCGGTGGGACGGATGCCTTTGTCCAGAAGCCCGAGGCCCTGCGGAACGCCAAACTGTCATTTTTGTCACAGCGTCCCGAACTCTCGTACATCCGTGAAGAGGGAGACGTTGTAGTCATGGGCGGCGGGACAACGGTTGAGGATGTACGCCGGTCTGCCGTGTTCCAGGCCATCTTTCCGGATACGGTCCGGAATATGACGCTGGTTTCTTCGACCATCATGCGGAACCGGGCGACCATCGCCGGGAATATCGTGAATGCCTCGCCGATCGCCGACATGGCCATCATGCTTCTCGTTTTGGGGTGCAGTCTGGATATCGAAGCCCATGACGGGAAGAAGCGAGAGGTCCGGCTGGACGCGCTGTACAAAGGCTATAAACAGCTTGATCTGCTCCCGGGCGAATTGATTACGGCCATCCGCTTCCCGCGCCCAGGGGCGTCGAGCCGCTACAGTTTTGAAAAGGTCTCGCAGCGCGAGTTCCTCGATATCGCCAGTGCCAATACCGCCCTCCTGGTCGGGACGGACGGGAAAACGATCAACCGGGCGGTGGTCTCCGCCGGCGGTGTCGGGCCGGTCCCGATGCTGCTCACCAAGACCGGGGATGCGCTTGCCGGAAAACCGCTTGCGCCGGCGACGATCAGGGCCGCCGCCGCCGTTCTTGATGGAGAGATCGCTCCGATTGACGATGTCCGGGGGACGGCCGGGTACAAGAGGACCCTGCTCAGGCAGCTCTTCTTTGCCCATTGGATCAAGCTCTTTCCCGAGCAATTCTCCCTGGAGGCACTGGCATGAAAAATTTTGACACACTGCTGCATGTTCGCGGTGAATCCATATTTATCGACGACCTCCCGGAGTGGGCCGAGCTTCAGCATTTGGCGATTGTGTTTTCATCGGTGGCGCACGGGACCATCAAGCGCTTCGATGTCTCAAAGGCCGCCGCCGCTCCGGGTGTGACACGGGTGATTACGGCCGCCGACATTCCCGGCGAGAACCAGATCGGGGGAATCTTTCCCGATGAACCGCTTCTGGCCGATGGAAGCGTGCATTTTGTCGGTGATCCGCTGGCCATTGTCGTCGCCCGGACCCGTGAGGAAGCCTATGCGGCGCGGCGCTTGGTGGAAGTCGAGATTGATCCGCTCCCGGTCGTGATTGATCCCCGGGAATCGTTCAAAAACGGGACCCTGATCCAGCCGCCGCGAACCTTCGTGCTGGGTGACACGGACAAGGCCTGGGTCGATTGCGATCTGGTTGTCGAAGGCACAGCCGAAAACGGCGGGCAGGAGCATCTGTACCTGGAGACGCAGATCGCGGTGGCGGTACCCCAGGAAAATGGCGAGATGAAGATCATCTCGTCGACCCAGTCACCGACCGTTGTGCAGAAGGCCGCAGCCAGGGTGCTCGGTGTGCCCCAGCATGCCGTTGAAGTTGAGCTCAAGCGTCTGGGGGGAGCCTTCGGGGGCAAGGAGGATCAGGCGACGGCCTGGGCCGTGATGGCCGCCCTGGCGGCGCGTGTGACCGGCAAGCCAGCCAAGATCTGCCTTGACCGGCGTGAGGACATCACCTTTACCGGGAAGCGCCATCCCTATTCAACGGACTTCAAGATCGGGCTCAAAAAGGACGGCACGATTGTGGCCTTTCAGGCCATGTACTATCAAAATTCGGGGGCCGTGGCGGACCTTTCGACCTCGATTCTTGAGCGCACACTCTGCCATGCGACCAATAGCTACAACATTCCCCATGTCAGGGTGACGGCTGCCGCCTGTTATACCAATCTTCCGCCGTTTACAGCGTTCAGGGGATTTGGCGGACCACAGGGCATGTATGTCATCGAGGCGGCCATCCACCTGGCGGCCGAAAAGCTTGGTCTGCCGGCTCATGTCATTCAGCGGAAAAACCTGCTCAAGGAGGGTGATCTCTTTCCCTACGGGCAGTATACGGAGCGTTGTCAGGCTCAACGGACCTGGGATGCATTGGCGGCTCGGCAGGATCTGCCTGCCCTGCAAAAGCGGATCGACGAGTACAATGCCGCCCATACGGACAGCAAAAAGGGCTTTGCCCTGATGCCGATTTGCTTCGGGATTTCGTTTACCACGCTCTTTTTGAACCAGGCCGGCGCCTTGGTCCACATTTATGCCGACGGGAGTGTGACGGTATCCACCGGGGTGGTCGAGATGGGGCAGGGCGTGCACATGAAGATCATGCAGGTTGTCGCCAAGACGCTCTCCATCGACGTACACCGGGTGCACACCCAGACGACCAATACCTTTAAGGTGGCCAATACCTCCCCGACCGCCGCCAGTTCCGGGGCCGACATGAACGGCAAGGCCGCCGAGATTGCCTGTTCGGATATTCTTGGACGGCTCAAGGGAGCGGCGGCGGCCATTCTCGGGCACAACAATCCCGGGGATATCCAGATCCGGGATGAGGTCGTCTGGTGCGAAGGCCGGGAGACACAGCTCAAGTGGAAAGAGCTGGTTCAAAAAGCCTACCTTATGAAGACCAATCTGTCGGCCTACGGGCATTATGCCGTTCCGAATCTGACCTTTGACAAATCGAAGGAAAAGGGCCGTCCTTTTGCTTACCACGTCTATGGAACGGCCCTGATCGAGGCAACCGTGGACTGCATCCGCGGAACCTACCGGTTTGATGCGGCCCATGTGGTCCACGATATCGGTCGCAGTATCAACGAGCTGATCGACGAAGGCCAGGTCTATGGGGCCATGATGCAGGGAATCGGCTGGGTCACCCTTGAGGAGCTGATGTACTCGAAGGAAGGAAAGCCGCTGGTGGATACCTTGAGCAAGTACAAAGTGCCCGATATGCGGTTTACCCCGGAGACGCTCAGCCTGCAGTTCCTCGAGAATGCGGACAATCCGTACGCGGTGATGAATTCCAAGGCCGTGGGGGAACCACCGCTGATGTACGGGATTGGCGCCTATTTTGCCGTGCTGAATGCGCTTGCGGCTGCCCGACCCGGCAGGGAGCTGTTTTTCAGCGCCCCGCTTACCCCCAAAAAAGTGCTTTCCTTCCTGTATGATGGAGCCAAGTAGTACCTTTCAACGGGAATGTTTTCCGTGCCGCCGGAGGACGTTTGCTTTTCTTGTCGACTCGTGTTACAATAGCGGCTAGAACTTATCAGAGGAGAAGCGACGAACTATGGACGATATTGCAAAGAAGATTATGGAGCTTGCGGAAAAGTACCGTGATTACACGGCACAGAACCTTTCCAAGCTTGTCAAGATTCCTTCCGAGAGCATGCAGGAAAAGGAAGTCCAGGCCGAGCTCAAGCGCCAGATGGAAGAGGCCGGCTTTGACGAAGTCCGCATCGATGGACTCGGGAACGTGATCGGCCGGATCGGAAACGGAAAAAAAATTCTGGCGATCGACGGGCACATGGATACAGTCGGTGTCGGCAACCGCGACAACTGGACCTTTGATCCCTTTTCGGGGGAGATCAAGGACGGTTTCGTGCATGGTCGTGGAACGGTTGACCAGGAGGGTGGCCCGGCCGCCGCTGTGACCGCTGGCCGCATTCTCAAGGAACTCGGCTTTGACCGTGACCTGACCTTCTACGTTGTCGGTTCCGTCATGGAAGAGGATTGCGATGGTCTCTGCTGGAACTGGATCATCGAAGAAGAGAAGATCAAGCCGGACTTCGTGATCAGCACCGAGCCGACCAACCTCAACATCTACCGCGGACACCGCGGCCGCATGGAGATCGCGGTCGACTTCCGCGGGATCTCCTGCCACGGTTCCGCTCCCGAGCGCGGGAAAAACGCTGTCTACATGGCCTCCAAAGTGGCTCTCGAGATCGAGAAGCTCAACGAGCGCCTCAAGGATGATGAGTTCCTCGGCAAGGGTACCGTGACCATCTCGGTCTTCGAATCGGGCAGCCCCTCCATGTGCGCTGTGGCCGACTTTGTGCATATCCATCTTGACCGCCGCTTGACCTGGGGCGAGACCAAGGAATCGGCCGTCAAGGAAGTGGAAGACGTCGTGACGGCCTGCGGTCTCAAGCTGGGCGAAGAGGTCAAGGTCTACGTGATGAATTACGAAGAGACAGCCTATACCGGGAAGCGCTACGGGATGGAAAAATACTTCCCCACCTGGAAGATCGAGCCGACCGAGCATGTTGTCACCACCGGCGTGGACGTCTTCAAAACCCTCTTCAACAAGGAACCCAAGGTCGACAAGTGGACATTCTCCACAAACGGCGTGACCATTCGTGG
>DAIREN010000156.1:4644-6159 GCA_036795535.1 Spirochaetota bacterium
CAGGAAGGTACCACATGGCAGATTTCAGTGCATTGATCAAGGAGATCAAGGGCTACAAGGCCGATCTCGTCAACAAGGATTTTCTCCTGACTTGGGAGAAGAGTGTTGATGAACTCAAGCAGATTCTCGCAGTTGCCGACGCCCTGCGCTCCCTGCGCAAAGACAATATTTCCACCAAAGTGTTTGATTCCGGTCTCGGGATCTCGCTCTTCCGCGACAACTCGACCCGGACCCGCTTCTCCTATGCCTCGGCCTGCAATATGCTCGGCCTCGAGGTCCAGGACCTGGATGAGGGCAAGTCCCAGATCGCTCACGGCGAAACCGTGCGCGAAACCGCCAACATGATCTCCTTCATGGCTGACGTCATCGGTATCCGCGACGATATGTTCCTCGGCGCAGGGAATGCCTACATGCGTGAAGTGGGCGAGGCACTCGATGAGGGCCACACCAAGGGCGTGCTCGAGCAGCGCCCCCGGATCGTCAACCTCCAGTGCGACATCGACCACCCCACCCAGTCCATGGCTGACCTCGGCTGGCTCAAGGAGCATTTCGGTGGTCTCGAAAACCTCAAGGGCAAGAAGATCGCCATGACCTGGGCCTATTCACCGTCCTACGGCAAGCCCCTCTCGGTACCCCAGGGCATCATCGGTCTGATGACGCGCTTTGGCATGGAAGTCGACCTGGCCTATCCCGAAGGCTACTCCCTCATCCCCGATGTCATCGACCTGGCCGGCAAGCAGGCCCAGGCGACCGGCGGCAAGTTCCGCGTGGTCAACAGCATGGATGAGGCCTTCAAGGACGCGGATATCGTCTATCCCAAGAGCTGGGCTCCCTACGCGGTCATGGGCAAGCGCACCGAGCTGTTGCGCGCCAACGATCACGCCGGACTCAAGGATCTCGAGCAGCAGTGCCTCGCCAACAACGCCAAGTTCAAGAACTGGGAGTGCACCGAAGAAAAGATGAAGCTGACCAAGGGTGGCAAGGCGCTCTACATGCACTGCCTCCCGGCCGACATCACGGACGTCTCCTGCAAAGAAGGCGAAGTCGCTGCCTCGGTCTTCGAGCGCTATCGCATCGAGACCTACAAGGAAGCCGGCTACAAGCCCTACGTCATCGCGGCCATGATCCTGACCAGCCGCTTCAAGGACGTAGCCTCGATTCTCGAGGGCCTCAAGAAGAAGGGCGTCTCGCGCGTCATGTAATGTGAGCGTGTGCGCTGCAGCGTTTTTTTGGTGAACAACCTCCGTCCCGTGTGCGATACGCAGCGGGGCGGATTTTTTTGCGGGCGTGGTGGGGTGTGCGGTGCTTTTGTAGAGACGCGATTGATCGCGTCTTGGTGATGCCAGCCATTTTTGGCGTCTCGAAGGGCCGAAATTTTCAAATTTGAGAAAAATGAAATCCCGGATTACCGGTTTTCTGTAGATTCTCAAATTTGAGAAAAAAAGTGTCCCGGATTCACTGGAATCCCGGTCTTGTCGATCAGGCTGTGGATCCAGTTTCGGTTTGTTTTTGAGG
>DAIREN010000156.1:6169-6535 GCA_036795535.1 Spirochaetota bacterium
CGGTTTCTTTCGTAGAGACGCGATTGATCGCGTTTTGGTGATGCGAGCCATGTATTAATGCCACAAATATCCGATTGACGCAACGCAGGCTTTCCCCCTCCCAGCCTCCCCCTCCGGGGGAGGAGGCGTGTGCGTTTGAGGATGACGTTGTATTTGTAGAGACGCGATTGATCGCGTCTTGGGGTGCGAGATTGGCATGCGTACTCCCAGAGTGCGCATGACCGCTATTTTGGCCTTGCAAAATATTTCCAATGGTATATATTTAGCGCTTGATTGGAAAAATCTTGACCGTGGAGCGATACGTGTGGACCATTGCCTGCCTGCCTGCCTGCCTGCCTGCCTGCCTGCCTGCCTGCCTGCCTGCCT
>DAIREN010000157.1:0-6390 GCA_036795535.1 Spirochaetota bacterium
GACACAGAGCGACAAACGGATCCTCATCAAGGCGAGCATCGTGATCATGCTGGCGACCCTCCTCTCACGCGTTTTCGGTCTGGTCCGGATGCAGGTCATCAATTACCATTTTCCACAGGAACTCTTGGATCCCTTTTGGGCCGCGTACAAGATTCCCAATACCCTCAGGGAACTCCTCGCCGAGGGTGCTCTCTCCGTGGCCTTCATCCCGGTTTTTTCGGCCTGTCTCGCCAAGCGAGGAGTTGAGGATGCATCTCTCTTGGCCAGCCGGGTCCTGAATGCCCTGGTCTTGGTTGTCCTGGCCGTGGTCGGGCTGGGGATTCTGACAGCGCCGCTCTATATGCCGGTCTACGTTTCCGGGTTTTCAACGGATGCCGTCCGTGTTGCCCTGGCGGTCGAGCTCGGCCAGTTGATGATGCCGTTTTTACTGCTGGCGAGCGCCGGGGCTGTTGTCATGGGAGTTCTGAACGGACGTCAGCACTTTGCTGCCCCGGCCTTCGCTCCGGTCATGTTCTCGATCGGGATGATCCTCACTGTCTGGCTCTTTGGTGATCGCGGAGTGTATGTGCTTGGTTGGGGTGTGTTGGCCGGTGGTGTCCTCCAGCTTCTGTTCCAGCTTCCCTTCCTGCGGGGGCATGGCATCCGCTATACACCCTCGCTCTCCCTGCGTGATCCGGGAGTCCGGGAGGTGCTCGGCCTGATGCTGCCGGCGGCCCTGGCTCTGGGAGTTGTCCAGCTCAACCAGCTCTTCGTTCCTTTTTTCGCCTCATGGAATGAAGGGGGGATGTCCGCCCTGCAAAACGCGATCCTCCTGGTGCAGATGCCGCAGGGGGTGTTTGCCATCGCCATCTCGACAGCCCTGTTGCCGGGACTCTCGCGACAGGCCAGCCTCGGTGATATGGAAGGCTTTCGTCGTGGCATGGCCAACGGCCTGGCCCTGGTGATTTTTTTCATGGTTCCGGCCGCCCTCTTTTTCGTGTTTTTCCGTGTTGAAATTGTCGATGCGATTTTCAATCTTGGCGGGAAATTCGATGCCAAGGCAGTCCAGGCGACCGCTGAAAGCCTCTACTGGTATTCGCTCGGGCTGATCGGAATGGGGGGCACGGTTCTGGCCAACCGCTTCTTCTATGGAATGCGCGATACAAGGACACCTCTTTTGGTTGCGCTGGCCAGCGTTCTGGTCAACATCCTCTGCAACGTGCTCTTTCACCTGACCATCAGGGATACCGCCATGATTGCGCTTGCCAATTCCATTGCCGTGACGGTCAATTTCATCCTGCTGATGGCCATCATCAGCCGCCGGACGGGCGGGCTGGACTGGTCCCTCATTGGGCGCGAGTCCGCAAAGATCCTGATCGCGGCCTCCGTCATGTCGGTTGCTGTCGCGGCTGTGAGCGCCCTCTTCGGGATTCCTGAGACACGGACGGTCTCTTTTGCTATCCTGCGCTTTGGCGTGATGCTGGTTGTTGCCGTTGTCAGCTTTGTCGCTGTTGCGGCTCTCCTCAAAGTCGGTGAACTGGGCGAGATCCTCTCCATGATCCGCGCACGTTTGGGCCGGCGGGGGCGGGCGAACCCATGATCTGGCCCGTCTTCGTCATTGCAGCCGCCACGTTTTCGGCAGCCAGATATTCCATCATCCGGCATTCGCTTCGGGAGACACCCTCGTTGGCCATCGCGTTTGCCTCGCGCGGGTTTGCCCTGGTGGTGCTCGTCCCGATGCTCGGTGTCATGCCGCTGATTATCGTGGAGAATGCGGCCTTTATCGGGGTGACCGCGTTGACCGCTGTTTTGACAGCGGTGGCCTCGGTCCTGCAATACCATGCCATGCGTCGTTCCCCCTTGGCCGACACCATCCCCTGGCTGGCCCTCGTGCCACTTTTTATGCTGGTCAGCGTCTCTCTCCTCTACGAAGAAGTGCCCAAGACGGTATCGCTGGCCGGAGTTCTCGTTCTCTCGGCCGGTGTCTGGCTCTACACCCGGGGAAAGCCGGCAACCGCCAGTACGGGGACGCAGCCCGGTGATGCCAGACGGGCCACCCTGGCCATGTTCATCTCTACCGTGATCATCGGATTGACAACGGCCCTCGACCGGATCCCGATCGAAGCCGCCAGGCAGATCGATCCCGATGCTGGCGCGTTCAGTTACACCTTTGTTTGGCACGTTTTTTCCGCCATCGTCTTTCTTGGTGCCCTTCCCTGGATGGGACGATCCTCGGCCGGACTGGCCAAAAGCGGCCGCAAGCTCTGGATGCAGCCGGCCCTCTGGTTGCAGGCCATGGCGAGCGGGATTGCCTTTTTGCTCCAGATGCAGGCCGTCTCCATCTCGATCGCCCAGCAGATTCCGGCCGGTGTGGTTCTCGTCAAAGCGGTCTCCCTGTTGCAATTGCCCATGGCCATGCTCTTTGGACGGATGGTTCTCAAGGAGCGGATCAGCCCGCGGCGCGCAGTGGGGAGTCTTGTGATGTTGGCTGGAGCGGTGATCATCGTGCTTGGGCGGAGTTGATGCTGCGCACTCTCTTTGGCAGCAGCCGGATCACTGTTTGGTGTTTTTTGGTGAACACCCTCAGGCCATGAAGGGGCTGATGTGTTCCAGTGGATATTTTGTACGACCAATAAAAAAAGCCCCCGGCATGCGTCCCGGGGGCTTGACAGGCGATCAAGGTCTGATCACGGCTTGACGCCAAACCACTTGACGTAGAGTTTTTCGTACTCACCGTTTTTCTTGAGCTCGGCCAGGGCCGCGTTGATCTTTTTGAGAAGATCGGCATTCCCTTTTTTGACCGCGATGCCGTACTGTTCGGAATTGAGGACGTCACCGACCAGTTTGGCGTAGGCATTCCCGCCCTTGTTGAGGAAGTCCTGGCTGACGGGGAGGTCGTTGACGACGGCATCCGCGCCACCGGCTTTGAGTTCAAGATAGGCATCGGACGTTGAATTAAATTCCCGCACCACGGCATTTTTGATCTTCTTGGCCTCGGTCGCACTGGTTGTCCCGATCTGGACGGCCAGCTTCTTCCCTTCGAGATCTTTGAAGGACGTGATGGCGGTGTTGTCTTTTGAAACGACGATGGCCAGTCCGGAGTTGTAGTAGGGATCCGAGAAATCGACCTTGCCCTTGCGTTCGTCCGTGATGGTGACAGCCGAGATGATGACATCGATATTGCCGGCCTGGAGAGCTGGAATCAGGCCATCGAATCCCATGCTCTCGATCGTGACGTCCATCCCGATCTGTTTTCCGATGGCCCGGATGAGTTCCATATCAAACCCGGTATACTCGTTGCCCTCTTTGAACTCGAAGGGAGGGAAGGTTGTTTCGGCTCCGACACGGATGGTTTTGCCGACACTGCTCCCGGATTTCCCGCAGGCAAACAGGCTGAAGACAAGGACAATGGCAATGCTGATAGAGCTTACTATGCGAATCATGACGCCTCCTGTTGTGATGATACAGGAGTCTACACCTTGGGAGAGGGCATTGGCAAGGGAAATGGCCGGCTGATCAGAATGGCCAGGCGGCCAGAATCCCCGCCAGGGCACCCAGACCGAGCATGACCATCGGGTGGACATTCCCGATCCCGACCGCAATAAAACAGACCAGGGCCAGAGCTGCCTGCAAGGGATCAGCGATACCCTGGGGAAGGAGATTGATGACCGTAGCGCCGATCAATCCGGCAAAAACAGGCTGGAGCCAGACCAGGGTGTGTTGTACAAACCGGTTTGACCGGGAGCGGGCCAGGAGCATGGCTCCAAAGAAGGTCAGGACAAACCCGGGCAGGCAGACGGCCAGGGAAGCCGTGAGCGCTCCGGCCCAGCCAGCCTCCCGATATCCGACCCAGGTCGCGATATTCAGGACAAAGGGGCCCGGAGTGGACTGGGAGAGGGCGACCAGATTGGCAAATGAAGCTTCGTCCAGAAGTCCGTGTTGATGGACCAGTTGCTCATGAATGAGCGGGATCATGGCATTTCCGCCACCAAATCCGGCCAGTCCGATTTTAAAAAAGACGAGGAAGACCGTCAGGAGGTTCATGCGCACTTCCTTGTGCGCCAGGCGTGCCATCCCGCGGCGATGACTGCGATGAGAATCAGTACCATGGGCGGGATCAACCCGGAAGCGAGGAGGATCAGGGTCAGACCGGCGACGATGGGGCGGAAGACTCCGCCTGTCCATGTGTTCCTGAGCCGCCAGAGGGACGAGGCAATCAGTCCGATGGCGACTGGGCGCAGTCCATACATGGCGGCCGCGATCAGGGGGGCGGAGTTCCAGTCCAGTGTCGAGGCGGCCAACAGACCCAGGATCAGGATCGAGGGCAGGATCACTCCGGCCAGAGCCGAACATGCCCCGCCGAACCCGGCGACAGCCCGACCGATGATGGTGGCGATATTGACGGCCACCGGACCGGGGAGGGCCTGGGCCAGGGGCAGGGCTTCGGAAAAAACCAGCTTGTCCTGCCAACGCTGTTCGACCTCCCGCTGGATGAGGGGGAGCATCGAATACCCGCCACCGATCATCCCGCCGCCGATGCGGAGGAAAACCAAAAAGAGCGTCCTGCGGGGTCCCATAAAAAAAGTATAGCAAAAAGCGTCGCGACGGGCAGGGCTGCCATCTGACCCGAATCCTCAAACAGCAGTCACCCCGGTGTTCAGTCAAGCATGCCAGTGGCATGAACCTATTGAAAACAGGATGTGAAGGGTCATGGAACCGTCATGTGAGGATGGCAGACCGGTTTGCATCTGTACGGGGCCAGGTACTATTATTCCCGTATGGACGGTTGTGGAGGGTGATTGATGAACAGACTGCAGACGATTTCCCGGTGGGTGCAAGAGGATCTCTGGAATGATGCCATCTTGGAAGGCCGGAGCAAAGCGGTCCGATTCGGGATCATCCGGCTCCGGATGCTGGTCCTCGAGTGGCGGCTGTTTTTTGAAAACCGGGTCATGCAAACGGCCGGTTCGCTTTCGTTCACCACGATTCTCTCCCTGATCCCGCTGCTTGCGGTCCTCTTCATGATGTTCAAGCTCTTTGACGGGCGCAATGTCCTCCAGACCGGTGTCAAACCCCATCTTTATACCCTGCTCGCTCCCGGGGCGGGAGAAGAACTGACACAGGCCATTGACCGGATGCTCCAGTCCGCTTCCGTTGAGACCCTCGGGATTGTCGGCGTGATCTTTTTGTTCGGAAGCGTCTATATGATGTTCTTTTCGGTCGAAGAAGCGTTCAATAAAATCTGGAATGTCCCGAAGAACCGGCGGTTCCTTGATCAGTTGCGCAGCTATGGTGTGATCCTCATGGCTGTTCCGGTGTTCACGATTCTCTCGTTCATGGTCACGAACCATGTCCGGGAGTTGGGGGAGAGCATCGTCGGCGGATTCTCCCTGTTTTTTGGCGAGACGCTGTTTCCGTTTTTCATGGTGGTCCTCGCTTTTTACACCCTGCTCCGGGTCATGCCGAATTGTGCCATCAGGGGGTCAAGGGCCTGGCATGGAGCTGTCCTTGGCGCCGTTCTCTACCTCGTCTCGAAAGAGGTTTTTGTCTACTACACGAGTCTGGCCGTGTCGACCAACATCATCTACGGTTCGCTGGCAGCCCTGCCGATTTTCTTCCTCTGGCTTTTTATCGTCTGGATCATCGTTTTGTATGCCGTGATTGTCGTTTTTGTCCGGCACAATCTCGAACATCTGACGGCCCTCGAGCGGAGCAAAGGGATCAACCGGACGGATGAATTGCGTATCGGGTTGATGACGGCCATGATTCTGGCCCGGGATGCCCTGTTGCCGGGCGGAGGCGAGCCTGGGTCGACGGTAACGGGGATGGCCAGCGAGACCGGGGCTCCTGCCAGGGATGTGCGGATGATCGTCGAGCGGATGGAACAGGCCCGTCTTCTGGTCCGGGTTGCCGGCAAGGAGGAGCGCTTCATGCTCCGCATCTCCCCCGAGCGGCTGACGATGGGGATGCTCCTGGATGCCATCGACCGGACGTGGCTGGGAACCAATACCTATCATGGAGAAACTGGTTTTCCCGTCTATGGCATGCTGTTCAAAAAGAACCGGCTGCGGCGCAAGGCCTACCGCAAGATGCCCCTTGTCTCCATCATCGAATTGAACGAGAGCATGCGCTTCCGAATGCTTGAAAATACTCCGGAAATACCGGCATCCCGCGAGACGGAGGGCGGGGATGAAGGTTGACGGGCGGCCGTACCGCACGATCTGGCTTGGCGACGGTCGCACAGTCTGTATCATCGACCAGAGTCTTCTTCCCCACCGGTTCGAGATTCGCGAGATCCGGACCGTGGATGGAATCTGTGATGCCATCTCTTCGATGCTTGTCCGTGGTGCCGGCCTGATCGGTGCGGCTGCCGGGTATGGCGTCTATCTCTCCCTGTTGGCAGCGGGCGGT
>DAIREN010000158.1:0-6358 GCA_036795535.1 Spirochaetota bacterium
TTAAGCGATTGTGGCCGCCGACGAGCCGATGTCCGTCATCCTCAAGGTTGATTCGTCCAAGCTGACACGTGACCGATTCATGTCGGCGACCCGTGAGGGTTTTCAGGACGTGGCCGCACTGGGATATCCAGCCCCCGAGCGGGAGCGGTTTCTTGCATTTTTTACAGGGATCAATATCCAGGTCGGAGATCTGATCTATTTGACCTATGTTCCGGGAAGCGGGCTGACGGCATCATATCAGGTCAAGGGAACGCAGTCACAGAGGACGCTCGGAACAATACCCGGTCTTGCCTTCAAAAAGGCCCTCTTTGCCATCTGGCTCGGGCCGGATCCCGTCCAGTCCGGTCTCAAGCGCGGGATGCTGGGACAAAACTGAAAACAAGGGCACTGATTATGGAAACAAACTTTATTGGAACAGCCTTCGACCCCGGCCAATCCGTGGCCTATGCCGAGGGCTCCGTGGTTTCAAAAACGATCCTCGACAAAAAGGAAGCCGGGAACCTGACCCTCTTTTCGTTTGACGCCGGGCAGGGGCTGTCCGAACATACCTCGCCCTACGACGCGGTGGTGCATATTCTGGACGGCGAGGCGGAGATCACCATTGATGGTGACGCGCAGACGGTCCGGGCAGGAGAGATGCTGATCATGCCGGCCAACAAGCCGCATGCCCTCCTGGCCCGGATCCGCTTCAAGATGCTCCTGATCATGATCCGCAAGGCTGATTGATACCTCAGTGTCAATCCGGGAGTGGTGTGGTGACCAGACTGCGGATGAACTGATGGGCGGTGCGAGGGGAGCGTACGTTGTTCCAGCGTTCCCATTGCAGGGCCTTGCCCACAAGTTCATCCTCGGCCATCGCGATCCCGTACTGCCGGGCCAGTCCGCGGACGATATCCAGGTATTGCTCCTGGGTCGGGGTCTGGAACCAGATCTTGACGCCGAAGCGGTCCGAGAGAGCCAGGATCTCTTGGCGGTCCTCGGCCGAAAGCTTTGAAGAATGCGATTCGGTGTCATCGGTTTCCATGCGGACGATTGTGCGGCGGTTGCTGGTCACGTAAAAGATCACGTTTTTGGGCCGATCGATCAGGTCTCCCTGGATCAGGGAGCGGAACTCGAGGGCGCTGCTGGATTGCCAGGACTCAAAGGAGATGTCATCGATAAAGAGGATGTATTTCCAGCGATGGTTGCGGACTGTTGAAAAAAGTTCTGTGAGGAGTTTGACGTTGTTGTCGGTTGCGATCATGCGCAATCCTTGCCCGGAGAATTCCCGCAGCATGAGTTTGATGGTCGAGGATTTGCCGGTTCCACGGTCGCCGTAGAGAAGCATGTCGTGGGCTGGAAGGCCTTCCACAAAACGCCGCGTGTTCTCCCTGATGGTTGTCCGCTCATCCTCGTATCCGATGAAATCGGACGGGTGGGGAATGGCGGTATTGAAGAGAGGGGTGAAGTCGAAGCCATAAATACTGTCGTTCTCGAAGTTGAAGGCCAGATGGTGGATCCCCACTCCGTAGCCCCACTTGCGATGCCAGCGTTCAAGCTCGGGAATGTGGTTGCCCCAGGCAACCGGGGAGGCAAAGAGATCAAGCATGCGCTGGAATTCGGGGAGCGGGGTACGCTCGCAGGGTTCGTCACAGACAGAAATTCCGTCAAACTCGAGCGGCTGGCAGGCTTTTGTCATCGAGAAGATATCAAAAACACGTTTCGCGCCTGTCCGTGCGATCACTTCAAGAGATTCAAGTTCCCGTTTGGCGATGGCCAGGGTCAGAGGATTGATGGTGCGCCCCTCGGACGCGGCCTTGGTAAATGGATTGTCCGAGGTCAGAATGAGAAAGACCAGAACAAGGAAGACAGGATCTCCTTCCCGGGGAAGCCAGGGTGCCATTTTGACGAGTATTTTGTACAGGTTTTCCGGGCTGAGCAAATCATAATAGTCACAATGACGGAAACTTTTTTCCAGGAACATATATATATTCCTCAAATTGTAGTATGGCATATGTCCGGCATGGGATACGATGCCAACCTGTCTGTTGAGGGTACGTTTGGAGAGTGTGTTTTTGTTCAAGAGTTTGTATTCGTGTTTGTCCATGGGCTGCCTCCGTTTGTTGCTGTGTATGATCAGGAATACGCACATACCCTGTCGTGTATTGCGGAAATTTGTTAAACAGGATTTTTTCAGCGCAGGGCCAAGGCGGCCATGAAACCGGTGACGGTGGCCAGCCCGGTAATCCCGCTTCCGCCTTCGGCGGCATCGGGGAGCATGGCCTCGGCGATTGATGCCAGCATGGCACCGCCGGCCATTCCCTCAAGAAAGCGCATTCCGCCGGCTGACTCGGCTCCGGGAAGAAGCGCACCCACCATGGCACCGAGCCCGGTCAGGAGGGAGATGGATGTCCAGAGCAGGAGAATGCGTTTGCGGGACATCCCGCCGCGCTGCATGTGGGCGGCACAGGTGATGGACTCGGGGAGATCTGCCAGAAAGACACCGGCGATCAGGGCCAGACTGATGCCGGCACTTGAGGTCGAGGACATCCCGATGACGAGAGAGGCCGGGATGGAGTCCATCAGGATTCCAGCCCAGATGGCCAGGGCCACATTTTTTCTTTTGATGAGATTCGCGGGAAGGCTGGCGATTTCGTTGACAGATACCTGGATGGACATATCCCTCAGATAGGAAAGCCCGCTCCGCTTCCAGTCCTGGGCCCGGGCGGCCGTACCACTGGCGACGAGTTCGTCGCAGCGTTTTGAGACCAGGGATTCGACATCCGCCCTCAGCTCGGGTGACTCCGAGAGGACGGCCTGAAAATCATCATGCGGGATCGAGAAGATCCGCGAATCCACCATGGCGCGGGCTGTGGCGTTGCGGGGATTGCGGGTGACCAGGGCCATTTCGCCGAATGTTTCGTTGTCTCCGAGGGTGGCGATGGTACGGCGGCCACGGCTGATTCGGACTTCTCCGGCGACGATGCAGTAGAGACGGTCACCCTGATCGCCCTCGCGAAAAAAGAGCGTTCCCTCGGGGACATCTTCGACCCGGATATTGGGAGCCAGGCGAACAACAAGAGGGATGGGAAGGCTGCGGAAGAGCGTAACCCGCGAGAGATGGGCTATTGCCTGCCGGGCGAAGCGTCGCTTTTCACGCACAATCTGGCGCCTGATCAGGCTGGTCCGGCGGATGAAGGCGCCGCTGTCGTTGAGTTGCCGGTTGATGACACCAAAGAGGATGCCACCCGAGATCGCACCGAGTCCAAGCATCAGGGGGGCTTTTTCGGCGGCGCCGGCAAAAATCTCGAAGGAAACGGCAAAAAGAAGGGCGCCGGCACCGAAGGCCATCAGGATGGAGAGAAACCGGGCCGGCGGAGTGAGGGTTATCCCCAGGAGAGCGCCGCCGGGCATTGAGAGCGACGAGACAATGCCCCAGACCAAGGCCAGAAAGACCGGGCTGTCAAGCATGGATGAACTCCTTGTGGCCGGTATGGGTGCAGTATAGCACGAAGCGCGAGCCGGGTCAAATCCGTCCAAAGTTTCCACTGCCAGCGAAGGACTCGCATGTGTTGATTTCGCACTCAGGGAGCCGGCTGAAGGGTACGCTTGACGAGCACTTCGCCCGTAGAGGGAGGCAGAGAGAGCAAAAAAAGGGCCGTGTCCCTGCAGACACGGCCCCGGTGCGGGTTGATAATTCTTATGCAAGGTGTTCAACAGTGCTGCAGGATCCGCTCCCAAGGGAGCTTGCATAGGACAAGTATCGTTGAATGTGGTCTCCGTGACAATTCGTAGAAATACGGATTTTTTGTTTTTTTCGGACCAAACAAATTGACAGATCGTGTCCATGTGATACGATGTCCTCTGTTGAGTGAATGTTCATTCAATGACCGACCCGCTGAAGCGGGAAATCATTGTATACGGAGGATGTATGAAGCAGAGTGTGTTGCTGGCCGGACTGGTGCTCGCGTTTGCCATGCTTGTCGCTTGTGGCAAGAGCGGGGATGCGCCTGCCAAGGGTGGTGATGAAGGAGCGAAAAAGCAGGAGACCGTTGTTTCTGCCAAAAAGCGCTATGCGGTCAAGTCGGGCAAAATCGAGTCCGAATTCGGTCCGAAAGGTATGAAGCTCAAGCGAGTCTACTGGTTTGACGACTTCGGCACCAAAGAGAGGGTTGAAACCTCACTCGGTGACAAGCTGACCGAAATCAACATCTACGATGGATCCCACAAGTATACGATCCGGATGAGCAATGACGAAAAGGTCGCCTGGAAGGAAGCCTGGCGCTACGGATTGATGAAGGACGTCAATATCGATCAGGTGAAAAATGGCAAGGGGGTCACTATTCTGCCCTCAATGACCATCCTCGGGTTTACCTGTGACGCGTACAAGGCCGAGTACCAAGGTATGGTCGTCACCATGGCCGGGTATAAAGGTGTGCAGCTTTTGATGGAATCCACCGGCAAGATGGCTGTCACCGACAAGGCCACCAAGGCCGAGTTCGATATCGATGTTCCGGCCGAACGATTTGCGGTACCGGACGGGTATACCGTCAAGGATCCCGCTGAAGCCGGCAAAAAATGAAATCAGGTTTGTAACTCCAAGGCCAGCCTCCACGGGGGCTGGTTTTTTCGCGGCTGGTCTTGCGTCCATTACAAAACCGTGTTGTGTTTCCCGGAGTCACAGCAGAAAATCATGATGTTTTCATGTGTGTCCCGGAGTCCGATTATTGTATTGCAAATTCGTGCAGTGTTAGCGTGTCATCACCTGATCGTTTTCCACACATTCTTCTGTACGGATCCTGATTCTCTGGCTACTATTAAGCGGTTGCGAACGCCAGGGGTGCCGCATGGAGTGTGGCTGAGAGGGCGCGGTAGAACGCGCCAAACCCTTGTAACCTGATCCGGATCATACCGGCGGAGGAAGGCGATCATTTCCCGCGATATCCCGTGGGCATCTCCGGCAGACGTGACAGTGAACAACCAACACCCGCAGGGCGAGTCGAGCCCCGCTCGTCCGAGGTTGTTCATTAAAAAAAGTCGGAGGTGGTACCATGATTTCTCAGGAATTGATCATCATCATTGGCGGTGCCGTCGCGGCGGCCTTTGCCGTGATCGGTATTCTGGCCCGTCGCGGGGTCGCAAAAAATCTCGATGACTACATCATCTTTCGCAACCGGACAGGCTCGCTGGCGGCGACCTGCAGTGTCGTGGCCTGCCTGACCGGGGCCTGGATCCTCTACTCGGTTCCCGAGGCCGCGGCCGGCTTCGGTGTGGCGGCCATTGCCGGGTACGCCATCGGTCAGGGCCTGCCCATGCTCCTGCTTGTCCCTGTCGGGGCCCGCGTGCGGAGGGAATACCCCCAGGGGCGCAGTCTCTCGGACTATGTGCAGGCCCGTTTTGGACGGAGCGCCGCGCTGTTTGTCCTCGCGTTCATGTTCCTCTATATGCTTGTTTTTTTGTGTGCCGAGATGACGGCGGTGGGGGGTGCGTTCAATACGGTGGCCGGGTTCCCCGTTTGGGCAACAGCGGCGGCGGTGATGGCCTTTACCCTGGCCTATGCCGTTTACGGCGGGCTGCCTTCCAGCATCCTCACCGACGTCGTCCAGTTTCTCGTGATTCTTCCCCTGCTCCTGCTCGTGCTGGTGGGCGTCTTTGGGGGAAGTGCCGACCGCGTCGATCCGGCATCCATACATGCAGCCCGGCTTTTCGATTTTGGCTCATGGTCAGGTATCCAGTTCGGGATCGTACTCATTATCGGGGTGACTGCCTCAAACCTTTTTACATCAAGGATTTTGGCAGAGGATTTATTCCTGCACGACTGAAAAGGTTATGAAACGCTCGTTCGGGATTGCCGGGGTGATCACGATTGTCATGATTGCCCTGGCCGGAGTCTTCGGGCTGATTGCAGGTGGAGCCGGTCTGGTCGGAGGGGAGGGGCAGCCTGCAGCAGCGCAGTCCCTCTTTGTCCTCCTCAAATTCATTTCACCCGTTTTCTTGCTGATCGTCCTCGTGCTGGCGCTTTCGCTCACCATGAGCTCAAGCGATACCCTGTTAAATGCCATGGCCAGCATCCTCATGCTGCGCAAGGCCGGCCAACCACATGACGAGAAAAAGGCGCTCACCCTCGCGCGAAGCATTACGGCGCTTCTCGGAGTCCTTGCGGTTCTGGTCGCCGCCCTTAACATCTCTGTCCTCTATCTTTTCCTTGTGGTTGACCTTCTGGCAGCGGCGACTATTGTCCCCGTCATTGCCGGTCTCTGGTGGAAGCGGTACGGAATCTCGACACTGGTCGCATCCAGTCTTTCGGGCTTGGTCGTCGGTGGTCTCTTTTTCCCGGGCCCGGACTATACCAGCCTGATCAGTGCTGCATGGTGGCCTG
>DAIREN010000159.1:0-6185 GCA_036795535.1 Spirochaetota bacterium
GGCAGCAATGCCATGGGAATTTTCTCGGCCTTCCTTGATGTCGAAGATACAACCATCTATGGAGTCGAACCTCTGGGCCGGTCGGGCAAGCTCGGGGATCACGCCGCGACAATGACTTACGGAAAGCCCGGGATTATTCATGGCTTCAAATGCTATCTCCTGCAAGACGACAAGGGCGAGCCGTCCCCCGTCTACTCGATCGCCAGCGGACTTGACTACCCCGGCGTCGGTCCCGAGCACTCCATGTTCAAGGACCAGGGCAAGGTCGTCTACGATACCGTCAGTGATGACGAGTGTCTTGACGCCTTCTTCCGCCTCTCGCGCAAGGAGGGGATCATCCCCGCCCTTGAGAGTGCCCACGCCGTCGCCTACGCGTTCAAACTGGCCAAGGAAAAACCCCGCCAGTCCATCCTCGTCAACCTGAGCGGCCGTGGTGACAAGGATATCGACTTTGTGGTCGACAATTATCCCATTCCGGATTTCAAATAACATAATCAGACGGGTTCATGATAACCGGTTGCCAGACGCAAACGCTGGCGCCGGTTTTTTTGATGCCCGCATCTGATCCGAAGCAATCTGCATGGACATAGTGGCGGCCTGTTTCTGGTCTGCCTGGACTTTCCTGAACAGCTCATTCCGGGGGCAAGCCTGCCCCCGCGCGCGAGAGCCATGGATGGCGATGTGCCCCTCTGCAGGGGTAATGGCGATGTGCCGGCACTGCGACAGGATCGGAAGCATGGAAGACTGGAGACTCGTTCTGCGACAGGATGTCGCCGGAGTCTGATTAACTGGAGGGTCAGAATCGCTGTATCGGGTTTATGGAACGAGATGTCGCATGCTGACGCCGGTACGAGCCGCGGGCTGGGCTGGCAAGACAATTTCGTCCTTGTCGCCCGATGTGCGGTCTTCCGGGTCTCGCGCTCCCCCTCTCTTCTGATTCCGAAACTGGGGACGCATCTCTCCTGGGCGGGGAAGGGCTAAAGTTTCCCCCTCCCCAGCCCTCCCCCTCCGGGGGCGGGAGGCGGCAGGCCGATGATGTTGGCGGCAAGGGCGAGGCAGTTGCGCAGGAGTGTGGGTACAAAATGCTATCGCTATACCGCAGGACATCTCCTCCCCCACGAAGTCCTCGAAGAGGGGCGGGGGAGGTTGGGAGGGGGAATCATCATGAATCCGAAACCCATGCAGGATCATGCACGATTTCAGCGGAAGCCGAACTACCCTGGCTGTCATATATAATTGGATATATTGCATTTACATGACGGAAAGCATCTCCTCTCCCACGAAGTCCTCGAAGAGGGGCGGGGGAGGATGGGGGCACATTGAAGTCCAAACCCGCGAAGCCTGCTGCACAAATTCAGGTCTTTACAGGGAATATATGGACAGGTATATTTCAAGGAGTGTTTAGCGGTATAAATCTGGCAATAAAGACGGGCCGATGGACAAGCGTGAACTGACCGAAGCGGATATCCGCTCCAAGTACATCCTGCCGGCCATTACCGGCAGGGCAGATTGTCCCAAATGGGACCTCGCGACGCAGGTCTTCGAGGAATACTCTCTCACCAGGGGCCGTGTCATTGTCCGGGGCAAGACCGTGACCCGTGGCGAGGCACGCCGTGTCGATTACGTCCTTTTTTTCAAGACCAATCTGCCCCTGGCTGTCGTTGAGGCCAAGGATAACACACATGCTCCCGGGGCCGGCATGCAGCAGGCCCTGACCTATGCCGAAATCATGGATGTTCCTTTTGCCTACAGTACCAACGGCGACGCCTTTGTCGAGCATGACCGGACGGCCCTGACCGGCCCTGTCGAACGCGAGCTGCCGATGGACGCCTTTCCGGCGCCGGCCGAACTCTGGGCCCGCTACGCCCGCAGCCGCAACCTGACCCCGCAGGAGGACGCCGTTACAACCCAGGACTATTACGACGACGGCTCCGGGCGTGTACCCCGTTACTACCAGCTCGTCGCCGTCAACCGCGCAGTCGAGGCCATTGCACGCGGCACAAAACGGCTTCTGCTTGTGATGGCAACCGGGACCGGCAAGACCTATACCGCTTTCCAGATTATCTGGCGCCTCTGGAAGTCCGGGGCAAAAAGGCGCATCCTCTTTCTCGTCGACCGCAATATCCTCGCCGACCAGACCCGGACCAATGATTTCAAGCCTTTTGGCAAGGCCCTGACAAAAATCACCAATCGCACCGCCGACAAGTCCTACGAAATCTACATCGCCCTCTATCAGGCTGTGACCGGAGCCGAAGAGGACCGCAATATTTACAAACAGTTTTCGCCGGACTTTTTTGACCTGGTCATCGTTGACGAGTGTCATCGGGGCAGCGCCGCGGATGATGCCGCCTGGCGTCAGGTGCTCGAATACTTTTCGTCAGCAACCCAGATCGGTCTGACCGCGACACCCAGGGAGACAAAGGATATTTCCAACATTGACTATTTTGGGCCACCCGTCTACACCTATTCACTCAGGCAGGGGATCGAGGACGGCTTTCTTGCCCCCTACAAGGTTGTCCGTGTCGGGCTCGACCGCGACCTTGAGGGCTGGCGGCCCGAGGCTGGCCAGCGTGACCGGCACGGGCGTGAAATAGAGGACAGGATCTACAACGATACCGACTTTGACCGCAGCCTTGTCCTCGAACAGCGGACCATCGTTGTTGCCGCGCGCATCAGTGAGTTCCTCAAGACCACTGACCGTTTTGCCAAGACCATTGTGTTTTGCGAAAACATCGAGCATGCCGAAGCGATGCGCCAGGCCCTTGTCAACGCCAATGCCGATCTTGCGGCTGCCGACAAGCGCTACGTGATGCGGATCACCGGTGACAACGACGAGGGCAAGCTGCAGCTTGACAATTTTATCGATCCCGAAAGCCCCTATCCGGTCATCGTCACGACCTCGCAACTGATGTCAACCGGGGTCGATGCCCAGACCTGCCGTCTGATCGTCCTTGACAAGCGCATCGCCTCGATGACCGAGTTCAAGCAGATCATCGGTCGTGGTACCCGCATCCGCGAGGATTACGGCAAGCTGTATTTCACGATTCTCGACTTCCGCCGTGCGACCGAACTCTTTGCCGATCCGGACTTTGATGGCGAGCCCGTGCAGCACCACGACTGGGTTCCGGGCGGTGCGCCCCTCCCGCCTGAAGACGACGCAGGCGAGCCGGATGAATCCGGGCTGTCCTCCGATCCGCCAGAATATTCCGTTGCCGAACAACCGGCCTGGAAAAACAGGTACGGTACGCCAGATCCGGGAAGCGGACCCTCAAAATACTACGTGCACGATGTCGCGGTCAGCGTCCTGCATGAGCGGGTCCAGTACCTTGACGCTGACGGAAAACTGATCACCGAATCCCTGCGCGACTACAGCAAAAAAAGCGTCCTTTCGGCGTTTGCAACCCTTGACCAGTTTCTTGCCGCCTGGAACTCGGCCGAACGCAAGCAGGCAGTCCTGGATGCCCTGGCCGAGCGTGGTGTGTTTTTCGATGATCTGGCCGATGCCCTCGGGCGCGACTGCGATCCCTTTGACCTCGTCTGCCATATCGCCTGGGACCGGCCGCCCCTGACCCGGCGCGAACGGGCCGAGGCCGTCAAAAAGCGGGATGTCTTTGCCCGCTACGGCGACAGGGCCCGAGCCGTTCTCGATGCCCTGCTCGAAAAATATGCGGATGCCGGTATTGGCAGCGTCGAGTCGGCCGAGATCCTCCGCGTCGATCCGCTCTCGTCCTTCGGGACCCCGATTGAGATCGTCCGTCTCTTCGGCGGCAAGGACGCCTTCGACGCGGCCCTGCATGAGCTCGAACGGGCGATTTACGAGAAGGTGGCATAACGTATGGGAAAAACAAAAAAGACGGTTATTGAGGTCAAGGGTACATCAATAACGGTTTTCACCGAGGCCGGGTGTGATTTCATTTCCCTGACGGACATGCTCAAGGCCAAAGACGGTGATTTTTTCATTTCTGACTGGCTGCGGAACCGGAACACGGTCGAATTTCTTGGAATATGGGAAACGATACATAATCCGGATTTTAATTATGGCGAATTCGCCATAATTAAAAGTCAGGTTGGTTTGAACAGCTACAAGCTCAGTACACGGGAATGGGTCGAAAAGACCAATGCCATCGGTCTCCGCGCAACGACTGGCCGCTATGGCGGTACCTTTGCCCACAAGGATATCGCCTTTGAATTCGGCATGTGGATCAGTCCCGAGTTCAAGCTGTACCTGATCAAGGAATTCCAGCGCCTTAAAGATGAAGAAAACAGCCGACTCTCGCTGGCATGGGATCTCAACCGGACACTGTCCAAGTTGAACTACCGCATCCATACCGATGCCGTCAAGACGCATTTGATTCCGGCAGAGCTGACACCACGCCAGATGATGGCGACCTACGCATCCGAGGCTGATCTGTTAAACGTTGCCCTTTTCGGGCAGACAGCGCAGGAGTGGCGCGAGGCCAATCCCGACTTGCCCGGCAATATGCGCGACCACGCATCGATCGAACAGCTTCTTGTCTTGGCCAATATTGAAGGACTCAATGCCGAACTGATCCGGATGAAACTTGCCCAGGGCGAACGACTGCAGCGGTTGAACAGCGCGGCCATTCGCCAGATGCAGGTACTGACAATCCGTCCCGCGCGTTTGCCCGGGATGCCCGACGAAGGATAAAACGCGATGCCCAATGTCTCAGGTCTGGTCAAGTCAATGCAGGACATCATGCGCAAGGATGCCGGCACCTACGGCGACGCGCAGCGCCTCGAACAGCTTGGCTGGCTGATGTTCCTCAAGATCCTCAGTGACCGCGAGCAGGAGCTGATCCTGCTCCGCCCGGACTACAAGTCGCCCCTGCCCAAGGCCCTCAAGTGGGACCAATGGGCAGCCAACGAGGAGGGCATCACCGGCGACGCTCTTTTGGCCTTCGTCAACGATACGCTCTTGCCCAGGCTCAAGTCGCTGCCTGTCGCGGGCGGCGACAAGCTGCCGGTCCTGATCCGCTCGACCTTTGCCGACGCCAACAACTACATGAAAAACGGTACGCTCCTCCGTCAGGTCGTCAACAAGATCAACGGGATCGACTTTAACGCCAGCGAGGACCGTCATCTCTTCGGTGACATCTACGAAAAACTCTTGCGCGACCTGCAGGCGGCCGGGAACGCCGGCGAGTTTTACACACCGCGCGCCGTGACCGAGTTTATTGTCCAGCAGATTGACCCGCGCCTGGGCGAGACCGTCCTCGACCCGGCCTGCGGTACCGGCGGCTTTTTGACCTGTGCCATCGAACACCTGCGCGCGCAGGCGAAGACGGCGGCCGACGAACGCAGGATCCAGGACTGTTTTCACGGGATTGAAAAAAAGCACCTGCCGCACGTCCTCTGCGTGACCAACATGCTCCTGCACGGGATCGATGTTCCGGCCAATGTCCGCCACGACAATACGCTGGCGCGCCCCCTGCGTGACTGGGGCCCGAAGGAACGCGTCGACGTCGTCGTCACCAATCCGCCCTTTGGCGGCATGGAGGAGGACGGCATCGAGGCCAACTTCCCGGCCGAGTTCCGCACCCGCGAGACAGCCGATTTGTTTCTCGTGCTGATCATGAAGCTCCTCAAGCCGGGTGGCCGTGCCGGCCTCGTTTTGCCCGACGGCACGCTCTTCGGCGAGGGTGTCAAGACGCGCATCAAGGAAGCGCTCCTGGCCGAGTGCGACCTGCACACGATCGTCCGCCTGCCCAACGGCGTTTTTAGCCCCTACACCGGCATCCGCACAAACCTGCTCTTTTTCACCAAGGGCAAACCGACGCGCGAGATCTGGTACTACGAGCATCCCTATCCGCCCGGCGTCAAGACCTACAACAAGACCAAGCCGATCCGCATCGATGAATTCCAGCCCGAGCGCGACTGGTGGCACAAGCGTGTCGAAAACGAACACGCCTGGCGCGTCAGCATCGAGACGATCAAGGCCGGCAACTACAACCTCGACCTGAAAAACCCGCACACAAAGGACGAGGGCCCCGCCGACCTCGAGACCCTGCTCCCCGAATACAAAAAGCTCCTCGCCGACATCGCTGCCACCCGCCAGCAACTGAAGCACGCCCTCGAAGCGGCACTCAGGGAAACCTCGGGGAAGAAGAAATGAACCTCGACTACCTGCTCAAAAACTTCGACCTGATCGCCGAAATGCCCGGCGG
>DAIREN010000160.1:0-6076 GCA_036795535.1 Spirochaetota bacterium
GTTCCCAAAAGGAACTGGAACGGGTTTTTTCACAACAGTTGGAGTTTTACGATTGCGAGTGCCGCATGCGGCACCGGGAAGGGCACTGGGTCTGGGTACATGACAGGGGGAAGGTGCTGCGCTGGACCGACGACGGCCGGCCACTGATCATGTACGGCACACACATGGATATCAGCCTGCGCAAGGAGGCCGAGGCGGCCATGCTCGATGCACGCAGGCTGGCCGAAGAGGCATCCCAGGCCAAGAGCCGGTTTTTGGCCAACATGAGCCACGAGATCCGGACGCAGCTCAACGGCGTGATCGGGTTTGCCGATCTCATGTCCCGGACCAGGCTCGATCCGTTGCAGGATCAGTACATGAAAAACATTGTCCACTCGACCAACTCGTTGATGGATCTGATCAACGACATACTCGATTTTTCAAAAATCGAAGCCGGTCGGATGGAACTTGATCCCGAGATGATCTCCGTATCGGGCCTGTGCGAAGATACTGCCGATTTTGTCAAGCTGGCGGCACACTCCAAAGGGCTTGAGCTGGTTCTCCTGATCGATCCGCTGCTCCCCGGACAAATCCTTGTCGATCCGGTCCGCTTGCGCCAGATTCTGGTCAACCTGCTGGGCAACGCCGTCAAGTTTACCGAGAGGGGGGCGGTTACTCTTGAGGCCGGGCTCGTGGCCCGGGAGGGTGACAGTGTCAGGGTCCGCTTTTCGGTGCAGGATACGGGTATCGGCATCAGTGAGGAGCAGCGGAAAAAGCTCTTTACCTCATTCAGCCAGGCAGATCCTTCAACAACCAGAAAATACGGAGGGACCGGTCTTGGGCTGGCCATCTCCCAGCGTCTGCTCGAAAAAATGGGCTCCGGCCTCAGCCTCGAGAGCTCGCCCGGTCAGGGCAGCCGTTTTTCCTTCGAGCTGGTGACCGGATCGGACGGGAAGACCCTGCCGCCCGTCACAGGTGCTGAGGGGGTTCGACTCATCCTCGTGACCCATCAGGCAGAGGTCAGGCAGGGCGTGCGTTCGATGTTGGCCGGTTCTGGCGTGCACCTTGTTGAGGCCGGGTCGTGCGGGCAGCTTGCCGCGCTGCTTGATCCGGCCAATCCACCGCATCTCGTGATGGTCGACAGCCGGCTGGCCGGCGGGGATGTGATGGACTGCATCCAGTCAGTCATGCAGAGGGGGGTGCAGGACGGGTTGCGCTTTGTGGTGTGTCTGATGCATCGCTCCTCCGAGGATCCGGCCATCTTTTCCCGTGCGCAGTCGCTCGGTGTCCGCCAGTATTTGGTCAAACCACCCAAGCGCAGTGATCTGGAGGGCATTCTCGAAACGATCCTCGATCCCGAAAGGCGGACAGGCGAAGCGATACCCTCGAATGAAGCTGTGGCATGTCCGGTGGCCGACCACCAGGGAGTGGCTGTCCTGATTGCCGATGACAACGAGATCAATTGCATGTTGGCACACGCGGTGATCGAGGGGATCCTCCCCGGGGCCAGAATCATCGAGGTCAATGATGGCGGGGCTGCGGTTGAGGCGTACAAAGCCCACCAGCCCGACCTGGTTTTGATGGACGTGCAGATGCCTGTCAAGGATGGCTATGCCGCCACGGTCGAGATCCGGACCTGGGAGGAGACGATAGCCCGGCGGGCCGTGATCGTGGCGCTGACGGCCGGGACCGTCAAGGGTGAGAGGGAACGCTGTCTCATGTCCGGTATGGACGAGTACATTACAAAACCGTTTGTTGCCGGAACGATCGAGAGCCTGATCCGGCGCTGGCTCCCCGGACTGATCGACAAAAATCCGGAAAGGGTCAAAGAAGCTGTCGAGGTCCGGAGACGCTTTGACCGGGATGCTCTCCTGGCACGGATGGCCGGGGACGACGAGATGTACCAGCGCCTCCTGACCGAGGTCCCGCGTGTCATGCCCGCCTACATCGCCGACCTCCACACGGCTATCGCCGGGGAGGATGAAGCCCTCATCCGGAAACGGGCACACAGGATCAAGGGGGCAGCCCTGGGGATGAGTTTTGGCATCCTGGCACGCCTCGGTCAGGAACTGGAGATGCTGGATCCCTGGGATATGTCCCGGGCCAGACTGCTTGGAGCCGATCTTGAAAAGGAATTTTCCGCGATTCTTTCCCTGGTCCAGCGCGAATCGGGAAATCCATCGGCATAAAATTTTCACTATTTTTGATTGATGAACACGCTCTCAGTCATGACATCCCCCGTTCTCGGCGTCGATATCGGTTCGGTTGCCGTCAAGGCCGCCTTGGTATCAGCAACCGGGATCACCCATCCCGTCTATCGCCGGATTGACGGTTCCGCACTCGATGTTTTCCGTTCCCTCCTGGCCTCGTACCGTGAAACCCTGGGCAACGCCATGCCCGGGCGGCTGGCCCTGACCGGGCGTGGTGTCGAGAGTCTGGCGGCGGCCGGCGGATGGCCTGTCGTCAACGAGATTTTCGCCCAAGGGACCGGTGCACTCGTGCTGGAACCGGCGGCGCGGAGCGTGATCGATATCGGCGGAAATGACGCGGCCTGGCTGGCGCTCTCCGAAAACGCCAGAGTGGATGCCTTCTCCCTGGCCTCCTTTGCCACGAATTCCCGCTGCGCCGCCGGGACCGGCTCCTTTCTTGACCAACAGGCTGCCCGGTTGGGACTCTCCATCGAAGACGAGTTCTCCCGGATGGCACTCTCCGCCGAAAACATCCCCCACATCGCCGGACGCTGTTCGGTCTTCGCCAAGTCGGACATGATCCATCTCCAGCAGATCGCGACTCCGGACCGCGAGATCGTGGCCGGACTGTGCCAGGCGATGGCCGAATCCTTCCGGAGTGACATCATGAAGGGCCGGATTCCCGATCTCCCCGTCGCGTTCCAGGGGGGCGTTTCACGGAACCAGGCCATGGCCCATTTTCTGCGCAAGGTTTTCCAGCTCGAAGAGGAACAGCTCCTGGTGAACGAGCTGGGACATCTGGCAGGAGCGATCGGAGCCGCAGTGCGCGGGCATTGTGACGGGAAATGCATTCCCCTTGCGGATGCGCTGGCGCTCGCGAGCATTCCGGTGATTGAGGAGGGGGGGCTTCTCCCGCTCAAGGATCCTCTGGAGGCCTATCCCGCGCAGGAAGAGAAATTCGTTTTTCCGGAAGACGGTGCAACGGTCGATGTGTTTTTGGGCATCGACATCGGGTCGGTCAGTACCAATCTGGTACTCCTCGATTCGGTTGGCCGCCTTGTGACCAAACGCTATCTCCCCACGGCCGGTCGTCCCATTGATGCGGTCCTCGAAGGATTGAAGGATATCCAGGAGGAATGCGGAGCCCGGGTGCGTGTCCTGGGATGCGGAACGACCGGCTCGGGACGCTATCTGATCGCGGATCTCTTCGGGGCCGACATCGTCAAAAACGAGATCACCGCCCAGGCCCGCGGTGCCCTCCACCTCTGCCCCGACACCGATACGATCTTCGAGATCGGCGGGCAGGATTCCAAGTACGTGGCGATCGACAACGGGGTTGTCACCGATTTCACGATGAACAAGGCCTGCGCTGCCGGGACCGGATCGTTCATCGAGGAGCAGGCCAACCTGATGGGAATCCCGATTCGCCGGGTTTTTGCCGAACGGGCTTTTGCCTCATCGAGGCCAGCCCCGCTCGGACAGCGCTGCACCGTGTTCATCGAGAGCGATGTCGTGCGCCGGATGGCCGAGGGTGACAGTATCGAAAATCTCTCGGCCGGAATTGCCTATTCGGTTGTCAAGAATTATCTGCACCGGGTCGTCGAAAACAGGCGGATCGGGACTCGGGTCCTTTTTCAGGGAGGAACAGCCTCGAACCATGCAGTCACGGCGGCCTTCCGGAGCGTGACAGGAGTGGATGTCCGGGTGCCGCCCCACAATGACGTGACCGGTGCCATCGGGATGGCGGCCATCGTGCGCGAGGCCTGGATGGAGGCGCGTTTCACGAGTGGCTTCATCGGTCTGGCCTGTGGCGATCTCGACTACTCGATCCGGACCTTCGTCTGCAACGCCTGCGCCAACAAGTGCCAGATCCGGGAGGTGCGCAGGGAGGGTGGGGTGCCGTTCTTTTACGGGCATCGCTGTGAGCGCTACGAGCACTCACGGACCAGGGCGCCCGACGCGGACCAGCTTGATTTTTTCAAGGAACGCACCAGGATTCTTGAACGCTACACCAACGCCAGTCCACCGGCGGAGTCCCGCGGGAAAATCGGGATCCCGATGGCACTCTCCTTTTATGAGACCCTCCCGTTCTGGTCGGCCTTCTGGAATGCGATGGGGTACGATATCGTCACCTCCGGCCCGACCACGCGAGCCATTGCGACCGTCGGGATTGACCGGAGTACTGCCGAGACCTGTTTCCCGGTCAAAGTCTTCCACGGGCATGCCAGTTCCCTGCTCGATGCCGGTGTGGACTATCTCTTCGTACCCTCCGTCATCAATATGGCACTCGACGGTTCCAGTTCCGAACACAACTTCAACTGTACCCTGGTCCAGTCGGCGCCTTTCCTCCTGCGCTCCGCCTTCAGGGGGCGCGAGATTCCCCTCCTTGACCCGGTGGTACACATGCAGTACGGGTACCGGCGGGTGATTCGCGAACTTGAACCGTTGGCAAAATCCCTCGGGATACCGAGGCAACGTCTGGCCCGGGCACTGGCCCGGGCATGGGAGGCCCAGCGGCTCTGGCGGGAGGAACTTGCCAGGGAAGCCCTCGCCTTTGTCGAGCGCCATCGGGACAGGCCGCTGGCCGTGATCGTGAGCCGGCCCTATAACGGATGCGACCCGGGGCTCAATCTCGACATCCCCCGCCGGTTGGCCGAAAACGGGATTCCCGCCCTGCCACTGGAGTCCCTCCCGTTGACGCATGTTGCCTCCGGCGGCGCGGATGCCTTGTCGCGTCAGGACGGGGATGAACTCTGGGGAAACATGTACTGGCGCTACGGCCAGCGCATCATGCGCGGTCTTGAGTGGATCGCCGGCCGTCCCGGAACCCTGCCGGTCTATATCACGAATTTCAGTTGCGGGCCCGACTCCTTCCTCCTGCATTACGCCCAGGAGATCATGGCAGGCCGGCCGCTCCTTGTCCTGGAACTGGATGAGCATTCGGCGGATGCCGGCATCGTGACCCGGCTCGAAGCGTTTTTGGACAGTGCGGTTCCGCGTGCATGGAACGAGGTTTCCCGGATCACACCGGTCCAGGTCAAGACACAAAAGACTCTCCGCGGGAAGAAGGTCTGGGTGCCCAATATGAGCGATGTGGCCATTCCCATCGCAGCGGCCTTCCGCCGTGCCGGTATCGAAGCGGAGGTCCTGCCTGAACCGGACTCCCGGAATATCGAACTCGGGCGCAAGATCACCTCGGGAAAGGAGTGCTATCCCCTGGTCCTGACGGCTGGCGACATCTTCCGGATCGCCGAGATGCCGGGGCACGTCCCCGGGAAGTCGGTCTTCTTCATGCCGACGACCAATGGCCCCTGCCGGTTCGGGGAGTATGCCCGTCTCCAGTCACTCCTCCTGCAGCGTCAGGAACTTGAAGGGATCGAGATTTTTTCGCCCAATTCCGGGACCGGGTACGGGGAATTACGGGAACTCTCGATGGGCTTTTATCTGGATATCTGGAAGGGCATGGTCTGTACCGATACCCTGCAAAAGGCCCTCCATGCCACCCGTCCCTATGAAACGAACCCGGGCCAGAGCGACGCAGTCTACGCAGCCTGTCTTGTCGAACTGGAAAAGGCTCTCGAGTCGAAGAAGCGGGATCTTGCGGGCTTGATGAAGGATTTCCGTGCGCGCTTTGCCGCCATTCCCGGACGGGAGCCGGATGGGGTCCTGGTCGGGATGGTCGGGGAGATCTATGTCCGCACCAACCGCTTTGCCAACGGGGATGTCATCCGCAGACTGGAACAACTTGGGGCCGAGGTTGTGTTTGCGCCCTTTACCGAATGGTCGTTTTACGTGAACCAGCTTTCGATGCAGAACAATCTTGACCAGGGGCAGTACCTTGGAGCTGCCGGGGACTGGTTGCGCAACAGGATCCAGTATTCGATCGAATCCCGTCTGGCGGCCCCCTT
>DAIREN010000161.1:0-6020 GCA_036795535.1 Spirochaetota bacterium
ACTGGCGACTGGAGGAGAGCCCGAGGATCCCGCCCCGGGTTTTGAGTGACTCGACCTCGCTCCCGTGGAAACGGTACTGCACCGGATGACCGGCACTGCTGTAGAGAAGACGCCCCGTCCAGACATCGATAATCGCACTGAAAGCCGTAATGAAGGTATTGAGGGGTTCAAAGAGAGGAACAAGCCGGGTATTGAGTTCACCGAGCAGGGCCGCCGGACTGTAGTGCTGCTTCTTGATGGCATCCAGGGCACCCTTGACAATCATCGAGAGGAGGGCCGCCTGGACTCCGTGCCCGGCCACATCGGCGATAAAAACGCCAAACAGGCTCCCGGAAACCGAGTAGACGTCAAAAAAATCACCGCCGAGATCGGTCGCCGGAATGTATCTGGAGGCAATGCTGTAGCGGCCAACCTGGGGAAAGCGGTTGACCATCAGGTTCTGCTGGATCGAGCGGGCCATCTCCATCTCCCGCCGCAGGACCACGTTCTGCCGCCGGACCCGCTCATGAAACTCGCCCAACCGGAGGAGGGCCCGCAACCGGGCATGCAGGATGGCCTCCTGGATCGGCCGGAAGACAAACTCGTCCACGCCATCATTGATCCAGGGAACCGCACTCGTGACCTGCCAACTGTCGATCAGGACAAGCACCGGAACGTAATGGTTTCCGGAGCCCCGGTCCAACCGGGCAATCAGGTCAATCAGCGCGGCATGCCCCAGGGCATAATCGATCAGAATCAGGTCAAAGCGGAGGCGGGAGGCAAAGGCGGCATCCACCGACGGAAATTTGTGCGCCAAAAAACCATAGGACACGATCAGAGATTCGAGAGCGCGGCGCTCCGAATCATTGGACACAAGGACTGCGATCCTGTGGGCCACTCGAGACAATCCCTTCCACGCGTCCCTCAGGGACGCCATACCAATTTCATGCTCCGTATACAACACCCCGACAAGCCGGATATCAGCGCACCGGGACGCACCCCGACTCAGATGCGGACGTGAATATCCCGTCCCTGGAAGAGATAGCGTTTGATCTTGCGGGTCGATGTTTTCGGGAACTCCTCTTCCCGGATAAAGCACTCCTTGATTCTCTTGTACGAAACAAAACTCTCGTTGATCCGGTTCACCTCGCGCCGGACCAGCGCTTCGATCTCTTCATCCGTGATCTTGGTCCCATGGGCCGCCTCAATCGTCTCGTAATCGGGAACGACATAGGCCACGACCTCCTCGCCCGGGTTGTTCTTCGAGATCGGGCAACCGATCACCAGAGTCTCCTTGATGAAGGTCGAGGAGTTGAGGGCCAGCTCGATCTCTTCGGGATAGACGTTCTTCCCTCCATCCGTCACAATCAGGTTTTTGCAACGGCCGCTGATGATCACCCGGCCCTTGTCATCAAAGCGGGCCAGATCTCCGGTGTACAGCCAGCCATTGCGGAGAATGGCCTGCGTGGCCTTCTTGTTTTTGTAGTAGCCCTGCATGACAAAGGGCCCCCTGGCCTTGAGCTCGCCAACCCCGCTCGGGTCGGGCTGATCGATGGCCAGCTCGATGCCGTGGACCGGATACCCGACAGTCCTGTTGTCGATATCGTTCACGACATTGACAGTCAGGACCGGAGAGGTCTCTGTCAATCCGTACCCGTTGAGAAAACTGATTCCCAGATGCTCGAAGGTCTGACCGACCCAGGCCTGGAGCGGCGCCCCCCCGGAAATCATGATCCGCAGGCTCCCGAGGCCCGCCTTGGCTCGCAACGACTTGAAGACCTTGTGTCCGAGGTTGTGCCGCAGAAGTTTTTTGACACCCTTGACCATCCCCAGGAGGCCGTGCACCAGGAGCCGGACCGGAATCGGCTTTTCATTGATCCCGCGGAAAATCCCGGCGACCATCTTCTCGTACAGCAGGGGGACGCCCATCATCAGGGTCACCCCGGTTTCCTTGATATTGGCGATGATTCTCTTCGAAGCCAGGCTCTCGGCTGTCGTGATGGAGCAGCCCTTCGAAACGGGGATGAGCATCCCGGCGGTGCACTCGAAGGTGTGATGGAGGGGAAGAACCGAGAGAAAGACGTCGTTTTCATCAAAATAGATCATCCTCCGCAAACCGGCGACATTCGAGGCGATGTTCCAGTGGGAGAGCATGACCCCCTTGCTGCTTCCGGTTGTGCCGGACGTATAGATCAGGGCCGCAATATCGTCTTTCTTGACCTTGGCCGGCCTGTCTTTTTTGATCTTGCGACCTTCCGCAACGACCTGGTCCAACAGGACGATCTTGCGGTTTTTGACATTGATGGCATCCATGACGATCAGCTTCTTCAGGTCCTTAAGGAGATGATCCACCTCGCTCACCTTGTCAAACTGCGCCGCCGAACAAAAAAGAACCTGAACCCCGGCATCCCGGATGATGTGGGTGATTTCGGCCTCCCCGAGGAGGGCATCCATGGGAACCACGGTCGCTCCGGTCCGGAGAATGGCAAAATAGATGATTGGCCATTCGGGCCTGTTTTCGGAGATCAAACCGACCATCTTGCCCTTCCGGACGCCGATATCATCCAGATAGCGTGCTATGGCGATGCTCAGCTCACGAAAACGCCTGTATGTGAACTCGTCATACTGCTCACCGCCGCGCTTCATCCTGAAAGCGACCCTGTCCGCAAAGCGGGTTGTCGAATTCTCGAAAATATCGTTGAGTGTCTCAAAATCGGTCTGATCAGACACGAGTGAAAACTGGCCCATATCCCGTCCCCCGATCCGCTTGCCGGCAGCCGAACCCTGTGGTCTCCTGCCAAGATTGCGGTCATCTATGACAAATTCTACCGGGCACCGCAAAAATAATCAAGCACGAGGGAAAAATCGCGGATGGGAGACGGAAAAGACGAAAGACAGCCGGGGGTTTTCGTATTATTATGCAAGAACAGGTATGCAGTGGAGGCCACCACCCATGAGTGAGGAATCAAGCCCCGGTACGGAGTATACCCCCCTTGTGGAAACGCAGTACGTCACGTTTGGCAGCGAACAGGAGCCGTTCGAACTCCGGTGCGGTAAATCCCTCCCCGGGATTACCATCGCCTACGAAACCTGGGGTGACCCCAAAAACAAGGACCGCGCCATTCTGGTCCTCCATGCCCTGACCGGGGATGCCCATGCGGCCGGCTACCATGCCGAAGACATCAACGAAGCCCTCGCAAAAGGCCGGGAACCCAAACCAGGCTGGTGGGATCCGATGATCGGGCCCGGGAAGCCATTTGACACCGACAAGTTCTTTGTCATCTGCTCCAATGTCCTGGGCGGGTGCAAAGGTTCGACCGGCCCCTCGTCGATCAACCCCGAGACAGGCCGCCCCTGGGGTTCGGCCTTCCCCTTCATCTCCATCAAGGACATGGTCAATGCCCAGGTCAAACTGATCGACCACCTCGGAATCGACAACCTCTTCTGTGTGGCCGGCGGCTCGATGGGCGGGATGCAGGCCCTGCGCTGGGCCGTTGACCATCCCCACAGGGTCCGCTCCGCGATCCCGATCGCGACCACAGCCCGCCACTCCGCGCAGAACATCGCGTTTTACGAAGTCGGGCGGCATGCGATCATCAGTGACCCGGCCTTCATGGGGGGTGATTATTATGGGACAGAAGGCCCGCGCCGGGGACTGGCGATGGCCCGGATGATGGCCCACATCACCTACATGTCCGAAAAGTCACTGCACGAAAAATTTGCCCGCAGGATCCAGGACCCGATCCGGAACGAGCAAGCCGATCCGGTGAGCAGTCAGGACAACGCCAGCCTCGCAGCCAGGGAGTCCGGACGCCGCGGGACGGGACTGCCCCAGTTCCAGGTCAACAGCTATCTGCACCATCAGGGCTCGACCTTTGTGGACAGGTTTGATGCCAATTCCTACATCGTCGTCACGCGGGCCCTCGACTATTTCGATCTGGGCGCCGATTTCGATGACGATCTCGGTTCCGCATTCGTGGACACGCAGGCGGAGTTCCTCGTCATCTCCTTCTCGTCCGACTGGCACTACCCGCCACGCGATTCGAAAAATCTTGTCAATGCGATGCGCGCCAATGATATTGACGTGACGTATTCAGATATCACAGCCGACTGGGGCCACGATTCCTTCCTCGTCAAGGAAGTCATCAACGGCAAACTCGGCTTCCTCGTAAAGAGTTTCCTCGACAACCTGGACAAGGAACTGGCTGATGCCGACACCCCCTGACCCCGAATTGCAGAACATTGATGTCCGCATCGATTTTGAAATCGTCGCCGAGAATATCTCCGATCGTGTCAAGGTTCTTGACGTCGGATGCGGGGACGGCTCCCTCTTGAAAAACCTGGTGGATACCAAAAAGGTCAAAGCCCGCGGGATCGAGATCGACGAAGAGAATGTCCTGGCCTGTGTCAACAAGGGCCTCTCGGTCCTCCAGGGGGACATCGACGAGGGCTTGAACGAGTTTTACAAAGACAACTCGTTTGACTACGTGATGGCCCTCCGGACAGTGCAAGTGATCTGGAATCCGAAAAAATCCATCGACGAGATGTTGCGGATCGGGCAAAAAGTCATCATCAGCTTTCCGAACTTCGCCCATTTCCGGATCCGCTTCGGGCTGCTCTTCAAAGGCCGGATGCCGAAAAACCGCCTCCTGCCCTACGAATGGTACAACACGCCCAATATCCACCTCTTGACGATCAATGACTTCTTCAAATTCTGCCGGGACAACGGGATCACGATCGAGCGGAGGTATTTCCTCCCCGGACTGACCCGGCGCAAGAGTCTCCTCGCGCGAATCTGGCCAAACCTGTTCGCGCACTATGGACTGTTTATCATTAGCCGCTGAACAACAAAAAATCGCGTCTGAGTGCCCAGTCGCCCGATTGAACAACGAATGATCGTCGCCGGGTTGCAGCCAGTCAGGGTACGATCAGTACGGCGATAACCCCGAAACCAGCGAGACGGCGGTTTCGTACTTGCTCCAGACACCACCAGCGGACGACCGCATGACCGGCCCGGCACATTGTGTCGATAGTTGAACGGTCTTGGTCTTGCCCGTTTCCATACAAATGATCCTGGCCCGTCACGGGACAAGACCATTCAGCAAAACCTGACCATAAGAATTGCCCGACAGATTATTCCGCTATGGAGATCGCCTTGACCGGACAGGCCTCGACGCACTGCATATCCAGGAAGCATTCGGAGAGCCGCTCGCGGTGGATCTCGACCCTGCGACCACCCATGGAGTAGATTCCGCACGAACAGATGCTCGCGCAGATTCCGCAGCGGATGCAGGCATCATCGTCGATCCTCCAGCGCCAGCGCTCGCCATTGAGTGTGGCCGACGCCGCCAGCTCGCTCTCACCCTCTTTGGGAATCTGGAGAACACGGACCAGATTGGTCGTGCCGGCCACGGAAAGGGGCACGCCCGTCAACACGACGACCTTGTCCAACTCGCGGACCATGCCCAGTGCAGCCAAGGTACCCCGGGTGATCTGCATCACCTTCTCGAGTTCGTCGGCATTGGCGACGGCGATCGGCGTGAGGCCCCAGTAGAGCGAGAGACGCCGGGCAACCACGGGATTTGGCGTCAGTGCGACAACCGGAACGGCCGAGCGATACTTGCAAAGCATGCGGGCCGTCTGGCCCGAGAGGGTAAAGGCGACAATCCAGCGGGCATCGAGGTTGTCAGCCAGACCGACAGCCGCCCGGGCCATCCCGTCGGTAATCCCCGGCGAAGGGACAAACGAGGACTGCCCCTTGTAATGCCCCCGTCGATAGGCCAGACGTTCGGCACGCCGGATGATCCGGTCCATCATCTCGACAGCCTCGACCGGATACTGTCCGGCCGCCGTTTCACCGGAGAGCATGACCGCATCCGCCCCTTCAAAAACGGCATTGGCCACATCGGTAGCCTCGGCCCGTGTCGGACGCGGGTTCCTGATCATCGAGTCCAGCATCTGGGTGGCCACGATCACCGGCTTGCCGCTGATGGCCGCCTTTTCGACGATCATGCGCTGGGCCAGGGGCACCTCTTCCGGCG
>DAIREN010000162.1:0-5998 GCA_036795535.1 Spirochaetota bacterium
GATCACATGGCCCGCACCGGCCGCGTTGCGTGTACGTTCAACAATCAGGGAGCGCAGTTCCGGTCCGACGATCAGGGAGAGGATGGTCAAGCCGCCGAGGACGAAGACGGCCACGCGCAGCCCGCGTCCGAAACGTTCGATTCCGGCCCGGTGTTTTTCACGGAGCGTTTTTTCAAACAGGAGATGGAAACCCATGGCACCCAAAACAGATACGGCAAACATGGTCAGCCAGAGGATCTTGTTGGGATTGCGGATCGAATCCATGAAGGGGAGATGGTAAAACGGCCCATAGAGGATCGGGAGATGTCTCCCCAGGGCAAAGATCAGGGTTGCGATGACAGCTCCCAGCCAGAAGCCGGCCTCACTCCCCCGCTCCTTGCGCAGGATGACACAGGCCAAAAGACCGAGGATGGCGACGATCATCCCCACGTTTTCGTTGTTGAGTTTGAGTCCGGAGGCAACCGAGGGTTTGCCCATCCGTCCCCAGTAGGGCATCTTCTCGTCTCCGCTCTTCCAGCCAAAGACACCAGGAACGACCAAATCCAGAATCTCTTCTGGTGGCAGGGACCAGGAAGTGGCAAAGTCCCACTTTTGGCCGGAGTCCTGTTGCTGGGCCGTCGTTTTCGTCGCCAGATTCATCATGGTCGGAAAGAGCTGGAGACTCATGACGAGCATGATCCCGATCATGAGTGCAAAGCCCAGCTTGTGCCAGAGGATCTCGCGCATCCGGCTGCGCAGGTAGGCAAATAAGCGGATTCCGGCTTCGCGTTTGTTCAGCATCAGGTGCAGCCAATAGGCGGCGGCCAAAAAGATGAAAAACAGGACCGCCTCGTAAAACTGCCCCTGGAGAGACAGTCCCAAAAAGAAGCCGGCGTAGAGATAGTGAGTCCAGCGGTTTTCGCGGACAGCCTTGCGCAAAAAGAGAAAGACCAAGGGAATCCAGATGAAGGTCATGAATTTGGACGCGTGACCCGGTAGAAGGACCGTCAAAAAATGGTTGGAGAGCATCAGGCTGACGCCCCCGAAGAGGGAACCCAGGACCGAAACTCCCGTCGAGCGCATAAAGAGATAAAAGAACCAACCCGTGAGGAGTGTCCCCAAAAAATAGACCATGGTCAACGAGGTAAAGGGATCAAAGGCCTTGATGGTCAGCCAAAAGACATTGTACGGCAGGACCTGGTCGGCCCAGCCCGCCATATAGTCACGGTACCAGACTCCGCCAGCGGTTGAACCTTCGGAACCCATCTGGCGCCAGACGACACTGCTGGTGTTGTAGTCGTGGGAAGTGAGGACGGTTTCAGACGAGAAGATGCCCTCACGATAGACGAAGACAGCGATGAGGAGCATGATGACGAATGGAACAAGTTTTTTGAACATGAACGACTCCTTGATTCTTAGCGGGACTTGTGGACACGGGCACGTTTTTTGGTGTCAAACCACCAGAAGATGACGGACCAGAAGAGGATGGCGTACCCCGCAATCCCCATGACGGCAAACAGTTCATTGATATGTGCGTGGAAAAGCTGGAACCCGCCGACCAGAGCGGCTGAACCGAGGATCAGTCCAAAAACGTAGCGCCAGTCATGATGGACGATGAAATAATTGATGAACAAGAATGTGACCGGATAGGGCATGAAGGCGAGGAAGAACCATTTGAGATCCGGGGCCGCTTCGAGGTATTTGGAATGCGTGAGGATTTGTACAAGGAGTTCCGGGGCAATGATGATGGCGGAAAAGGCTGCCAGGATGCCTGCGCCGCCGAGAGCCAGTCCCTTGAGCATGATGCGCCGGGTCGCCACCATGTTGTCCGCGACAGCCGCGAATTTCGGAAAGGTGACAAAACTGATGGTACTGACAAGGAAGATTGAAGACTTCCCGACGGTTGCGATCGCACCGTAGAGTCCGTTTTCGTATTCCGAAAGAAAATGCCGGGCGACATATTCATCGAGATTCTTGAGGAGGCTGAACCCGACGTAGAGAATGAAAACGGGAAAGAATTCCCGCAAGATCGGTCCGATTTCGATCCTCTGGCGAGGAAGCTCGGCGACTGCTTCCCTCCGGCGGATGGAGCCGAGGACCAGCATCGAGAGAAGGCCGAGGACCAGCATCGAGACAAGGACGCCCAGCAAGGGGATGTCGTAGCGGTAGAGAGGACCGATCGGGATCCGCAGGACATGGGTAAATGAATCCGGGAGCACCAGGGGGGCGGGATGGATTCCGGCATAGATCGTGTGGAGGAGGACAAAGGTCGCCCCGAGTTTGATGAAGGTGATCACGGCATTGATCGAGCCGATGGAAGCAAAGCGCTGAAAAGCCTGCAGGGCTCCCGTGTAACAACTGGCCAGATTGGCGATCAAAAACATCAGGACGACGAGGATGACCGAAAACAGTGTCGGGAGGTGATAGTGCTCCTGGAGGATCGGTGAGAGTCCCAGGATCAGGAGGGCTCCGGCAAACGAGAGCAGGAGAAAGACCCTGAGGATCGAATCAAAAAATCCGAAGGCTTCGGCGGGACGGTTTTTTCCGATGGCAAAGGACATGCGTTTTGTGATGATGATCTGCAGGACCCCGAATGGCTGTGTGATGATCGAGTAAAATGCCAAAATGGCCGTAAAAATCCCGAAGTCTTCGATAGTCAGGTTGACCGAGGCATACTTGCGGAAGAGGATATTGCAAGCTGTCGTGAGACCAAAAAATCCAAAATACACCATGCCATGCTTGAGGATACTGTCGCTTTGGCGATGTTTGAATTTGTGGAACAAGGTACGCAGCATCATCATCCCCGGGTGGTCTGGGACAGGATTCCGGCGAGGTTGTAGTTCTGCCCTGCCAGGATCTGTCCGCCTATGGCGGCAAAACCAGTCTTGATCCGTTCAAAAACAGCCGAAACCGATCCGGTGACGAGCATCTCCAGGCTGACCATCGGATCATGCAGAAAGAATAGCCCGTTTGTCAGGGCAAAATCAAGACTCTCGCGAGCACGCCACGGGTCGGCCGAGAGCGAGTTGGTGGCGTAATAGACTTCTCCGGCGATGAGAGGCGCGGTCGGGGTGCAGATCCGGTTGGCGCACGCAGCCAGTCTCGCATTGGGTTTGCGTCCTTGATTGTCGAAAAAAGGAGCAGTAGGAACAACTTCAAGCCCGTCAGGTCCGTGTTTGCATACAAGGATATCTTCGGCGATCAGACTGGCAGCGGGATCACGGGAGAGTATTTCATGGACCAGTGAGGTTTTGCCGTTCATTCCGGGCATGACGAGGATGGAGACCCGCCCCACCCCGCTTCGCCAGGCACAGCCCCGCAGGACCATCCATCCGGCATTGAAGAGATCCCAGGTCATTCTCCCGAACAACAATTCCCCGGCTGTGCGGATTCCACCGATCGAAAAGGGAATCCGGAGGAAACCCGGCGTGATGCGGATCTGTCCCCGGTCGACACGCATTCCCAGACGGCCGGTGAAAAACGGCCGGTCATAGGAGAGGATGCCATCTTCCCAGGAGTACCAACCGGAACGGACCGTTCCTCCGGTGACAGGTGGGAGTGGTCCCTTCTCGATCCGGTAATGCAGGGGGAGCGTTGTGGGGGGTGGAGGGAAGAACCGGAAGTCCGGTGAGAGGGCAAACCCGCGCAGGGAGCGGATATCCGTCTCTGCCGAGACGAGTCCCGGAATGATGGTCACGAGACCTGTCATACACCCTGCTCTCTTCTCCAATAAAAAAACCGGTACCTGTGAGATACCGGTTTTCGGGCTGACTGGATTCGAACCAGCGACCTCATGAACCCCATTCATGCACGCTACCAACTGCGCTACAGCCCGTTCCCTCAAAATTAGCATGAAAGACTGCCAGAAGCAAAAAAAAAGAAGGATTCCGTCGTCAGGACTTCCGTGCGACAGACTTCAACAGAGCGATCACGGTTTGCAACTCACGGGAAACGGAGTCCATGATGGCCCGGGCCTGATCCGGGCTTGTCTCCGGCTTGTCCGGATGGACCGGGAGACTGGCCCTGGCCTGAACGGGCGGCTTTGGCTGCTCGTTTCCGGGTTGGATGGCCGGTTCCTCGTCCTCGGGTTCTGGCAGGAGGACGCCCTCGGCCTCGAGTCGACAACGGGCCGTGTTGAGACTGAGTTTCTCGTTATGGACCAGTCGTTGAATCTTTTTCAGGAGGGTGATATCCGCCAGGGTGTAGCGGCGCCGGTTGGATTCTTTGCGCGGGATCACGATCCGGAAGGATTTTTCCCAAAAACGGATGGTATGGGTGTGCACACCGAGCATGGTCGAGACTTCCCCGATGGAAAAGGTTCCTTTTCCATATTTGGACAGAAGCTGTTCACCCGACGGGGTTCCTTCATCCATGCGCTTTCCTTCCTCGGTCTGTTTTTCCATTAATAAAACTCGTGTTTGGCGGAGCGGGTCATCAGCATCTGTCCGATCTGGGCCGGATCCATGTTTTTGAAGAGGACGGCGGCGACGGCATTGGTGATCGGGAGTTCGACATCGTAGCGTTTCCCGAGAGCCAGTGCGCTCTTGGTATTGATGACGCCCTCAGCGACCTGGGTCATCTCTTTGAGGATGTCATCCAGCCTGCGTCCATGCCCGAGGAGCATGCCGACTTTGCGGTTCCGGCTGAGACGGCTGTTGCAGGTCACGATCAGATCCCCCATGCCGGCCAGACCGGAGAAGGTCTTCTCATCGGCACCCATCTTGATGCCGAGACGCCGCATTTCGGCCAGACCACGGGTCATCAGGGCCGCCTTGGTATTGTCACCGTACTTGAGTCCGTCGCAGATACCGGCGGCGATGGCGATCACGTTTTTGAGCGCGGAACCGACTTCGACGCCGATCACATCGGAATTGGTGTAGATCCTGAAGCGGGGTGTCATGAAATAGCGCTGGATGGTTTTGGCGTGACTGTGGTGTGCCGAGGCGGCAACGATGGCAGTCGGGATTCCACGGGCGACTTCCTCGGCATGCGTCGGACCGATCAGGGCTACCACGCCGTGATTGGAGGGGGCCTCGCTGGCGATGACCTCGGTCATACGCATCAAGGTTGTTGTTTCCACGCCCTTGACAACGGAGACGAGATACTGGCTTTTTGTAATGTACGGAGCGGCCTTGCGGACAACCTCCCGGAGGACGTGGGAAGGAACGGCAAAGATGACCACCCGGGCGTCCCGGATGGCCTCCTGCATGTCATTGGTGATATGCAGTCTCTCGGGAAATCCGACCATCGGGAGAAAGAGCTTGTTCCGGCGGTCGTGTTCGAATTGGGTGGCCCGGGCCGCGTCAAACTCCCACATGAGAACATCGTGCATTCCCGCGAATGTGATTCCAAGCGCTGTTCCCCAACTGCCAGCTCCGAGAATGGCCACCTTCATCCGCGAGAGGATGCGTTTCATTCCGTTTCCTTCTTGTCACGCAGGGTGATACGCAGGGGAACTCCGCTGTACTCGTGATGCTTGCGGAAGGTGTTGCGTATATAGTGTATGTACTGCACACCCGCCAGTGTAGCATTGTTGACAAAGAATGTAAAGGCCGGTGGGCACGTCCCCGTCTGGACAGCGTAGTAGATTTTGAGCTGCTTGCCTTTTTTTGAAGGAGCGTAGGCCTTGAGCTGCTGTTGAACGAATTTGTTGAGATCCGAGGTTTCGAGCCGGCGGGACGCGTTCCCGTGGACATGGACGACGAGATTGAGAAGTTTTTTCAGTCCGCGGCCACTGGTGGCGGAGACAGTCGTCACGGGAACCCAGGCGAATTCGGGAAGCTGGAACTCGATCTTGTCCTTGAGATCACGGATATGCTTCGCGGAATTGTCTTCGACGGTATCCCACTTGTTGATGGCAAAGATCAAGCCCTTCCCGGCCTTCTCCACCATCCCGATGATCTTTTTGTCCTGGTCGGTCAGGAGGGTGTCGGGTTCGATCAACAGGACCGTGACATCCGCTTCTTCAATGCTCCTCTCGGTTCGCAGGGTGCTGTAATACTCGATATCCTCACGCACC
>DAIREN010000163.1:0-5973 GCA_036795535.1 Spirochaetota bacterium
TGCTGCATGGTGGCCTGGTGCAACACTCTCAAGTGACACGCTCTTTTTGCTGTCCTTCGGACTGGCCTTGGCAGTCTCGACGGTCGTGACGCTGGCCGGTGAAAAGGGTTTCCGGAAAAAGGTCTCAGGATAAGAAAGAAGAACGCCATCCCCATTGGTTTTTTCTGGGTGATGGCGTCCTGAATTTTCATGGGTTGTGACAAAGCTGGTCCGGCGAGGCCTGGCTTTGCAAGCCTCCGCAATGCTCAGTGCCGGCGGGGACCGCCCTTGTAGGGCGGTCTGCCACCACGTGAATCTCCCCCGCGGAAATCACCGCCGCCGCCCGAGCGTGCCGTGGCTTTTTTGACGACGACGCCCAGCCCGTTTTTTTGTCCCTTGAATTTGGAGAGAATCCGTTCGGCCTCGGCAAAGCTGGCCGTGATAAACGAGTAGTTGTCAAAGATGGCGACATCGTGGATGGCTTTGCCCGGCACGCCGGCTTCCTGCTGGAAAAAGTCCACTAGACCGCGCGGGGTGGCGCCATCCCGTTTGCCGACGGCGACAAAGAGCCGTGTCCGGCCTGAAGCATCGACGGATGTGCCGTCCCTGTCGGTAAACTCGCGGATCTCGCCATAGCGCTGTGCCGAGAGTTCATCGGAAAAGGCGTGGGCGGCCAGAGCGGCGATGACACTCTTGGCGTCCCGTTCGGCCATCAGTTCCTCGGCCAGAGCGGTAAAGTCTTCCATCCCGCCTTCGTCGATCAGGCGGTGGACCTCGCGGATCAGTCGACGTTTGCGGATGGTGAGGATTTCCTCGACACGGGGCACGCGTTCCTTGCGGATCTCGGACTGGGAGATGCGCTTGATGAAGGCCAGGTCGCGATACTCGTTGGGGGTGACAAAGGTGATGGCCGTCCCCTGGTTTCCGGCGCGTCCGGTCCGCCCGATCCTGTGGACATAGTTTTCGGGGTCCTGCGGGATCGAATAGTTGATGACATGGGTCAGGCTGGAGACGTCAATCCCGCGCGCGGCGACGTCGGTCGCCACAAGGACAGTAGTGTGCCGGTCACGGAATTTTGTGAGGATCCGTTCGCGCTGGTGCTGGGCAATATCCCCGTGGAGGGCTTCGGCCTCATAGCCGCGCGCGGTCAGGCGCGAGGCGACATCATCGACGATGATCTTGGTTCGGCAAAAGACAATACCGTAAAACTCTTCTTCGACATCGATGATTCTGCAGAGGGCTTCGAACTTGTCCCCCTCGCGAACCTCGAACCAGATCTGCTCGATGAGCTGCTTGTCGAGCTGCTTTTTCTCGGCCTTGATCAGGGTGTGTTTGGGCATGTACTTTTTGGCCAGACCGAGGATCCGCTGGGGCATCGTCGCCGAGAAAAGGAGGAGTTGCCGCTGGGGGTTGGCATATTCGAGGATCTCTTCAATATCCTCGATAAAACCCATATTGAGCATTTCGTCCGCTTCGTCCAGAACGGTGTAGGCGACCTTGGAAATGTCGAGTGTCCCGCGCTTGAGGTGGTCGAGGACACGTCCGGGAGTTCCGATGACGATGTCCACACCCTGCTTGAGTTGGCGGAGCTGCAGGCTGATGGATTGACCGCCATAGACGGCGGCCACACGCAGACGCTTGTCGCCGCGCAGGGAGGCAATCTCGTCAGCGACCTGGAGGGCCAGTTCGCGGGTCGGTGTCAGGACGATGGCCTGGACATTGCTGGCAGCCTCGGCCAACCGTTCCATGAAGACGAGTCCGAAGGCGGCCGTCTTTCCGGTTCCGGTTTGGGCCTGGGCGATGACATTGCTTTGTCCTCCGAGGAGGAGGGGGATGGTGCGGGCCTGAATCTCGGTCGGTTCTTCAAACCCTTTGGCGCTCAACGCGCGGATTGTCTGTTCGGAGAGTCCGATTTCCCTGAATTTTTCCATAATGATTCGTTTCCTTGAAGAAGAATGCCGGTCAATGCATCATCAATGACCTGGCGCTTGCAAGGGGGGGGAGGATGCTTCCGGGAGACCAGTACCGGCCTTGAAATTTAAAGATACCAATACTCAAGGGAAAAAGCAAGACACCCGGCACCCCGCAGGCGAACAAACATATTACGCAAGTATCATGCGAATCCGGGATACTTTTGCTGATATCATGATACTGTACTGGGTGTCCCGATCGCATGACAGTATTGTGGATTTGGCATGAGAATCCCGGATTCGCATATGTGTACATTTCCATCTATGGAAATACGGCTCATGACCATGGATGATCTGGATGCCGTCCTGGCAATTCAGGCCCGGGCGCATCGGCCCGAGGTTCACGAAAGCCGGGCGTCCTTTGCCTGCAAGCTGGCCCGGGCGGGTCAGACAGCCTGGCTGGCGCTGGATGAAGCCGGCCGGGCACTGGGCTACTGTCTGGCGCTTGTCTGGCATTCTCATCTGCCCCTGCCCGAACTCGATGCCGGCCAGGTCGCAGCGGTGGAGAGGCCGGACTGCCTCTACCTGCATGATCTTGCGGTCCTGCCCGAGGCCGGTGGGCAAGGGGTGGGGCGGCATCTGGCCGGGGCGGTCTGTGCGGAGGCTGCAGCTCAGGGCATGGCGGGGGTCCTCCTTGTCGCTCTGGATGGTTCCGCGGGATGGTGGCGACGCTTGGGCTGGCGTGATCTCGCCGACCGGACCACCCCGGCCGGCTACGGTCCGGGCGCCGTTGTCCTGTTTCGTCTGTCTGCACCGGAGCGTTCGCGGATGGAGTCAGGCCGGGATCCGTCGGAAGAGACGCATTTGCCATGAAAAGTCCGCCCCTGATCATCTCCGCCAGCCGGCGCACGGATATCCCGGCACTCTACCCAGCGTGGTTTGAAAACCGGGTCCGGGCGGGCTTTGCGGATGTTCCCAATCCGCGATCGCTTGCAATCCAGCGGGTTTCGTTTGCACACGCCCGTGTCTTTGTCCTCTGGAGTAAAAATCCGGCGCCCCTTGTGCCCCGGCTGGATGCCTTGTCCGCGGCCGGGTGCCGGCAGATCATCCTGCACTACACGATCAACAATCAGCCGGACTGGTTGGAGCCGGGCTTGCCCGATTTTGCGGTCCGGATCGAGACTTTCCGTTCATGGTCCCGGATCATCGGTCCGGAGCGGATCAACTGGCGCTCCGATCCCCTTGTCCTTGCGGACGGTCTCGACTGTGACCGGCTCGTCGAACGGGTGACCCGGGTCGGCGAGGCCCTCGCGGGCTGTACCAAGAGGATGATCGTCAGCTTTGTCGGCATCAGCCAGTATCCCCGGGTGGCGGCGCGGATTGCGGGCTGCGTCGTGCCGGGTGGCCGTACCGGGGGCGGACTTCGTTCTCCGACCATGACCGAACGCGAAGACATCCTGGGACGCCTTGCGGAACGGGCCCGGTCCTGGGGGATGGCGCTCTCCTCTTGCGCTGACCGGACGGATTGGCGCCAGCTCGGTGTGGGACACTCGGCCTGCGTCGATGCCCGACAGTTGCGCTCGGCCTTCCCCGAGGACGGCGTCTTGCAGGACTGGCTGGGACGCGAAGACGGGCAGGGCCTCTTGTCCTTTGCCGACGGCGACGCGCAAGATCTGGTCCAGGGCTTGCCGTCCCTCGCGGCCCTGCAGGCCCACCCCCGTCGGGACCGTGGGCAGCGGGAGGCCTGTGCCTGTCTCGAAAGCCGGGATATCGGTGTGTACGGCACCTGCACCCATGGCTGTCTTTATTGCTATGCCGATGTCGGGGAGCGACTGACTCGCCAGCATGACCCTGCCGGGACCAGTCTTCTCCCGCCCGACTGAGGTTGTTCATCAAAAAAAACAGTTGCAAGTATACACCAGTTTGAATTGCGAAAAAGGCCCGATATTCTTGGTTGGCCGGAGCATGAAAAAAATTGATGGATGCCGGTGCGTGTGATAGGCTGGATGATATCCTGCGTCAGTCAGAGGTTGTCATGCCCAACACGCCCAATCCACCACCGGCCTATGTCAGCCTGATCGGCCTGAAGTACGAAGACGTTGTCTTGCTCCTGCGAGCCTTGGATGCCCTGGTCGGTGAGGTCGACGATGTCGAAACCCTGACTGCCGTCGATGCCCTGCAAAAAAAGATCAAGGGCTCCATTGACGCCAAGAGCCAGGTCTTCGGGATGTGACCAGCCCGGTCGCCCTCACGATGTCTTCTATATGAATACATATCATCTGCTCTCGACGAGACGATCGTTGATGTACAGATGCAGCAGGCTGGAGATCAGGGTCTGGTAGGGAATCCCTTCTTCGAGGGCCTTGCGCTGGAGCGCCAGGAGGTCGTGTTCGCTGATGCGGATATTGACCCGCTTGTCCTTGCGCAGGCTTGCCGCGGCCATCATGCCGTAGCGCTGTTGTTCGTCATCAAGATTGGGGATCGAAGCGGTCCGGCCGCTTTCGATCGCGTCGAGAATATCCAGTTCCTCTGCACTGTATTCATCTGCCATCGTGTGCTCCTTTCCGGACACCCGGCCTGCGCTTTAGAGCTTGATCCCGAATTCGAAGCGGAAACGCTTGTCGGTATAGCCCTCGATCCCTTTTTTGAGCGGCTCGAAGGAGTAGTTGACGTAATAGAGTCCGAGGCGCGGCGTGGCGCCCTTGTCCGTTGCGAGAAAGAGCAGGTGTACCTCGAAACCGAGGGTGATCTGGCGAACATAGTAGGCGTATTTGGCGGAGGTATCATCGCTGGCGATCTGTTTGTAGTACGCCCCCTCCTGTTCGTAGCGCCCGACCAGGTGGGCCTGGAGACTGTTCCCAAAAAAATCCTGCATCAGTCTGAGCTGTCCCCAGCCACGGAAGCCCTGGCTGGTTGAATCGCTGGACGTGGTTGTGTCCGTCTTTGAGGTGCGGTACTCGTCATTGCTGTTTTTGAAGAGGTAGCCACCCCCGCCTGACAGCGAGATCCCGAAGTCCCCGGCGTGGAGGGTGATGTCTGCTGCTCCGTAAAAGTTGAAGAGTGTATTGCCGGCCTTGTGCGTAAACCAGAAATGATCCGTCCCCAGGTTTTCGCCGATCTTTTTTTCTTCGCGATTGATAAAGCAGCCGCCGATAAAGGGCGCAAAAAAGAAGTCGTCATCACCGATCCCGCCGTCCTTGACGCGCAGGACGATGATGTCGTAGGAGCGGGTGCGGATATTGATCGCCAGGTCCTGCCCGTTGACGACAGCCATCTTGGTGATGTCCTCGCTGCGATAGACAAAGCCGCTTCGAAAGAGGCCCCAGTTGAAAAAGACCTCGCTTTCGGATTCGAGGTTGCCGTCGGTATTTGGTGCCAGTTTTTGCTCGAGGTCGAGCAGGTTGATGGCGGCAGCCGGGGCGGGGGCAAGGACGGCGATGAGCGCTGCAAGGGCAAGAAACCGGGTTCGCATGGGAAGCTCCAGGAGGGGGGGGATGAGTGCGGACACACCCGCAACGCCTATCAAGTGTACTCCAAAATTTTCTTTGAAACAATATATGTTAAAAATTTTTTTTTGTGAACAGTCCAAAACCTGGTAGTACTACGGGGAAAACCCCGTAGTACTACCAGGTTTTGTGCGATAAAATGAAATTAAATTTGTGTTTCTTAAATTTTGTGCAATATTATACACTGTCCCGGTTCTATCTTCGGGCGAACAATCAGAACTGTATTCGGAGGGTGTTGTGAAATCAATTGCACTTTCAGTCCTTGCCTTGGCATTCGGTATTTTTTCCTGCGTCAGTGTTGACGACACGGCGGAGATCTTCAAGATCAGCTTTGACAAGAACGACGCGGCCGCAACCGGCACGATGATGCAGCAGGAAGTCACCAGTGGAACAACGGCCACCCTGCTCAAGTGCACCTTCGCCAAGACGGGCTGGCGCTTTGCCGGCTGGGCGGCCAGCGCAGATGGTGCAGTGGCCTACGCCGACCAGGCGGCCTACAAGATGGGCACCGGCAACGTGACGCTCTTTGCCAAGTGGACAATCAATACCAATCAGGTCGCGTTTGACAAAAACGATGC
>DAIREN010000164.1:0-5943 GCA_036795535.1 Spirochaetota bacterium
GGAGCCATGGAGGTCTCGATGTCCATGCGCGTCACCATGCTTCGGCTTGTGTCGTTTGTTGTTGTCGCTGCGCTGCCTTCCGCTGTGCTTGTTGCGCAAACTTCCGCCACCAATGTCAAGGCTCGCCCGGCGACAAACGCAAAACCGGTTACAGTGCAGACAAACCGGACAGCGGCACTCGAAGCCCGTGTCAGGATTCTCGAGGCGGAGGTTGCCAAGCTCTGGCGCTACGCCGCCTGGATCAAGTCCCAGATCCCCGGGGAGCAAACCATCTCCCGTATTGCGGATACCCGGGCGAGCATCCAGGTCAACAGATATCTGGGTGGCAAGGCTGATGACCCGACACGGATGCCGTTGACGGCCTCCGAGGGTGGCGTCGTTCTGGCGCATATTGTTGTCGGGAATGATCGTGTGGTTGAGCCAATGGTCGCAGCCGGAATCAGGGTCGCGATTGCCGCCCGTGGGCCCAAGGTCAACGGGAATGCCCTTGTGACGGTCTATGCTTTACCTCTTGCGGATCCTGTCCTCAGGCCTGCCTGGCTTGTGCATGCCGACGGTAACGTTCCCTATCTGGATGGAGTCACCCAGGCCCATTTCTTCTGGAAGGGGCATTTTGTGGACGGGAAAAAAGCGCCTGCCGGGAAGTATCGGCTCTTTGTGCGGGTGATCGCCAGCGAAACCGGCGGGAAACGCATTGGTGGTGCCATGCGTTGGTGGGGCGGAACCGACGCTGCAAGCAGTGTCATCGAAATCAAGTAGTCAATCAGGGTTGTTGCCTTCCCTGTCAGTCAATCAGCATAAGGAAGTGAGTATGAATATCACAGAAGTCATCACAGAGGAGTATATCTGTCCAGCCCTGGTCAGTGAGGACAAGGACGAACTCTTCGCCGAACTGGTGGAGGTCCTCGTGCGTGCCAGGCCGGGTCTGGACCGTGAAGCGATCCTCAAGGCCATTCGTGAGCGCGAAGTCAAGATGTCGACCGGGATTGGCAAGGGCATTGCCATTCCTCACGGAAAAACCAATGTTGTGGATGATCTCTGTGGTGTGATCGGTATCTCCCGCAAGGGTGTCGAATATGACGCATTGGATGGTGAGCCGGTTCACGTGGTGTTCATGCTGCTGGCACCCATGACCAGTGCCGGACGGCATATCAAGGCGCTGCAGAAAATCGCCAATCTCATGAAGGACCGTGGATGCTATCAGAGGCTCTGTGACGCCAAGACAGCGGCCGAGGTCTGGCAGTTGATTCATGCGGATGAAGAACGCCTGGCTGAATCAGGAGACTGAGCGTGCAGGAAATCGTTCAGCGCATGCTTGAGGTTGAGCGGGAGGCGGCTTCCCGGATAGCCACAGCCGAGGCCGCTGCGGCCAAGCGTCTCGAGGATGCGAGGAATGAGGCGGATCATCTGCTCAACCAGGCCCGGCAGGAGGCTGCGGCCGAGGCACGTGAGCTTGTTGATGCAGCCCGCGAAGAAGCGAATCGGGAGCGCAGCGAGCGCGTCCATCAAGCGATGCAGGATCTTGAAAACCAACTGACAACGATCCAGGAGAAGCGGGGCCGGGTTGTGCAGAGGATGACGGAAGTTCTCCTCGCTGGAGATCGCTGAGTTCCGGGAACTCTGGATGCCTGTCTGAAAATTTTACAGAGAGAGTTTTTTTCTGAGCCAGTGATCCGTGGCGTGCACGGCTTGCTCGATGGCGGATTGGTGGCCGCCTGCCGCCCGCAGTGAGTGGTCCCCTCCCTCGATCGGGAGGAGTGTGACGTGTTTGAGCGGATCCGTAACGCTTTTAAGAAGTGCTGGATTGGCAAAGGCGTCCCGGGTTCCCTGGATGAGCAGGATTGGCCTGGGGAAATCGAGCAGATATCTGGCGGCGCCTGTGCCGGTATGTCCGGGGGCATGCAAGGGGAAGCCCAGGAGGACAGCGCCAGCCGGACTGGTGCGGCCCGATGAGAGCGCGATTTTGGCGCCAAGGGACTTGCCGCCGACCAGAACCGGAATCCCGGGCAGGATGCGACGGGCCTCTTCTATGGCTGCCAGGCAGGCTTCGACAAGCACCGGTTCGCTGTTCGGCGTTTTTTTCCCTTCCGCCACGAACGGAAAATCAAACCGCACAACAGCCAAGTTGATAGAGACGAATTCCCGGGCGAGATCCACAAGCAATGCTGTCTCTTTTCCGGTGTTGGCTGCACCATGGGCCAGGACCAGAAGTGCCCGCGGGGGTGTGGTCGGTTCGTGGAGGGTCGCTGGAAGGCTTTTGGTGCCACGAAAGGGTATTTGGCAGGATCTCATACGGAGAATCTATTGATTTCAGAGGAGCTATCAAGTATATTCTTCGACGGAGAGGTGCGAGAGTGGTTGAATCGGCCGGTCTCGAAAACCGTGAGCCCGCAAGGGCACGGGGGTTCGAATCCCCCCCTCTCCGCAGTAGTGGTTTCCATTGGAAAGGTGACCGAGTGGCCGAAGGTGCTTGCTTGGAAAGCAAGTGTAGGGCAACCTACCGGGGGTTCGAATCCCCCCCTTTCCGAATTTCTCCCATGGTGAGTGGTTCTGTTGTCTGCGGAGTTTGGTAGCAGACGCTCATCGCAGGGCTTTTTTGCTGCGCTGTAGTCCAGGTCCTGTTCAATCGGACCCAGCCCGAACCCGTCAGGTCCGGAAGGAAGCAGCGGTAGGTTGGTGCTGATGTGTAGCAGTCAACCTGGACTATGGGGCCGCAAAAGGGTGCATGAGGAGGAACAGGTGCAGGAGACCGGCTTCAGGGCGACAGCACTACGGTACCGGCCGCAGACCTTTGCGGGATTGATCGGGCAGGAGCACGTTTCACAGACCCTGACCAATGCCATCAAGAGCGGGCGCGTCGCGCACAGTTACCTTTTTTCAGGCCCACGCGGTGTTGGCAAGACCTCAGCCGCCCGCATACTCGCCAAATCGCTCAACTGCGAACACGGACCGACGGATACTCCTTGCGGAGTGTGTACCAACTGCATCGAGATTGCCGAAAGCCGCTCTCTCGATGTGTTCGAGATAGACGGAGCATCCAACCGCGGGATCGAACAGATCCGGGACCTGCGAGAGAGTGTCCGGTTTACACCGGCCCGCAGCCGGTACAAGATCTATATCATCGATGAAGTGCACATGCTGACCAACGAGGCCTTCAACGCCTTGTTGAAGACCCTCGAAGAGCCTCCCCCGTATATCGTGTTCGTTTTTGCGACTACTGAGGCGGCCAAGGTCAAGATCACCATTCGTTCCCGGTGCCAGCACTACCGCTTCAAACGCATCCAGACCAGGGAGATCCAGGCCAGGTTGCGGGCCGTGTGTGATTCGGACGGGATTCCCGCCGAGGATGAAGCCCTCTTTTTGATTGCCCGGGCCGCTGATGGTTCGATGCGCGATTCGCAATCGCTCTTCGACCAGGTGGCCAGCTACGCACTCGACGGGATCACTGCGGTGCATGCGCGCGAGATCATCGGTTCCATTGATACAGCGGCCTATTTCGATTTTCTCACCTTTCTGCTGGAGCGGGACAGCGCCGAGTTGCTGGCCAGGATTGCGGCCATGGACGATGAGGGTGTGGACTTTATCGCTTTTGCCCAGGGTCTGGTCGAGATGCTGCGGAATCTTGTGCTGCTCGCCTCGGGGGCTGACGAAAAAACATTGGAATTGACCCCTGAGGATTGCAATGACCTCAAGAGTTTTGTCGATCCCTCGTCGTCGGATGGGTTTTCCCAGGATGATGCGGTCACTCTCCTGAACATTCTTGCTGATCTGATGAGCGAGCTGCATGATGCCCGCAACCCGAGACGTGTTTTCGAGATGGCCGTGTTCCGCCTGGTCAATTTCCGGAACCTGGTCAAACCTGAAGACGTTTTGCGCCGGATCGAAGAACTCGAACGGAGACTGCGTGGGGAGGCAGCACCTCCCGGGGAGGTGCTGCGCAAGCCAGGTCCGGGTATGCCCATCGAGATTGCCGTCGTGCCGCCCGCGCCGATAGCGCGGCCGGTTTCCCCGGTGGCTGTTGTTCAACCAAAGCCCGTGTCTTTTGAGGATCCGGGGCCTGAGCACACGGCAGTGCCGCCCGAGGTGGAGAAGCCGACCCCGGTCGCAAGTCCGGTTGCTGCACCGGAGTTGCAAACCGCTCCGGTGATAAAACAGGATGTGCAGACTGCCGACGGGCTTGCACTGGTGCGGGAGCTGGCCAGTCAACAAAACGGTCCGAATCCATTTTTAGCCCGGGTCTTGAGTGAGATCGTCCGGGCCGAAATTATCGGAAATCTTCTGGTTTTCTGGCTGCTTCCGAGGAGCCGGTTTCATCGTTCGAGCATTGAGAGCAGCTACGCTGAAACCATCCTGGCATTTTTTGCGGCACGGCTTGGTGTTTCGCTCCGGCTTGAATGCCGGTTTACCGATGAGGCCGCGATCCCGCCGCGACCCGCCGTAGCGCAAGTACCTGAGGCCGCGATGCCGCCGCGACCTGCCGCACCGCAAGCGCCTGAGGCCGTGATACCGCCGCGACCCGCCGCACAGCAAGCACCTGAGGCCGTGGTGCCGCCGCGACCCGCCGCAGCGCAAGCACCTGAGGCCGCGATGCCGCCACGACCTGCCGCAGCGCAAGCACCTGAGGCCGTGGTGCCGCCGCGACCTGCTGCACCGCAAGCACATGAGGCGGCGATGCCGCCACGGCCCGCCGCACCGCACGCTCCCCAGGTGACAACACAGGCTGCTGCACCGGCTCGTCCGGTCGGTATGCAGACGCAACCCCATTCCGATATTGTGGAGACTGTGCGATCCTCGTTCGGAGGGACTGTCTTGTTTGATGAAGCGGTCGGCTCGGGCGAGGATGCCGCAGCCGCCGGTGAGTGGACTGAAGATGAAGGGCTCGATGAGTCCTTTCCTCCGGATTGAGTATCATGGCAAGGAGAACCGATGTTCGGTGATATTGGCGCAATGATGAAGATGGCCAAAGAAATGCAGGGCAAGATGCAGGAATTGCAGACCAGCCTGCAGGCCCTCCGTGTGACCGGAGAATCCGGGGCCGGTATGGTCCGTGTCACGATGAACGGGAAGCATGAGGTCATCGCTGTCGAGATTGCCGAGGAAGCCATGGGTGACCGTGAAATGCTCCAGGGTCTGGTCCACGCTGCAACCAATGATGCGGTGCGCCGCGTGGCCGAAGAGATCAAGGCCCGAATGAACGAGATCACCGGCGGTCTCCCCCTGCCCGGTCTGCCAGGGATGCTGTAAGCATGGATTCTTTTTCTCCTGCGTTCAACAGACTGGTCGGCTTGATCACGAGGATGCCCGGTATCGGGGCCCGGACGGCCGAAAGGTTGGCTTGGTACATCCTGAAAAGCCCGCCCCAGTACGCGCGTCAGCTTGCGGCCGAGCTTGCGGGTCTGCATGAAAAAATCATTTTTTGCAGCCGCTGCGGGCTGATGACCGAGCAGGACCCATGTGTGATCTGTACTTCTGCCAGAAGGGATCAGGGATTGATCTGTGTTGTCGAAAATCCGGGGGATGCCCTGCGGATCGAAGCGACAAAAGAGTTCCGGGGTGTGTACCATGTCTTGATGGGCGCGATTTCTCCGCTCAACCGGATTCATCCCGAAGATCTGCGGATCACCGAACTGCTTGACCGGATCCGTGAAGGCGGTGTCCGGGAGATTATCCTTGCCACAAACCCTACCGTGGAAGGCGATACGACAGCCTACTATATTGCCGAGCAATGCAAGGATCTCCCGGTCCAGGTCTCGCGGATTGCCCGGGGATTGCCGGTGGGAAGCGATCTGGAGTATGCCGATTCCCTGACCTTGACGAGCGCCCTCTCCGGCCGGGAAAAAATCTGACGAAACACTTGCCGCTTAATCGTGCTCTGTGTAGATTCTATCCGTCGATATTCCCCTGTAGCTCAGCCGGTAGAGCAAGTGGCTGTTAACCACTGGG
>DAIREN010000165.1:0-1844 GCA_036795535.1 Spirochaetota bacterium
TCAAGGTCCGGCTTGACAAGCGCGGCGACATCCTGCGCAACAATATCTTTGGCGTTGATATCGACCACGAGGCCACCGAGGTTTCGATCATGAGTCTCTATCTCAAGATGCTCGATGACGGATTTGACAAGGGTCAGCAGGATCTCTTTTTTGCCAAAGGCTCCATCCTCCCCGACATGAGCGAGAATATCAAGTGCGGGAACAGTCTCATAGGCTCGGATTATTTCGATGGCAAGCTCGACATTGACCTTGAAGAACTGCGGACGATCAAGCCCTTTGACTGGGCTGCCGAGGGGACCTTCAACAAGGAGACAAAGACCTGGATCAACCGCGGCTTTCCGGAGATTATGAAAAATGGTGGCTTTGATTGTGTAATCGGGAACCCGCCGTATGTCAAGGAGTATACTAGTAAAGATTCATTTGAAAACATTAAAAGAACAAAGCTTTCGAGGTATTATCAGGGTAAAATGGATTTGTGGCAGTTTTTTGTTTGTTTAGGGTTGGATATAATAAAAAAGACATCTTTAATAGGTTTTATTACTCCCAACAATTGGGTGACGAACACAGGCGCAAGTATTATGAGAAATAAAATACTTTCAGATAGTAAAATCATTCGCATTATAGATTTTTACACATATATGGTGTTTGATTGTGCAAGTATACAGACAATGGTTTTTATTCTAGAAAAAGGTGCGCAAGAAAGATACAAATTCGACTATGTGAAAGTTGCAGAAAAAGAAGTTACTGAAGAAATGATAAAGGATATTCTAGAGGGTGGACGGATTGGAACAAAATATCTTCAGCCATTGATTATTGCTGAACAATTAGAAAACCAATTTCTTGTTTTTAATGAAGGGCAAGTCGATAGAATATTGCAAAACATTCAAAAGAAAAAAAATTTTTCAATTGATTCAAATAGTGAAATCACCAATGGTATACATCCACACTATGATTTTATCAGTAAGCAAATGGCGGAAAAAACCAATGGTTTGTTTGTAAAAGATCAGGGCATATTTGCGCTAAGCCATCAAGAAAAAGAAGATTTAGGTTTATCTGAAGATGAATTAAAGCTATGCAAACCTTATTACAGAAATACCAAACAATTATGGAAGTGGTATGGTGATCATAATAATGAGTATTGGATTATATACACAACATCTGATTATAAAGAATCAAAGAGAATGCATTGTTACCCAAATTTAAAAAAACATTTAGACAAATTTAAAAATATCATATCATCAGATAACAAGCCTTATGGATTGCACAGATCAAGAGAAGAAAAATATTTTACTGGAGAGAAAATTGTTTCTGTAAGAAAATGTATATCGCCGACATTTACATATTCGGACTTTGATTGCTATGCGTCAGCTGCATTTTATATCATAAAAAGTGACAGGATAGATATGAAGTATTTAACAGCTATATTGAATTCAAAAGTCGTAGAATTTTGGTTAAAAAATAAAGGAAAAATGCAAGGAGATCTTTATCAGGTGGATAAAGAACCAATACTGGCAATTCCGATCTACGACACAATTGATAAAGTACAAAAAGAAGAAATAATTAGAAATGTTGAGCAAATTATTGACATCATAAAAAGATCTATGACAATGTCAAATGAATCGGATAAGAATTTATTATGGCAACGATTGAGATCTATAGAGCAATCTGTTAATGAACAGGTTTATCAGCTCTACGACCTTACTCCTGAAGAAATCAAAATCATCGAAGAATCCACAACCCCATGATGGTTAAACCTTCTCCCACTGCATCACATCCAAAGGAGCCCCGCGCATGACCAGTCCTGCCGACAGACCCGGTATCCCGCGCATCGAATCGATCGCAGT
>DAIREN010000165.1:1944-5904 GCA_036795535.1 Spirochaetota bacterium
CATGCCTGGGACAGGCGTGGTCGGGTCAAAGAGCTCAAGACGCGAGGTGCCGAAGGGCCGATTGTTTTTGAGATCAAATACCGCGAGCAGCAAAAGTCGCCCATCATCACCTATCATCTGGCCATCGACGAGAGCGTGAGGGGACCCGAAGTTGTCGAAGAGTGGTTGCAGTGGCGACGTGGCAGCAAGGGGCAACCATTCAGGTTTTTGGATTTTTCACGCGGGAATGGCCGCGTCATCAGTGGCGACGAGCCAGCCGAAACCGACAGGCGGATCGACAGCAATCTGCGATCGCCGGACTTGATCGCCGTCAACACTTTGGGTCAGTTGTCCGAGAATCCGCGTGTCGCTGCCCTGCGTGAATTCATTACGGATTGGTATGTGTCCTACCTCTCGATCGAGCAGACCAAGGGCCAACCCGAGGCCGGACCACAGCTACGCCTCAACAAAAACGGGGACAACCTGGCCAATGTCATCCAGTATCTTGCCGAACAGCATCCCGAGCGGCTTGAAAAAATATTTTCGATCATGCAAAAGCGCATCCCCAGGCTTGAACGGGTGGATGCCCAATCCATGCCCGATGGCCGGCTTTTGTTGCAGATCAAGGATGCCCCCTTTGCCCAGCCAGTCTTGTCACGTTTTGCCTCGGACGGGACCCTCAAAATGCTGGCCTATCTGACTGTTTTGCATGATCCCGATCCGCCACGATTTATCGGGATTGAAGAACCGGAAAATTTTTTGCATCCCCGACTCTTGCCCGAGTTGGCCGAGGAGTGCAGGGCGGCCGCCGAGCGTTCGCAGGTGCTGATCACCAGTCATTCACCGTTTTTGCTCGATACCATGCGAGCCGAGGAGGTACGGGTGTTGTATCGTGACGATGTTGGCTGTACACAGGCTGTGCGGGCTTCGGACATCCAGGGTATTCCCCAATTGATTGAGGCCGGGGCGTCATTGGGCCATCTCTGGCTTGAGGGGCATTTCGGCCTTGGCGATCCGCTTGTCAATTCAGGTGCCCCGGTCATTCCGGGCAGGAGAACCTGATGAAGGCCGAACATCTTGTCGTATTTGTCGAAGAACCTTCGATGGCAGCCGCACTGGAGAGCCTCCTGCCAAAGATTATCGGTGCGCTCAGTTTTCGGATCATACAGTTTCAATGCAAAAATGATCTTGTCAAAAAGCTGCCGGACCGGCTGAGAGGGTATCGCTGGATACCGGAAAATTGGGCTATTCTGGTCCTTGTCGACCGTGATGACGATGACTGTGCGGCCCTCAAGGATACACTCGAGCAGGCAGCGACTACTGCCGGATTTGTCACGAGGACATGTGCCGGCAAGGAGCAGTCATTTCAGGTCATCAACAGGATAGTGGTGGAAGAACTCGAGTCATGGTTTTTTGGGGACTGGACTGCCACGCGAAAGGCGTATCCAAGACTGCCTGAGACTGTTCCCCAAAAAGAGCAGTTCCGAAATCCTGATGCCATATCCGGCGGGACATGGGAGGCCCTTGAGCGATTGCTGCAGCGGGCAGGCTATTTTGCGACGGGCTTGCGAAAGATCGAGTGTGCCAGAGCCATTGCCGGCTCCATGGATGCGGAAAACAATACATCACACAGCTTTACGGTGTTTGCCTCGGCCCTGAAGGAAATCGCATGACAGTGTTGTGCAGAGAAATGCTGAGCATTGTCAGCAGAGTGAGCACGATTGCCATACAATAGCGAGCATGGTAAGATATTCCTGTGTTTGCCGCATGTCGGGTTTGAGTGTTGAATCAGTGATGATACACAGAAACCCGAGTTATGTTGTGCGCGGGACAAGCCGGAAGACGGGGCGGAGGTTTGCTGAGTCATGATCAAGCATTTGAGACTGTCAAATGTCGGCCCGGCGGCGACGATGGAACTGGAATTCGGAAGACGGCTGAATCTTTTGACGGGCGATAATGGTCTTGGCAAGAGCTTTTTGCTGGATATCGCCTGGTGGGCGATGACCCGCCGGTGGCCTGCCGAAGTCAATTGCAAACTGACTGCCGGCAAGGTGGCTTTGCCGACCGACAAGAAGATGGGTGCGGAAATCGCATTTTCGTTTTCTGCCGCTTCGAAGACGATGGACGATGCCAGCAGTTTCGATCCCCGGATGCAGGGTTGGGCCGTACGGCCCGGGCGACCGGCCAACCCCGGGCTGGTTTTTTATGCACTGGCGGATGGCAGCTTTGCCGTCTGGGATCCCGCCCGTAACTACTGGAGGCAGGGCAATGACGAGGGGCGTGAACGTCCGCCAGCATATGTCTTCAGTCCAAACGAAGTTTGGGACGGGTTGCAGCGAGAGGATGGCGTTTGGCTGTGCAACGGACTGATCCGTGATTGGGCTGGCTGGCAAAAGGAAAACGGGCGAGCCTTTGAATCATTGACCGCAGTCCTGGACGTGCTTTCTCCCTCCGCGGATGAGCGGATTGTCCCTGGTGCATTGACCCGCATCAGTCTTGATGACGTTCGGGACATGCCGACCCTCAAGATGCCGTATGGGCAGGAGGTACCGGTAGTGCATGCGTCCTCCGGGATGCGTCGCATCATATCGTTGGCGTATTTTCTGGTATGGTGTTGGGAGGAGCACGTGAAGGCCAAGGCCTTGCTGGGAGAGGAGCCCGACTCAAAGACGGTCTTTCTCGTCGATGAGGTCGAATCACACTTGCATCCGAAGTGGCAGCGGACCGTCATCCCGGCCTTGATGCGCGTGATGAATACATTGCTGTCAACGTCGGATGTCCAACTGCTTGCAGTGACGCATTCTCCGCTGATCATGGCTTCGGTGGAGCCTTTTTTCGACAGGACACAGGATGCCTGGTTTGATTTCGATCTGATCGACAGTCGTGTGCGTCTTGAGCAACGGCAATTCTTTCGCCATGGGGATGTTCGCAGTTGGCTGGTCAGCGAGGCTTTTGACATGAAGTCCGGCTATTCGCTTGAGGCGGAACGGGTTCTCGAAGAAGCGTCCGTGGCTTTGAGCGATGAAAAATTCAGCAATGCCGACGCCAGAGCGTTGGACGAGCGCTTGCGAGGCGTCCTTTCGGAGACGGATCCATTTTGGATGCGATGGCGGTTTGTCGCGGAAAAGAAGGGGTGGCTGCCGTGATTCATGTCGCGCCGCAACCTGAACCCGCATCTTTTGACGGGAACGTTCGCCGGCGCGGGCTCGCCTGGCTTGACAGGAACAATATTCCGCTCAATCGAAGCCTCCAGAAAGGCACGGTTCTCGAACCGTATTGGCGGAATTGTCTTGATGATTTATATTCGCTCTACAGCGGGACCTGTGCATATCTGGCCATTTTTTTCGAAAGAGTGACCGGCGCTGGCTCAACCGACCACTTCGTTGCCAAATCCAAACGGGTTGATCTTGCGTATGAATGGGCCAATTTTCGGCTTGCTTGCACTCGGATGAACAGTCGCAAGGCTTGCCACGACGATATCCTCGATCCTTTTGAAATTGAAACTGGCTGGTTCCGTCTTGAGCTTGTCAGTGGTCGCATATTTCCCGATCCGGGTGCATTGCCGGCTCTGAGGGACACCATTCAGGCGACAATCGATCGACTTGGTCTTGATGATCGTGATCATCGGGAGATGCGTGCCCGGCATTATCAGGAATACCGCGAAGGTTGGTATCCGAGTGAGTTTCTTTGTCGGCGCTCACCGTTCGTTTGGGCTGAGGCTGTTCGGCAGAATTTGCTCTGACAGCAAGCATTGCCATTTGTTGCGTCCTTGCCATTGGTGCAGGTCATGTGCTGCGCGGTGAGGACTCCAAGCTTTGCATGAACATCAGTGACACCCCTTGAAAAAGCGGCACTGGTCAAGGTACAAGCAGAGAGAGGGGGAATGTTTCGATAATTCATTGCAAGACAGGAACTTCGATACAGCTCTTGCGCATTCGCTGCGCTCATGTCGGACATTACCCTGCGGGCAAAGTCCCTGCA
>DAIREN010000166.1:0-5667 GCA_036795535.1 Spirochaetota bacterium
GGCATTCGTAATGACTTTTACGTTGGTGTATCTATCATCCGCTGAAATATTCGTAATAAAAATATTTCTCGGTGTTCCAAGTGAAGAGAGATTGATATCGTAGGACACCCTTTTATTTCCGGTCAAAAGGCCACTTACATTCCCAACGCTATCCTTGATGAATGTTTTAGCATTTTGACTTCTGCGGTCAATCACAAGCTTGATTTCCCGGATGGAACACCCGACTGTAAAGAAATTGTTTTTGGAATCAAATCCGACAACACTGAAATTTGGTGCCACACCCTCTGCAAATTTTGGATAAATCAAACCTGCAGCAACTGCATCATTTGTCTGGGAACTAGCCTGAATAAGATCTATTGAAGCATCTGAGGCTTCGGTGACCGGTGTAAAGGTATATTGACGAGCCTGCCCATCCTCACCAAAAACCTTGACGTCAATAGGTTTTGACGCATCTATGTGCCTGGTATAATCGGCATAGTCTGGCAAACCAAGGCCATTTGTGGCCGGCACAAAGCGCTGCCCGTTTACAAAAACTTGAGCCTTGTAATATGCCGGTATCAGCTTGACAAATATCTTAGTGTTTGTTCCTACAAAAATCTCGTAGTTGTTGGTCCAAGCACTGAATGACGGCACAAGCCCGCAATTCGCAAATGAACCTTCAGCAAGATAGTTATTCCCGTTTTTACCGACATCATTCAAATCACTCGTACAAGACAGAATAACCGCACCGGCGACCAGTACAATCAGAGAAAACAAACCAATTTTTTTCATCGTTTCACCTCGTGTCACGGCCAGGTACATGGTCCAACATAGGATGAATTTCTGGGCAACCGCCATCTGTTTGTTTCAGTTGACATGTTGTAGAAATCATTTCTGTTGTTATCGGTATCCTGTAGCAAATTCGGATTCCCGCTGTCGGGTTTTCGGATGATCATCGTCGTATTGGTAATTGTCGGTCCCTCATAGTATCCTGCGGCCGGAGAAGCATTGGAATACCCGACCGTATCAACTATCAAAGGAGACCCATTGGACACCAGCATGTCATTCACTTTAACAATCGATATTCCACGACCGCCATCTCCCATCATAAAGTCTATATCTTCAATGATGAAATCCGGATTTACACCTGCCGCCCATACTGGGCCATTACTTATCAATAGATAGCTTTTTGCTTTGACAACAACAGTACCAGCGGTGTTAAAATCGCGCTTTTTAATTTCCATACCGATTTTCACAGTCCCGTCCGCATTCAACGGATCCTTGTACTTAGTCGTCTGCAATGACCAGCTTGTTATGTCGGCATCCACGTCACTGTTGTTGTACAGTTCGATAAAGCGATACGTATTCGCTGGCACCGGAACGCCCTTCGGGTTAGCACATACATAACTCACCTTGACACGCGGGGCAAGCTGTTTCCAGAGAAAAAAAGTATACTGCTCGCGAAGTGCCTTCCATGCTGACACCCTGGTCTCGATACTCACGTTTTCATTTGTAACATCAGTTGAATATAAATCCCACTGAGTTTCAAATAGTGCTTTGGATCCAGCCTGAAACTGGTACACATCCGCCCCTTCGACTGCCGTGTCCAACGTATTCCGGGACTTGTCAACCAATGATGTATACATGTCATATTTTTTACTCAGAAACAACGATCGCGCCGCATACAAATTCTTTAAAGCCGACTCCATCTGAGCTGATGACACCCCGCCATTGTCCAACACCGATTTAGCAGATAAAATGCTTGTCAAAAATTGGGACTTCGATCCAGCTTTGAATCTTCCAATATCAAACCCCTCAGCGGACACATCGTGCAATCGCTGACAAGCATACACTTCATTTTTTAAGGCAGCTCGTGGATCATCCAGATTATCCAGATACGAATCCGATTCACCGCAAGCAGCCAGTGTAAGCGACACCACAATAAGCAGTATCACCGTACTCCATAACCGAGTCATACTTCCTCCCGTTTTATTCGAATTCAAGCTGGAGTGAAAGCGGATAATGGTCAGACGCACCTTCCTTCAAACCTGTCCTCGAACCTTTTTCGTAGATGTAGATCGACCCGTCAACATATCTGGCCTTGGCGGCTTTTGACAAAATTATATAGTCGAAAGTAACATCAGAAAAGCCATCAGAACTTGGATAGGTAATCCCTGTAACAGGTACGCCCGGATACTTTACATTGGTCGCACCACCTAGAATCTCAAGATTCATCGGATGCAGATCATTGTTTGTATTACCCGGGTTATCATGGCGCAAGCACATGTAATCGATTGTACCGAGCGTTGACCCAAGGATCGGACGATAGATGTCGTTCGTCAAGGTATTCATATCTCCGGTAATGATGATGTAGTCTTTGTCGGGATTGAGCGTCTGCATAATATGGGTTGCCAAGTGGTGCGCCTGGGCACGCCTCAAACCAAAATTATCTTCGTCTCCACCACCAGCATTGGATTTCAAATGCATACTGAAAAACCAAAGATCCCTGTTGCGATATCGCATCTTCGACTGCAAAGCTGGTCGATACCCCTTATACCACTTTCCAGTAGCCGGATCAACCATACGGGCTGGCCAAACATTTCTTGAGTCCGTCATCCGATACTTGCTGAAAAACGCAACATAATCAAGACGACTCCCTCCATTGTTTGAAAATACCCTATATGGCATGTAATAACCGTTCGTTTTAAGTGTATGACTGAAGATGTACTCATCTCCAGAAGAGGCAAGTGTACCATCATCATACAACCCACCAACCTCGGTTCCAGATTGAACCTCTTGGAGACAGAGAACATCCACATTATTGTCAATGGCGTATCGGGCTATTCTGTTGTATCCGGTATCGAGTATTGGATAACCAACACTCTTGCACATCTCCACTACACGGGCAATCTTGTCATTTGCCAGATTGCTCTTAACATTCCAGGCTGTACCACTTAACAAGTAGCAGTTCGTAAAAAAAGTGCCGTCATCCGAGGACAACTTTTTCACAATCCTGTTGGTAAAATCAAGCGCCGGTATACTCTCCGGGGGAGCTTCAAAATCCATGTCTTCAACGTTGTAAGTTGCGATTGTCAATCTTGGTGGTTGCCACGGTTCGGGATCATCAATGGTACAACCGGCAAGAACAAACAAGGCGACAAAAGCAATGTATACCTTTGTCATGCAAGACCCTCCTGTCTTAAATCATCCTGAGCAAATACCTCACTCCTAAAAATCAGCCCCGGGCAGTCTAACCCAGGGCCTGATCGTGATTAATCAATTATCTCTTAGAGCCAAGAGTACGTCTTGGGTGCATTTGCCTCAAAATTGAGGAAGAAAGTCTTTGGGTCATACTTTGTCTCAACATAGAGGGGAGCATAGCCATTAATGTCTTTTCCTACTGTGAAATCTGCCATCTGCGCTGCATCGTACTTGTTCACACGATAATAGACAGTTGTCGAAAGCGTGCCATATCCATACTGAGTCGGAGCCGTTGCAATCCCGGTTGTAAAAGAGTACACTCGGGTGCCGTTGCTGTTATACAAATCCATAGTCGGAGTTGCGCTGACAACATAGATCTGATGTCCCGACGAAATAGCCGAAACCGAGTACGAATTCAACTCAGTAACCTCTAAAAGACCATGATAATTTTTAGCTTTTTTCGGTGAAAACTGATACTTCGACCCAACAACAAAATCATCAGCAAGCATGGTGTTTTGAGGAGGATAAATTGGAATAGCAGCATTCATATCCTGCACAACGATCTCACTAATGTAGTATTTGTTATCATTTGTCGAAAGAGCAACTTTTTTGAAGACAACAATACCTGTAAAGCTGGTCGTTGTAAACGTAGAAATCGAACTTGAATCTGCTGGGCATGCCGCTTTAATTTCAGCCCACAAATCGTCAATATTTCCATCAAAATCATAGTTCGTCGTCGTCGTTGCGGCAGACGCAGCAGAGTACGAAGCAACCGAGCTGGTGGTCGACGCAACCGAGCTGGTGCTCGAAGCCGTGCTGTTTGAGCTGCCGGTCGATGCCGTTGAGCTGGTCGAAGCAACCGACGAACTGGCCTTTGAGGAAGATGAAACAGGGGCTGGATCGTCATCGTCGCCGCAGGCAACAAAAGCGAAAACGAGGGCCAAAGCAGCCATCAGGACTAAAAATTTCTTCATGCGTAAACTCCTTATAACGTTGTTGTGCCGACGCCGTCGGCCTTATTGCTTTAATTGTACCACTCTTGAACCCAATTGCAAGCATTTTTTCCGTATTTCTACGGAGCAGAGACGCGCTTAAGTACGTATCCAACTTACTTCTTGATAGACAGTTACATCTTAACGCATCTGAGACCGAGTAGTGCCGTTCCTCAATCCACCCTATTTTTTTCCCTTTGCACTCGGGGTGAGGCGGCGCTGGCGGATATTGGCCATGGCCTGCCAGAGTTCGCCATAGGCGCCCCCGGCATTCCAGGCGACCCAGCCACGGCCGGCTGTATCTTCAGCACCTTCAATCTGGAGCTCAACATAGCGCACCAGGGGAACGTTGGCCCACCCAATATTGTAATAGAAGACTTGTATAAAGGGCTGGACAGTGCAACGGGTATTTTTGAGGCGGTCCAGCCCAAGCTGGGTTCCCTCTTTGACGGTAAACCCGGGCTGCGAGAGCCGGAGCTGGTCCGCCGTAAAATGACTGGGGTACATCATGGGATAGATGACATCCACGTGTTTGGCGAATTCTTCCATACTTTGCCCGATCGGATCACGTCTATTGTAGGGAACCCGGCCAAAGACATCCGCACCGAGCTTGACCATGTACTTGGCAACAATACTGCGCAACTTGCCAAGCAGTTGGTCGATGAATGCATATTTTTGATCGATTGTTGGCCCACCCCAGGAGTCCTCAAAACGGATGTAGTCAAGCTGGACCTCATCCGCCCCGCATTTGGCCGAGTCCTCAACGATTTTATAGAGATTGGCGAGCTGCCACTCCTGGACCGGCAGGGTCTTGAGCCCATCCTGAAAACAGACCACCCGGATCGCGACATATATTCCCTCTTTTTTGAGATACTGGATGACATTGGTGCTAATCAGCGCCTGCTGACCGTTATAGACCTGCGCATCCAGGACGAACATGTTGAGCCCGTGCGGCTTTCCTTGGCGGACATACTCCTGGATATGGGGCAGGTTGCGTGAGAGCATGTTATGCAGATAGATCCCGCGCAAAACCCCTGAGGTTGCCTGCTTGTCATTGGCGGCAAATCCCGCGATGCCAAAAAGCAGGCCGATGGATAGAATGGCGAATCGAACGATGGTTCGCATGGACACAGTATTCTCCTGAAATAGTATGCTTGGCCCCAAGACAGAACACGCGAGTACCCTCAAGGTACTGGCCGAATCTTGCCGGGACTGCTGTTGATTGTTGACAAAAGGTACACCGGAACCGTCAAGACGGCAAAGGCAATGCACTATCTCCCATTGAACTCCCGGGGTACACGTTCCAAAAATTCTCAAAAATGAGAATTTTTTTGTCCCGGATTGTTTTGTGGGTAAAAACTACACAGTTGGGTGGCTGCAGGACTGGTTCGTTTTGATGAACATCCTCAGGCAGATGGCATACGGTGGCGCCACGGAGGCTCGGTCCATTTATTGAAGAGCCGTCCCTCGCTGGATCCGAGGCCATTCACCAAAA
>DAIREN010000167.1:0-5628 GCA_036795535.1 Spirochaetota bacterium
GACGGGGCATCCCTGGCCCTGGCCTCCGGGGATAGCCGAACGGCAATCCGCCGGATCCGGGAGAGCGGACTGAAGAGCGAGGCCGCCATCCGCCTCGAGGCCAGCGCACTCCTGGCGTCCACATCCCCCTCCCAGGCAGAGGCCCTCCTCCGGAATCTCACCGAAAAAACAAATACCCCGGCGCTGGCACTCCTCCGGGCCCAGATCCTGACCATGGGTGCGACCAACGACGAAACACACCGCCTGGCTCAGGTTCAGGCGAACACCGCGCTCCGCCTGGCCCGCGCATCGGATGACACGAGCCGTATCGCCTGGGCCTCCATCCTCCTCGCGCGCTTGTCGAGCGGAACCAATGCCGCCGCCATCCTCGAACAAATTCTCGCGGACGACGGAGCCGGAAGGGATCTCCGTGCGCGGGCCACGGCCTTCCACGATCTGGGGCTCCTCGCCCTGCGCGAGGGCCGCCCGTCCGAGTCATTGACCCTCCTCGGGCAGGCCGGGAGGCTCTTCGAGACCTGGCGGGCTCCCTGGGGGAGACAAGATCGCCTCTACTCTTCCGCGGACTGGGCCGGGACCCGCCGGCACATGGCTCTGGCCTGGGTCCTCCTCGGAAAGACAGAGGAGGCCTGGAGCGCCTTTGAGGATTCCCTCTCCCGGGAACTGCGCGAAGAGCGCAGTTCCCGGACCGGCTCCGTCTGCACCGGACCGGAGTCCGGACGGCCCGAGGCGGTCACACCCATCATCTTCCGGCAGACCCTGGCCGGTGAAAAAAGTCTGGCCGCGATGTACCTCCTTTGGGAAGATGCCAAACCCGGGATCCTCTTCCTCTGCGCACCCGGCCAGATCCGCATCCATGCGCTCCCGCCTTCGTCGAAAATCCGGGCAGAAGCCCTGGCCTTCAGCCGGATGGCGGCGCGGCCCCTGGTGCAGCGTGTCTGGGACCCGGCACTGCTGGGAACCCGCACCGTGGATTCCCGGGACGAGTATCGCACCCGGGGGCGCTGGCTGAGACAGAACCTGCTCGAACCTGTCCTGAATGCCATGTCCAATACAGCCGCGGAGAATCTCCTCATCATCAGCGACGGGGCCCTCTCGGGACTCCCCTTTGCCGCCATCCCCCTGGAAGACAGCCCGGACGGGATCTGCCTCGGCGAGCGGGTGTCCCTCGCCCAGCCGGCCTCGGCCAGCCTCTGGCTGACAAGCCTGCGCACGCCCCCCGCACAGGGCCCCGCCCTGCTGGCCGGGGACACCGGCGAACGCCGGATCGCCGACGGTCGGCTCTTTTCGGCATTGCCGGGAAGCGGCCTCGAGATGGAACGGATCGCCGCCCTCGCGGGACCGGGAGCGAGGGTCCTCCGCGGGGAACAGGCCACCCTCCCGAATCTCCGGGGGCGGCCCGACGCACACTCTCCCGCGATCCTCCACCTGGCGACCCATGGATACTTCTTTGTCGATCCGCTCGACGGACGCGAGCGGGGGGCCCTTCTTTTAGCCGCCACCGGCAGGTCAGGCGCCAGCCTCGACGAACGCTCGATCACCGATCTCCCCCTCGCGGGAAGTCTGGTGACCCTCTCCGCCTGCGATACGGCCCTCGGAGAGATCGTCGCCGGTGAAGGAATGCGCTCCCTGATGCGGGCCTTCATCGCGGCCGGGGCGCGGAGCGTCACGGCCTCACTCTGGCAGATCGGCGACAGTACGACCGTGCGCTATATGGAGCTCCTCTACGAGGAGTTGAAGTCCGGTCTCTCACCAGCCCGGGCCCACCGTGCGGTTCGCGAGAGACTGCGCCGCGCGGGCTATGAACCTTGGAGACGATCGGCCTTCATCTGCACCGGTTGAGTGCGAACTTCCCACTCCGGAGGACGGATCTGGTACCTTTAGGGCATGAGGACACCCATCCGCAACCCATACATCGGCATTCCTGGCTACCAGTGCTTCGGATGTGCACCGGACAACGACAAGGGCCTGCGCATGAAGTTCTTCGAAGAGGGCGATTCCGTCATCGCGCTCTGGGAGCCTGAAGCGCACTTCCAGGGGTTCGGCAATATCCTGCACGGCGGCGTCCATGCATCCCTGCACGACGAGGCCGCTGCCTGGGCTGTCTTTGTCAAGTGCGGCACATCGGGAATGACGACCGCCATCTCGGTCCACTTCCACCGGCCGGCCCCGACAAACGAAGGAGCCCTGCGCATCGAAGCCAGTATTGCCTCGACCGACCGTCACCTCGTCACCCTGACAACCCGCCTCTCGGATAGCGAGGGAAGACTCTGCTCCGATGCCGAAGTCGTCTACTTCACCTGGCCGGAAAAACTCGCCCGGAAGAAGCTGCACTACCCGGGTCGCGAGGCCTTCACGGATCCGGTTTGAGCCCGGGAGGCCGCATCCCTGCATCAGGTTTTTTTCTGATGAACACACTGACGCCCCGGAAAGGCCTCAAAGCCCCCCCAATCCGCGACTGACGGACGCCCAACAGCGGGACCTGTCGACCGTCAACAATACAGAGTGGGTCTTTTTTACACAGTTTCTGGTGTTGCCCGGCAGTTGTTCGCGTTTCCGAAACACAAATTTGTTATACGACTCCGGGATTCCCAACGCATCTTCGTGAAAACGTCATGCGATTCCGGGAGTGCTATGACAAATTCGTGATATGCACATGGAATTCCACGAAAAAACGCAGGCGTTTCCCCCTCCCGGCCTCCCCTTGCGGGAGGAGGAGACGTGTGCGGATATAGAGAAACCTCGAATGGCCGCCGATGCACACCAATCCAGCGCCCAAGAGCCATTTCGCGTTGATTGGCGGATGGCATGGCCTTTTGTAGAGACGCGATTGATCGCGTCTTTTGTGATGCAGGCCATTTTCGGGGTCTCGAAGAGCTGAAATTCTCAAATTTGAGAAACAAGTATCCCGGCAGGCCCGAGGTTGTTCAGCCTGATGCTTTGGATTCGATCCTGTTGCGCCCGTTTTCCTTGGCCCGGTAGAGAAGATGGTCCGCCTGCTTGACCAGCATCAGATGCCCGCCGCCCTTCCATTCGGCCGCACCACCCGAGACCGTTACCACCAGTTCGGGCATCCCGGGGAAACGCGTTTCCTCGAGACGCTCCCGGAGCCGGTTCCCGAAAACCATGGCCGCATCGAGATCGGTCTCCGGGAGGATGACAAAAAATTCCTCTCCGCCATACCGGCCCACGATATCACAATTCCGTGCCGTCTCCATCAGCAGCCTGGCGAACTCCACGAGCACCTGGTCTCCGATCTGGTGACCCCACGTGTCGTTGACCGCCTTGAAGTGATCGATATCGAACATGACCACTGAAAGCTTGTGATGGTAGCGGGTCGCCTTCTCGACTTCCTCGGCCAGCCGGTCGATGATGTGCTTGTGGTTGAACAGCCCCGTCAAGCTGTCCCGCACGACGAGCTCCTCAAGCCTGCAGCTTTTCTCCTCGAGTTCACGGTAGAGGAGAAGCATCCGTGCGCTGGCCTGGAGACGGGCCATCAGGATCATCGCATTAAAGGGTTTGATGATGTAATCATCCGCCCCGGCAATCAGGGTGTTCGAAATCACCTTATAGTGGTCGATGGCGGAGACGGCGATGATGACCGCATCCGGAGCACGCTTGCGGACCTCGAGGACGATCTGGGTTCCGGACATGTCGGGAAGATTGATATCCACCAGATAGATGTCATGGTCAGGCGCAGCGAGGATCTCCTGTGCCGAGTAATAGGACTTCATGGAAACGATCCCGTAGATTGCAAAGGTTCGGCGCATCACTTCGTGCACGGTTTCGGAATCATCCAGAACCGCGATGGAGAGCGACTTGAGGGCATCCATCCGGCTGTCGGCCTGGACCATCTTCTCGATAAAACGCGCGAGGTGCTCATCCGAATCCTCTTTGACGATGTAGTCGACCACCCCCAAGGCGAACATCCTGGTCCGCTCCTCGGCAGTATCGGTTGCGCTGGAAACAACAACGGGGAGGATCCTGAAGCGGCTCTGGCCAAGGCGCTTGACGAAGGAATCCAGCCCGCCATCGACCGTACAGGCGGAGATGATGATATCAACATGCTCCTTCTCGAGAATCTGCAGTGCCTCATCCGCCGAACCGGCCTCGAGATAGCGGGCCTTCTGCCCCTCAACAATCCTGCGGTAGAGCTTGGTGAAGAAATGACTCGATTCCACGTGCAACACCGTAAACATGGGGGACCTCCGTTCGGCTTCACTCCTGAGTGTATCACACAATTTCCGGCTTTCGTCAATATCTCCCGGTTCAATGATGCAGCGTATCCAATTTGGGCGACGATTATCCTCCGGAGTATCAATTTTTCCCGGGCAAGCGCCGATATACGGAAGAGTGTCCCTATAAAGGACACAGCTTCGCATCAGGCGAAGTACCCTGAATGGAGATGGCAATGACACTCATCGGTTTTCTGGGGATTCTGGGAGGAGTGGCCGTCGCGGGCATTGTTGCCTACCAGATCATCATTGCCCTCAAATACAAAGGGATGCGCTACAACTGGTTCACCTTCAAACATGAGGGTTTTTCCTACGGACTCGAGAAGCCGGACATCCTTCTCCTTCGAGATATTGCCTTTGAAAACCGCGTTCCTGACTTCATGATGATGTACTCCTCGCAACGCACCCTCGACACCTCGGTCATCCGGAGCGTAGAGCGCGTCCGGAATTCGGACACCACCGACGAGGAGAAACACACCTCCATCGAGCGGATCTTCCTCCTTCGCAACAAGATGGACGGGATCATCGCCAGCCGCAAGCAGACCATCAGCCATTCAAACCAGATCCGGGCAAACCAGCCGGTCGAACTGACGTTTGAACGGATCGGCACCTACCAGACCTACGTCCTCGAGTCCACGCCCAAATTCTTCGCCGCGGCCATGCCGATCGAAGCCCTGGATGTCCAGGATTTCACATGGGAGGGCAAGAAGGTCAGGGTCAAGTTTCACGTCAGCAACGACGCCGAATACGCCTTCATCAGCAAGGTTCTCGACCAGACCATGGGAAGCGGGATAACCGGACACATCAATATCGAGCACAGCAACCGTATCACCCGGACCCAAAAACGCATCTTCCGCCGCAATTCGGTTTCTATCGCGGTCAGCATGTTCTCCCTCCGGGTGACCGGAGAGGGTGCATCCCGCAAGGTTTCCATCGCCAACAACATCCCCTTCAGCGGAACGATTCTCAACCTGAGCGCGGGCGGTGTGGCCGTTAGGGCCGGCGGACTCCTCAGGGAAAACACCTTGGTCAAGCTGGACTTCAGCCTCGATTTCGAGAACACGGAGGTCGCCATCGGTCGGGTTCTGGCCTGCACATCGATTCCCAACAGCACCGAGCGGATGCTCCATATCCGGTTTGAACGCATCAGCCGGAAGACCCGGAACAATATCTTCGAATACATCTACCGCGAGGCCGATGAAAAAAAGAATTTTGCCCCGAAAACGATCATCCCCACCGCCAACGGGATTCTCCTCAGTCCTGACGGAACAAGCACCGGCAACGGAGAATAACCCCCTCCCCTTGAGTATTATTGTTGCATACTTATCTGAGCGGGATCCGGCATGCGCTTTTGTTTGAACTCTTTCTGTTTTCTGTTTCTTCTCTCGGCCTGCGC
>DAIREN010000168.1:0-1541 GCA_036795535.1 Spirochaetota bacterium
TGCTGGAAGGCATCGGTGCGGCGCAACTTGATGTGGAAGCCGAAGTCGCCGGCGATCATCCGGTCGAGCGAGATGCTGATCCGGTAGATCGGGCCGGCCAGGCGGTGGGTGAAGAAGATGCCGAAGATGACCGAGATGACCATGAAGAGCAGGGTGCTAAAGAGGAGAGCGGGCCAGACCAGATCGAAGCGGTCGTAGACACCCTTGATCTTGAGGCTGTTGAGATCGATTTTTTTGTCTACATCAGTCCTGACAGGCTGCTTGATCTCGCTGAAGACGTTTTTCCCGCCGTCCAAAATCGTCTTGCCGAGTTTGCCATCCTTGACGGAATAGCCACGGGGGGCAGGGACGCGGGCCCAGCGTTCGTTGGTGCCGGCCACGGAAACAAGCATCTCCAGTGTTTCCTTTTCCATCCGGTATTTTTTGGAATCGTAGACGGGGTACATCGTATCGTTGTCAACGATATAGAGATTCTCGTTGAGAACCGCAAATTTCTTGTCCGGGGAGACCTGGGCGTCCTTGATCAGGGACTGCTTTTGGGGGACAATCGGCTTTTCAACACGGAGATACATTTCCTCACCCTTGTTGAGGACCATATCGTGCGAGAGGTAATAGTATCCGGCCAGGATGACACCGGAGAGGACGGCGCAGGTGACGATCAGGGCGATAAACTTGACGATGAAGTTGAGCTGGAAACTCTTGTCTATGAGGTAGTTCGAGCGTTTGTTCTTGCTGGCCACGGCCAAGCCTCCTTGGGGACTCTCAAGACTGCGGACTCTTGTCCACAACGGCCTTCAGTGTATATTCAAAGTTCAGACTTGTCAATTGTTTTTTGGTGAACAGGGAGTTGCCATGCCGGATTCGGCGGATATGGACAAGGTGTTGTCAACGCTGGAAAGCGCTGTCCGGGAACTCCCGGAGCCGATCGTGACGGCCATGCGGGACGCGTCATCCTGGGCGATTCTCGTGACAACCCTCCTTAGTCTGCGGACCCGGGATGTCGTGACCGAGGTGGTGGCCCGGGACCTCCTCGCGGAGGCCCCCCGGCCGGAGGACATGCTCAGGCTCGGGCAGGATGCGATCGCGGAGCGGATTCACCGGGTGGGTTTTTTTAATACAAAGGCGGCCACCCTGCGCAGGGTCGCAGCGATCATTCTTGAAGAGCACGGGGGGCAGGTTCCGGATACGCTCGAGAGTCTGTTGGCCCTGCCCGGGGTGGGACGCAAGACGGCCAATCTCGTCCTGATCCACGGATTTGACAAGCCGGGGATCTGTGTCGATACACATGTGCACCGTATTTCCAACCGCCTCGGATTTGTCGCAACCAAAACGGCTGACGAGACCGAGTTCGCCTTGCGGGAGGTCTTGCCCGCCAAGTGGTGGATGAAGATCAATGCCATCCTGGTTGCCTGGGGACAGCACGTTTGCCTGCCGCAGCGGCCGCGTTGTTCGCGCTGTCCCGTGGCCGGGACCTGCCCCCGAATCGGGGTCACGAAGGCGCCGTAGAGACGCCCAATTTGGGCGTCTCTACCCGCGTTGGC
>DAIREN010000168.1:1641-5603 GCA_036795535.1 Spirochaetota bacterium
CTCCGGGAGTATCCATGCCATAATCACAATTTTGCGGTGCGACTCCGGGAGTGATATGACAAAAACGTGATGCGACTCCGGGAGTGGGAGCTTCATAAAAATTGTTTTGGTTTTTTCAGGAGTCGTTTATACTCCAGTTTTCTGCAATACCGTATAAAAGAAATACTATTCATGAGTTTTTGATGGAGGACACATGATGAAACCAGGTGCAATCCTGCGGGGCTGGCTTTGTACAGCGCTGCTGCTGATCTTTGTGCAGGCACCACTGGGGGCTGCCACCCCGCCTGCGGCCACGACCAATGCCGAACCCGAATCGCTGATCTTTTACACGCATGATCGCGTGGTCTTTTCTCTCGGGTTTTCGCCGGGCGGTGATATGCTGGCCGCGGCCTCACTGGATGGGGCTGTCAGTATCTGGGGCCTGCAGGGTCTGCTTCATGTCAAGGCCCGCCTGCATACCCGGATGGTCTTTGCGGTGGCCTTCAGTCCGGATGGCAAACGTCTGGCCAGTGCCTCCGGTGACGGCACGATTGCCATCTTTGATCGCGATGGCACGCTCCAAAAACGCCTGACGGGGCATAGTACCAATATTGCAGCCCTCGCATGGGCTCCCGACGGGAACATGATCGCCAGCGGTTCCGAGGATAAACGGGTCATCATTCACAATACCGACGGCAGCATCATCAAGACCTTGAGCGGACAGATGCAGTCCATCACGGCCCTCGAGTTCACGCCCGATGGCAGGCAGCTTGTCGTCTCCGAGCGCGGTCAGCATGTGGTGGTCTACGACACCCGGACCTGGAAGAGTGACAAGCTGATCAAGGCGCATACGGATGTCATCTGGGACGTAGCTGTCGCGCCAGACGGAAAAAGTTTCGCCACTGCGTCCAAGGATCGCACGATCGGGATCCATCGCCTTGACGGTACAAGGCTGGCGGAGATAGGCGGGTTTTCGGGCGAGATCTGGACCCTGGCCTGGTCTCCGGACGGCACCAAGATTGCCTGCGGTCTGCGCACGGGCGAGCTGGTGATTGCCGATGTGGCCACAAAAAGCATCGTGCGCACCCTGCGCAGCCACGAGACGGGTATCCCGGCCATCGCCTGGTCACCCACCGGGCGCATTGTGGCCACCGGCTCGCGTGATGGTACGATCCGCATGTGGCGCGGACTGTGAGTAAAATCATGAAATTGTATACATCACATACCATGAATTCACGCATACGCCGGGGCTGGAGACTGTTCCCCATTCAGATCATGACGCTGATCATGCTCATCACTGTTCCTGGCACGTCTTTCGCGGCTGCGCCCGTGGATCGGACGCCCCTCGTCAACCGGCTCGTGTCTGAGGACGGGGATCGCAAAAATGTCCTCCTCTGGCAGTGGTTGAATGACCTGACCGGGGACAATGCGGCTGTCGTGCTGACCCAGGCCGGGGATCTGGCAAAGGTCAGCCTGCCGCGGATGTGGCGCAAGGGCCAGACCATCGGACAGGTCGTGCGCGGTGCCGAACTGTTTTTGGGTGATTTCAAGGTCCATTTTACGCAACGCACTTTGACCCTGATCTCGATGACGGCCTCCGAAAAAATGAACAACGAAGATTATCGCAAGACCGTTTTTGCGAGTGGCTGGGGCGAGGGCCTGGTTTTTTCGGTCGAGGCATGGGGGGGCTTGATGCAGCCGGCCACAGTGGCGGCGGAGGCGGACCCCTTTACCAGCTTTGGCGCGGGGCTGGCGCTGGGATTCATGCCCGGCCTTGAGGCAACCCTGCGTTTTGAATCCGGCAGCGGAGAGATGGTGGCTGATGGCAAGCGGCTTGAGGCGACCAAGCTCAATCTCCTGGCCGGTCTGCGCTGGCGTCCCTTTGCCGACTGGTTCGTTTCGCCCTATCTTGCGGGTTCAGCCCTCTTTTCGGTCTATTCCGAAAAACTGATAGTCGGCGGGCAGGAGAAGAGCTGGAGCGGGGCGGGCTTTGTGGCCGCTGCCGGGCTGGCCGTCGGTCCTGTGGCCGGCTTTTCGCTGATGATCGAATACGGCCGCTCATGGACATTCATTCCATCCAATACACTCGAATTTGGCGAGTTGCGGGCGGGTGTCTCTTTGGCATTATAAGGGGGAACAGGATGCGACTGATACAACGAGTATTGACAGCAATGATTATGCTGGCCGCACTGGTGGCCTGCACGGGTGACGGCGATCCGGTCTTGACAAGTGTCGAGGGCGCAGGCTGGACGAGCCAGTTGGGCGCGACGGGCGGGATCATCGAGATCACGTTTGACAAAAACGACGCGGCTGCGACCGGGACGATGCCCGCGCAAAAAGTGAATGCCAATAATACGGTTGACCTGATCGGGTGTGCGTTTACGAGTCTGGGCAAGACCTTTGCTTTTTGGGCCACGAGTCCGCAGGGCGAGCGTGCCTATGATGATAAAGGGGCGATCGTTGTGGGTACGAATTCCGTTGCGCTCTATGCCCGCTGGAATACTGTTGTGGGATTTATCGCAAATGGTGGAACGACGCCGACTCCAGCGACCAACAGGACAGTGCTGGTCGGGGATCCCTATGGCTTGCTGGCAACGACCACGCGGGCAGGCTATGATTTTGCAGGCTGGTGGCCCGATGCAAGCGGTGGCGGATCCGTCCAGATCACAAGCAATACGGTCGTCACGAACGGGAATCATGCACTCTGGGCCAGGTGGGTTGCCAATACGTACACGGTCAGCTTTGATGCGCAGGGCGGAACGCCTCAGCCCTTGAGTCTTTCTGTTGTCTACGATACGGTGTATAGTTCAAATCCCCTGGTATCACCGACAAGACCGTTTATGGATTTTATGGGCTGGTGGACCGGGCTTGATGCGGCTGCTCACGAGATCAAGGCAACAAATCTTGTTCAAATCGCAAGCAACCACACGCTCTATGCCAGATGGGGCTATGCCGTGACCTTTATTGAAAATGGAGGGAGCGAAGTACCGGATCAGATCATCGTGACTGGTGGTAAGGTGTTACAGCCGGCAGATCCGACGAAAACAGGATTTGTATTCGGGGGATGGTATAAGGAATCCACATTTGTTACACAGTGGAATTTTGGAACAGATATAGTTACGATGAAAAAAATGCTGTATGCAAAGTGGTTGACGTATCAAGAGTATCTCACGTATGTGCAAAAACGTGAGTTTGTTGAAGTGCCGGGCGGTCAGTTTAGTATGACATCGACCACAGGATCGAGTTATACCAACACAGTCAGCAATTTTAAAGTCGGAAAGTATGAAGTGACGTACGAGCTTTGGTATTATGTTCGCCAGACGGCTCTTGCCGCCGGCTATTTTTTTGCAAATCCTGGCAAAGAAGGAAATTCGCAAAGTGTATCAAGCGGAGCAGCTCCGACTGTAAACAGATATCAACCTGTGACGACCATCAGCTGGCGGGACGCCATCGTCTGGTGCAATGCCTATAGCGAGCAGTCCGGCCTGAGTCCGGTCTATTGCAGCGACAGCGGATGCACAATGCCCATCAAGGACAGCCGGGACGGTGCCTACGTTTCCACCATCAACACAACAGCTGGCAGTGTTGATACACCATACGTTAACTGGAATGCTAAAGGCTATCGCCTCCCCACCGAGGGAGAGTGGCAGTACGTCGCGAGTTATAAGGACGGTTCAAGCTGGACTCCGTATGACTGGGCATCCGGAGCGACGGGACCCTATACTGATCCGACGGCCACAAGCATGGTTGCTTGGTATGCAACAACCGGTACACAAGCTGTCGGGACCAAGGCCGCCAATGGGCTTGGCATCTACGACATGAGCGGGAATGTCTGGGAGTGGTGCTGGGATTGGGAAGGAGGTTGGCCAGTTGTTTCAACGACTGATTATGCTGGTCCAGCGAGTGGAGGAAACAGGATACTCAGGGGCGGAAGCTATGGAGAGAGTATTGCTGATCATTCTCGGATAGGCTTCCGATATCAG
>DAIREN010000169.1:0-5569 GCA_036795535.1 Spirochaetota bacterium
AGGCCCTCCTCCCGATGGACCGAGGACAGGCCCTCCTCCCGATGGACCGAGGACAAGCCCTCCTCCCGATGGAACGAGGACAAGCCCTCCTCCCGATGGACCGAGGGTAAACCCTCCTCACTGCGCCAGCAGGGCGACAAACTCATCCTCGCTGACAACCTGCACACCAAGCTCGCGGGCCTTGTCCAGCTTGCTTCCGGCACCTGTCCCCGCCAAGAGATGCGTGGTTTTGGACGAGACAGCGCTGACGACCGCGCCACCCCGCTTTTTGACTTCAAGCATGGCCAGATCGCGGGGATTGTAGCGCGTAAAACTTCCGGTCACGCACCAGCGCTGTCCGGCAAAGATCTGCGGCAGGCTTTCGCCAGCACTTGCCGGTTCAAGCTCCATGCGCACCCCGGCCGCGGCCAGGGCATCCAGCATGGCCGCGTTGCGTGGATCGGAAAACTCGTCCACAAGCTGCCTGGCCGTTATTTCGGCCAGTCCGTGAATCCCTTCAAAGGCTTTGACATCACCGGCCGCGGCCCGCTCACGGATGGCTGCCATCGAGGTATATCCGGCCTTGATCAGGGTTTCGGCCAGACTGGGCCCGAGATTTTCGAATCCGAGCGAAGCCAGTACCTGGGCGAAGGGCTGGCCCTTGGCCTGCCTGATTCCCTCACTGATTTTTGCAGTCTTTTTTTCGCCAAAGCCTTCCTCGGCAATCAGACTTGACCAGTCCGCGGTAAATACGTCCTGGGGTTCATGCACCAGACCCAGACGGAGGGCCAGGGACAGGGTCTTTTCACCCAATCCATCAATATCGAAGCCTGCTTTTCCTGTTGTATGGATCAGTCGACCCAGTACCCTGTCCGGACAGTCACGGTTGGGACAGAAATGGTGCGCCCCCCGCTTTTCGAGGCTGGATCCACAGGAGGGACACCTGTCCGGCATGATCCAGACCAGTCCTCCCTCGGCCGGACTTTCCGCTTTTTCGACAACACGCTCGACCGCCGGGATCACGTCTCCCCGCCGGGAGATCGCCACCGTATCACCGGGTGCGAGTTCGAGCTGGTTGACGTAGTCCTCGTTGTGGAGGGTCGCCCGAGAGATGACACTCCCGGCCAGGGCCACCGGCTCGAGCTCGGCCACCGGCGTGATCCGCCCGTTGCGACCCACCTGGACGGTGATCGAGACCAGGCATGTGACAGCCTCAGGAGCCTCGAACTTCATGGCGATGGCCCAGCGGGGATGATGGGCCGTATAGCCCAGGATCTCGCGCCGGGCGATCTGGTCCACCTTGAGGACCAGTCCGTCTATTTCGTATTCAAGCTGTTTCCTGCCGAAGGATGCTTCTTCCACAATATTCTGAAGCTCTGAAAAAGACGCCGTCCGCCAGGCGGGAAGATCTTTCCGCACCGCGCTGATGAGCGTCGCATCCTCGCTGACGAGCACTCCATGGGGATTGACCGGCAGACCGAGGGCAGCCAGGCGTGCCAGAATCCCGCTGTGTGACGCGCCCCACCCGTCGGCAAAAAACCCCTCGTAGGCAAAAAATTCAAGCGGAACTGCAGCCGTCACCCGCGAGCGAACATTGCGCAGGGTCCCCGCCGCCAGATTGCGCGGATTGGAGTATGTTCCCCCTGACGCGGTATTGTATGCCTCGAAAGCAGCCCGGCGCATGAAGACCTCGCCGCGGACTGTCAGGCTGACCGCTTCGGTCAAGACCAACGGAATGGAACGTATAGTACGCGCATTGGCCGTGACATCGTTGCCGACCGAGCCGTTGCCCCGGGTAACAGCCCGCACCAGCCGGCCCTCCTCGTAGGTCAGCACGATCGAGGCCCCGTCGAGTTTTTCCTCAAGCACAAAGGAAAGAGGCTGTGGATCGGGCGAGGCCGCCACAGTCTTGGCAAGCCAGGCCACCAGCTCGGATGGCGAATAGCATTTGTCGAGACTGAGGACGGGAATCGTATGGGCTACCTCGGGCAGATCATGCGCGAGATCACTCCCGACCCGCTGTGTCGGCGAATCGGGTGAGACAAGTTCGGGATGCTGGTCCTCGAGGGCCACAAGCTCTTCAAAGAGCGCATCGTATTCGCGATCACTGATTTCGGGTTTAGCCTGGACGTAGTACAGGCGGTCATGGTGCCGGATTTCAGCTTCAAGCCGGCGCATCCTCTCCCGAGGATCGTCAAAAAGCAGTCCCTGTGTCATTGGTTAAATATATCACCCGCGGACAATCGCCGGCAGGTCTGCGAGGTGACGCACCTCATATCCCGGACGGACATGGTTCGCCACACTGCCTGCGGTCGGGTTGTACCAGCAGGTATCGATCCCGAAGGCAATCCCGCCGGCGATATCCGAAGCCAGCGAATCCCCGATCATCAGCATGCGCGACCGGTCGCTGCAGTCGGTAAATCCGGCGGCAAGCGAAAAGATGCCGGGGTCGGGTTTGGAGACGCCGGCCTCCTCAGACACGATCACGGCCCGGATCAGGTGCGCAATCGGGGAACGGTTGATGCGGGCCCGCTGGACATGACTGATCCCGTTGGTCAGTACCACGACCTGTGCCATCCCGGCAATCTCACGCACCGCTTCGACCGCACCCTCGATGTGGTAGGTCACCGAAAGGATGCGCTGCTCGTAGCCGGCCGCAAAGGCTGCGGGCTCGATCGCCAGGCCCAGGCGCGAAAAGTAGCGCCGGAAGCGCTCGACCCGCAGGGCCGTCACGCTTGTCCGCCCCTCCTCGACCTCGCGCCAGAGCTCGGCATTGGTCGCGTAATACAGGCGATACCACTCGTCACTCAAGATCAGTCCTGCCGCCTGAAAACTGGCCTCAAGCGCCTCGTGCCCGGCCCTGCGAAAATCGAAGAGCGTTTCATCAAGATCAATCAGGACAGCATCATAACGCGGCACGGTATCCTCCGGGACAGGTGTCCCACAAAGGTAGCATCCTGCATCGCACCTGAGCCAGCACTATCCGTCCTGATCACGCCTGCACGTCTTTTGGGTGTCGCGTCCAATCCCTTTCTGTCTGACAAAACCGGATAACCATATTTAGATGATACGACAGCTTTCCGCAATGCAGCATCACTTTCGGTATCTAATTATACTTCATCCTGCCACACATCAGCGGACACCATCCTTCATGTATTTTTGCAAAAAAGGCATTTTAATCTTGCATCGATATCCTGACGGATATACAATGAACTGTTTTCAGGCATTATGCTGCCAGAAGGCATACCATTCCAGAAGGAGTAAATAATGAACTGTAAGTCAGCCTTTGTGTTTTTCCTGGTGTTTGTACTGGGAATCGGTATCGTTGCCTGCTCAGATGACGATGATGGAGGAACAGCTTCAAGCAGCAGCCTGTCAAGCGTTTCCACCGGCAGTGGAAACTCAAGCGTAAGCAGTGTCAGCAGCAGCGAGTCAAGTGCCCCTGTCGATGACAAATATCTCTTCGATGATTCAGGCTTTGAGAGCGGCGTCTCTGCCGTTACAGCTTCCGGCGGCATCTCTGTTACCCAGGCCATCGGAGGGGCGAACGTCGGAAACGGAAGTCTCCACGTCACGGGCACATCCGCTGCCAATGCAGACGGCTTTTCGGTCGCGGTCCTCAACACACCGAAATCCGGCAGCACCAAGCTCAGGATCGACATCAAGGGGACAGCCACCGGAAAAAGCATCTGCTTCAGATTCAAGGACGGCACCACGCAGGATGCAGGTTTTAACCTTGGAGATGGAACTACTACAACCCTGACTCACTCCACCGCACCCTCATACGGAAGCGGATTTACCATCGCCAACTGGACGGTCTACGAGTACGAGTTCCCAACCGGATATGATTTTGGTTCGCGCACGCTTGAAGTACGACACGGAGAGGGCGGCGTGTATGACTACTACATCGACCAGATAATCTTCCTGTAATCCATCAAAAACCAACAGTATGTCATCTGAGCAATAGGGCTGTCCCAAAAGTAACGGGGCAGCCCGTTTTTTCGACAGCCCAGGGCTGCACTCCCGGAGTCACATGATATTATTGTGAAAGTGAAATCCCAATCCCGGATTCTACCGGATAAACAACGGAGGCGCGATGCAGATCTATGTCGATGCCGACGCCTTCCCCAACGCACTCAAGGCGATCCTCTACCGCGCTGTCGAGCGCACCCGGATCCCGGCCCTCCTCGTGGCCTGCCAGTACGTAACCATCCCCGACAATCCTCTCCTGCGGAGCATCGAAATCACGGCAGGCCCGGACGCGGCCGATGACCACATCGTCGAACTGGTATCAGCCGGAGATCTTGTGATTACGGCCGATATACCCCTGGCCGCCCGGGTCGTGCGCAAGGAGGCCACGGCTATCGACCCGCGGGGGACGCTGTATACGGAGCGGAATGTGTTTGAAAAACTGGCGGCCCGCAATCTGATGGCCGATCTCAGGGCCGAGGGACTTGTGGGTGGAGGCCCGGCCGGGTTTTCGAAAAAGGACTGCCAGGCCTTTGCCAACGCCCTGGACGGGTTTTTGACCCGGGCCATGCGACTATAAGACACGGTATCCATTCAGGGATGTGCTGAAGATGTGCCAAACCGGACAGATCGCTCGGCCGGGATTGGCCACCACCCGGTATGAATAATCATAACAGAGTATTTTCTCCAGGGTGACATTTTTGTGACACGTGCGAGATAATGGCAAGAAAGAACTTCAGCACCATGATTCACGCTTTCTAAATTATTATTCTAAAGTATGTTGGATTGTGGGCGATACTGGATTTGAACCAGTGACTTCCACCGTGTGAAGGTGGCACTCTCCCGCTGAGTTAATCGCCCGTTGTGCAATGCTCCAAAAAAATAGCCAACATCCCTACGCCGGGCAAGGCAAAAAGATATTGAACCCATTCCGTTTCCGTCATGCGACTCCCGGAGTCCCATTACAGTTTCATGGTTTCGCCATGATGTTTTTGTTGAACAACCTCAGTCCCGGAATTCGCGCCCCTTCCGGCAGAGTGGCTCAACACGGCTTGTGTCGTCAAGCCGGACGGAATCGTGGATTGCCTGCCTACCTGAATTTCAGGCAGGTGTACAGTCTTCCGGAACCGCCCGGTACACTGACAACCTGCATCACGGCATGGCAAAGGGCTGTCTAAGCACAGTTTTCATTTTTGCCGGATCGACCTTGCGAAAGTCGGAAAGATAGATTTCATGATGCTTGTGCACCGCACCATCCACACGGCCGCCCAGTGACACGATCAAATCATGCAGTTTCATGATATTCGCATGTTCCTCGGAAAAAGGACCGATATGCATCATCTGTACAGCACAACCCTCGCACAGTTTTTCCAGTCTGAGATCGCCGGCCCTGGCCAGTCCCTTTTTGGCATACACCTCATCACGGGCGGCGAGAATTTCGTCGGCAGGCAGGGGATCAGGCTGGTGGATCATCAAAATCCAGCGCCAACGATCCTTGCGCCCGGCGACAAAATCATCCATGTCATCGGCCCACCAGAGTCCTTCAAGCGGCATGACCGTAACATCGAGCCCGCTCCGCTTCTTGTGGCCTATCTTCACTTTGTAGGCGACTGAAAACAGG
>DAIREN010000170.1:0-5534 GCA_036795535.1 Spirochaetota bacterium
TCCTCCCGATCTTCGCCCTCGTCGTGATGGCCTTTGTGGCCGGAAAGGGCATCTTTCTGTCGGTGCGCTGGTTTCCCGAGCGGGAGGATCGTGACTATACGAAAAAGGAATTCCGTCTGCCGGTCGTCTGTCTGGTAGCGGACGCCTTCAAGGTGAGTGTTGTGTACTCGGCAGCAGTGTTTTTCTTTCCGGTTTTTGCAGGCTGGATGCTCCTCTATACGGGGATGTACTGGATGGGGATTCTCGTCCACCTTGGCAAGCAGAAGCGGAGCATGAAAGGGTGAGGGTGTGAGCATGAGCGGCGACGAAAACAGGCAGCATTGGGACGGACTGGGGCGGGGCTACCGCAAGGCCTGGACAACGGCTTCGCGCAAGCGGATCTCCCGCAACGAAACGGAGTATATCCGGGCCTGGCTTCCCGGAGGGAAGGTCCACTGCCTCGACATCGGGTGCGGGACGGGCCGGATTCTTGAGGTGGTCGACGCGGCCCTGGCTGCGGGGGCATCCGTGGATGCGATCGATATCGCGCCGGCCATGCTCGACTCCTGCCGACTGCGACCCTGGCGGCATGAGGCCCGGTTTGCGCTCTGTGATGTCTCCAAAGAGGCGATACCTTTTGTGGGGACCGAGTGGGACTGCGTAACCTCGATTCGTGTCGTCAAGTATAACAAAAACTGGGAAGAAATTATTGAAAAGGTGGCCGGGCGACTCGCGCCGGGTGGCGTCTTTGTGTTTACCATGCCCAACAGGCGCTCGCTCAACATCTTCGGGCGCTACGCCATTCCCCATTACCGGACCACCCGCGGGGAGATCAACCGCCTGGCCGTACGGCTTGGACTGGAAGTGGCTGACATCCGGGGGTTCTCGCGCATCCCCGATGTGTTCTACCAGGTTCCGGGCCGGCTGGCCGACTGGTGTCTCGCCGGGGCGGAGACCCTCTTGGGCTGGATCTTGGGAAAACGGATTTTTCAGCGGGAGTTCTTTATCGTCCTCCGGAAACCGCTTTCGGTAGGCGGTGAACCGGCTGTGGCGGACGAAACATCGTCTCTCCAAAAGCCCGCCAGGAAGAAGCGCTCCACCCCGGCGGAAGGGCGTGTTGTTGGTAAGGACTCCGCCCGAAAAACGACGACAAAAACACCTCGTGCTGAAACGCCGGCGAAAAAGGGCGTACCTGCCGCCAAGCCGGCTGCCAAAGCCGTGCCCGGCAAGCAGGGTGGGACTGGAAGAGTGGCACAGGCCGGAACAAAGGGCGTCAAGGGTACGGGGCGTCCATCGAACACCAAAAAGACGCCTGACACGCCAGCCAGAAAGACGGTGTCTCCCAAGGCTGCCCCGAAAAAGTCTTCCGGTAAAAAATCGGGCGGGAGTCCGCGGTGAGCGGAAGGTTCCCCCGAGTCTCGGTCTGCATGCCGGCCTTCAATGCGGAACGAACCATCCGCGAGGCTCTTTTGAGCGTCCTCGGGCCGGAGGCTGTTCCCCTTGAAGTCCTTGTCTGTGATGACGGCAGCCGTGACGGAACCCTGGCGCTTGTCGAGGCGATGGCACAGGCTGATGCACGGATCCGTGTGTTCAAGAATGAGGCTAATAGCGGGATTTCGCGCACGCGCAACCGGCTTGTGCGCGAGGCGCGGGGGGAGTACATCGCCTGGCTGGATGCCGATGACCTGGCTCTGCCGGGAAGGCTGGCAGCGCAGATGGCCTTTCTGGATGCGCATCCGGAGGTGGTGCTTGTGGGTGGTGGAATCGAGTTCTTTGCCGACAGCGACGGACAGATCATCGAACGCCGCAGCTATGCCGGGGATGACGCATCCCTGCGCCGGCAGATCTTCCGCTTTTCGCCGGTCTCGCAGGGAGCGGCCATGGTCCGTCGGCAGGCCCTGCTCGCTGCGGGCGGGTATGACGAGGGGCTGGCCCAGGCCGAGGATCTCGACCTCTCCTTCAGGCTCGGGCGGACCGGACACTTTGCCAATCTCCCGCAGATGGTCCTGCGCTGCCGGGTGCATGCAGGCTCCGTTTCGCATGGCCGGATGCGGGAGAACATCCGTTGCACCCTGCGTGTGCGCGCAAAGGCCGTGCGGGAATACGGCTACCGGATGCGAATGCCCGACCGGATGGCCCTTGTGGCGACCCGGCTGGCCCTGGTGCTGCCGACCGGACTGGTGCGCCGGGTTTTTGTGGTCCTGCGGCGGATGCTCTCGGGCGGGCGTCGGGGGTGACAGTGGTGTACTCCGGGAGTGTCATGACATCCCTTGACATTCAGCAAAATCTGGTATATACTACGATATATGAAAAACGCGCCCGCAAACTATTCCCGTCCCTTTATCACCGGTCGCAGCCAGGCTGTGCGCCTGCCCAAGGAATTTCGCTTTGAGGAAGACGAAGTCTATCTGACCAAGATCGACGGAGTGGTGATGATCGTCCCCCGGGACAAGGTCTGGGCTGTAGCCGAGGGTGCTGTTGACCGCTTTACCGATGATTACATGCGCTCACGGGGTGACGACATCCCGGATGCGCGTGATACCGGCGCATGAGCGGATACCTGCTCGATACCAATATCCTGATTTTTCTCCTGCGCGGAATGCGACCCGCGCTCAGGCAACGCTTGGCCGGGTTTGCACCGGGGGAACTCTCCGTCTCGGTGTGTACCGTAGCCGAGCTGGTCCATGGATGCCACAAAAGCAGTGACCCGAGGCGCAATTACCTTGCCCTGCTCCAGTTCCTTTTGCCCTACAGGATCCTTGACTGGAAAAACCGGGATGTCGAAAGCTATGCCCTGATCCGGGCCGGGCTCGAAAAGATGGGAACTCCCATCGGGACTATCGATACCTTTATTGCGGCGCAGGCCAGGAGTCGCGGCCTGACCCTGATTACCAACAACGTGCGCGAGTTTGCACGGGTTCCCGGGATCACAATCGAGGACTGGTCACAGGCCGAGGAGTAAGGGATGGACAGGTACGATATCATCGTCATCGGCGGCGGACATGCCGGGATTGAGGCGGCGGCTGCTGCGGTCAGGATTGGCCGTCCGGGGGCATGCCAGTGGCCCGAAAGCGAAGATGTGACGACGTCAGGCTGCCCCCTCAGGGTGGCCATCATTACTCCCGATCCCGCTGCCATGGGCCGTATGTCTTGCAACCCGGCCATCGGTGGCACGGCCAAGGGCCATCTTGTGCGCGAGATCGATGCCCTGGGCGGCCTGATGGGGCGCATCACTGACCAGGCCGCCATCCAGATGCGGACCCTCAACCTCTCCAAGGGACCGGCCATCCATTCGACGCGGGCCCAGGCGGACCGCGAGCGCTACGAAGCCGTGGCCTCGGCCATGCTGCGCCAAATCAGTGACCTTGTCATTATCGAGGGACGTGTGGCTGCAGTGTCGGGAGAGCCTGTTATTGGTGAACAGCCTCAGGCCGACCTGGTTTCGACTCGTCCGGCGAATGATACGGCCGACAGCCTGCCAGGCCATTCATCGGGGGCACGTTTCCGCGTATGTGGCGTCAGGCTGAGCGACGGGCGGACATTGGGGGCGCGCTGCGTCATTCTTGCGACCGGGACCTTTTTGGGTGGTATCCTCCATACCGGGCTGGAGGCAAGTCCGGGCGGCCGCGTGGGGGAGGCCCCCAGCCAGGGGCTGACGGACTCCCTTGTGGCCCTGGGCCTGACCAGCGGCCGCCTCAAGACGGGTACACCGCCCCGGATATTGCGGGACTCCATTGATTTTTCGGCCTGCGAAGCCCAGGGTGGCGACCCGGGTGTGCGACCATTTTCGCGGCGTACTCCGCTGGCGGATTTTCCGTATCTGACACAGGTCCCCTGCCATGTCACCTGGACGCATGCCGAGACGCATGACGAGTTGCGCAAGGGGTTTGACCGCTCGCCGCTGTATACAGGGAGAATCACCGGGATTGGGCCCAAGTATTGTCCTTCCATCGAAGACAAGATCGTCCGCTTTGCCGAAAAGACCCGGCATCAGCTCTTTCTCGAACCGGAGGGGCTGGAGACTCCACTGTATTATGTTAACGGATTCCCCACATCCCTGCCGGCGGATGTGCAGGAGGCGGCACTGCATACCATCCCCGGACTTGAACGGGCGGTTATTGCCCGTCCCGGGTATGCAGTCGAATATGATTTTTTTCCCGCCAGCCAGATCAGGCACACCCTGGAGACAAAGGCCGTCCAGGGCCTGTATCTTGCCGGCCAGGTCAACGGAACATCGGGCTACGAGGAAGCGGCCGCCCAGGGGTTGATGGCCGGGATCAATGCGGCCCTGGCCTGTCTCGGTAGGGTACCTTGCATTCTTGGAAGGCATGAAGCCTATATCGGGGTCTTGATCGATGACCTGATCAGCAAGGTGCCGCTCGAACCGTACCGCATGTTTACATCCCGGGCCGAGTTCAGGCTGGTCCTGCGCGAGGATAATGCCGGGAGGCGTCTTGTGGCCCGCGGACATGCCCTGGGACTGGTTTCGGAGCTGGAGGCCGCGGACGAGGCCTGCTTTGAGACCCGGCTGCAGGAAGCACTGGAGGCCATGCATCGCCTCTGGTGTCGCCCCGAGGCGGTCAACCCGCTTTTCGAGGCTGCCGGTTCACCGCCCATCACACATCCCGCGCCGCTTTCGCAACTGGCTGCGCGGGGCGCAGTTCCCCTTGAAACACTCCTTGCGCAGTGCGACACCACGCGTTTTCCGGCCCTTGCCGGCGGACGTGCGGACAGCGAGGTTCTTGCGGCTGCGGCCATCGAACTGCGGTACGAGGGGTATATCGCCCGCGAGCGGGAAGCGATTGCCCGCATGCTGCGCATGGAGGAAAAACTGATTCCCGATTCGTTTCGCTGGGAGTCTGTTCGCGGGCTCTCGGCCGAGGGGCGGATGGTGCTGACCAAAGTCCGTCCGCGAACCCTGGGGCAGGCTTCGCGGCTGGCCGGAGTCAGGGCTGCCGATATCTCGATCATCATGGTGCATCTGGGTGGAGGGGGGCGAGGGTGAAGGTTGCCGTGCTGGTTTCGGGCGGGGTGGACAGTGCTCTGGCCCTCAAACTTCTTGTTGACAAGGGCCACGAGTGTACGGCCTTTTATCTCAAGATCTGGCTGGAGGACGAACTTTCGTTTTTGGGGGATTGTCCGTGGGAAACAGATCTGGGCTATGTCCGGGCGACCTGTGCCGCCCTCGGGGTGCCCCTTGAGGTAGTGCCCCTCCAGCGGGAGTACCACGACCGGGTCGTCCGGTACACCCTCGACGAGCTCCGGGCGGGGCGGACTCCCAGTCCAGACATCTTCTGCAACGAACGGATCAAGTTCGGAGCTTTTTTTGACCATATCGGGCCGGAATACCGGTCCGTGGCCACCGGACACTATGCGAGACTGATCCGTAATGGTGAGCGGACGCTCCTTGCCCTGGCTCCCGATCCGGTCAAGGACCAGACCTATTTTCTGGCGCATCTTTCGGCGGCCCAGTTGGAGAGGGAGCTCTTTCCCGTCGGAGATCTCCACAAAAACGAGGTCAGGCGACTTGCTGCTGAATATGCCCATCCCCCGGC
>DAIREN010000171.1:0-5501 GCA_036795535.1 Spirochaetota bacterium
TCCAAACTCGACAACCTGCTGAATCTCGTCCGCAGGAATACCCAGGCCTGTATCCTTGACCTTGATGGAAAACCCGTCCCCTGTCTGGTTGAGAATCGCTTCGATCGTCCCGCCCGGTTGTGTGTACTTTCTCGCATTGGCGACAAGATCCCTGAGACAATCGACAAAAACCGGCGGCATCCTGACCTGACCGGCGAGGGCTCCTTCTATCTGCAGGGAAAAGCCGTACCGGGAGTCACTTCCACCGGAATCATAGACAAACCCGAATCTGCCATGGGAATTGAGCGCAATAGCATCAAGAACCTGCAGCAAACCTTCCCGGATACCGGCAGCATCCAGATCGACCCATCTCCCCGGCATCCTGAATCTGGCCAGCATCTCCCGCGTCCGGACCTCGACTACGTCCATCATCCGCTCGATGTTCTCCCTGTATTCGCCAAGATCCGTCCGGCCACTGCCTTCGATCCGCTCGCGAACCGCATGCAGGATCTGCCGGGCAAAAGACTCGGCCTGATGGACGCTTTCCAGTGCCTGATCCCGGTTTCGAAAGCTCGAAACAATCTGCTCGCAGACCCGCATCTCGCCGGAAAAAGCTTCCGGATCACCCAACTCACCCGCCAGCAACTCGAGTTCATAAAAAATGCTGTTCACAAGATTTGTAAAACTGTGCATTTCGCACCGGATCACCTGTTCATCCGTGAGGTTGAAATCCCGCGTAATCTCGACTTCCGTCATTCGACCCTACTCTCTCATCTCCCTGTTTCCCAACATACCTCACTTCCCAGTATAGCCGAAGTCCCTGTGAAATGCAAAATCGCCCTGTGCACGGGAAACTGAAAGCCATCAACATTTCATCATGCATCCGCATCCATCCTCCCGGCCGGATGGCTCACCTGCAATCGTCACATCGGGGAATGCATCCAATCCATGACACAGGAACAGCTTCCTGGGCTTGAAAAATTGACCCGGGGTTCTATACTGGGCTCAGTGACTACAGACAAGGGGGCAGTGCATGGCACGACAGGCATCACCAATACTTTCCATGATTATTGGCGTTCTCGGGATCGCTTTTGCCGGGTATATGTATGTTTCGCAATCAACCTTCATCAAAAAATCTGTCGAGACCGAGGGTACGGTTGTCGAAATCGACAAGACAAGAAAGCGCTCCAAAGACACCCATCACTTCTCGTACACCTATCGCCCTGTGATCAGCTATGTTGCCTGGAATTCGAATTTCCGGTTCAAGTCCTACGATGGATCTTCGTACAGCGAAAACTGCCAGGTCGGACAAAAAATCGCCGTGCTTTACAATCGCGAAAACCCTTCCGATGCCCAGATCAAAACAAAGGCGGATTATCGGGTCAGCATTATCGCCGGTTTGGCCGGGTTGGCAGCACTGGGATACGGGATTTTCATGAGAAAAAAAGCTGCTTCAGTCTGATCCATCCATCAGTGCTGCAGAATGACGGACACGACAGCCATCGCAACGATGGCTGTTTTTCGCTTATCGAGTTGTTCGCCAAAAACCAGTGCAGACAGGAGAATGGGGATCACAAACGAAGTCGATGATATCCCCTGGATCAAGGCCAATGGGCCATCCGCAAATGCCGAAAGCACCGCCAGATAACCGAAAAAATTGAGCGCTCCGATTCCACCACCAAAAAATATGGCGCGGCGGGTTCTGCACGCCTGGTCTGGATGTCGCTCCCAAAACCTGATGTTCTTTTCCATCGCTGGTTGCTCGTTGCATTGTCCTGCCGCAATGGCGACGTCTCCGTTGATCACAGGATCACCACCCGCATTGGCACCCGCTTGATCACCATCAGATGATGTTCTGAAAAAAAGTCGCTCGATCAAAATCGTATGGACAACGACCAGGCTGTATGAAACGAGCATGTACGACAGGTGCGGAGCACGGGTCGAAGCAAATTTGCCGGCCAGGATCGTGATCGTAGTACAACTCGCCGAAACCAGCGCCAAAACAAACCCGGTCAACCGGTGGGCATGGGGGAATCGTTCATTCTCATGCGATGAGCCCGGCTTGGAAATCCCGCGGGCCACCAGAATGACAAGAACCACGGAGAGAATGATGCCCGTCCATTGCCAGAGCGTCGGGTCATCGCCGAAAAAAATGACGGAGATCAGGATCAGGAGAACGGCGCTGGTTTTGGTGACGGGAAAAACGTAGGCGGCCGGGATCTTTTTGAGGGCGGTGATCCGCGCCATGCTCCCGATCGCAAAAAACGTAGAGTTGATCCCGGCGTAGACGAGAATATCCTCGATCGTGGCAAAGGAGCTCCCGGTGATGATGACCGCAACCAGGGACATGGATGCAACAACGATGGCCGTCGTGCGCACAACAAGGCGGGAAGGGCTGTCCGCGAGCGCGGCCGCCTTTTGTAAAAAGTCGATCCCGCCATAGCACGCCATAGCGCAGAGGATGTATCCAAACCAAGGTTCCATCCCGGAAAGATAGGCAGAGAAACGGCCGCTGATTGCGATTGCCAGATGCTATGGAAATCAGGCGGCCATGATGGACCTACCAGTACAGTCTGGTGCCGATCTCCCAGGAAGCTGCCGTCAACTGACGGATCCCGCGCTCCGGGCGCATCTCGAAAAAGATGCTCATCGAGCCGGGAATGGCATCAAACTGGATGTTCGGGCCAAGCCAGCCAAAAGCGGCCAAGGGATGGTCTGGAAGAACAACACTGGCGGAAGCCATAAACCCGCCCATGATGGAGAACGGCCCGATCCGCAGTCCGATCTGGAACGCGGTCGCAATACCGGTCGCGGTAAAGCCGTGGCCTCCATTGTAATGCTCGATGTCATCCCCCGAAAAATGTTCGGCCTGGGCGGCACTGATCACCGGCCGCGAAAAAGACAGCATCGAACCCCAGAAGTAGAAGGTGGATCGCGCAAAGAAAATCTCGTCCCGGACGGGTACCGGGTCAATCATGTGCACACCGGTTTCAGCCTCGATATACAGGGCATCCGCACCAATATAGGGGGCAACCCTGAGGTTGACAAAAGATTTTCCGAGTTCGAAACCGAAACGGAATCCCCACATGTTTTCGGCATGTTTCGGAAAGAGTTTGCGGATGTCCTCGCTGCCCGAATATTCGACTGTATCCGCATTCAGGTCCGCCCAACTGTAGTACCCGAACCCGAGAACCAGGGTCAGGCCTTCAGGGTTCCGCAAAAAATCGCGGGCCTGGTCGGACAACCCGTACGCCTTGGCGGTCGTCGATGTCCGGGAATACTGGCGGGAACTGGAAGAAGTTGAATAGTTCCAGTTCGAACGTCTTGAGCTGGTGGAAGAGCCGCCATCGTCATCAGGCTCACGCTCGTCATCGGCATGCACCAGTGTCAGACAGCTCAGCAGAATCAGGCTTGCAAGAAGGGCTGTGCGTTTCATCGGGCTTCCCTCCTCGGCCTCAGATTGAAGCGATAGTCGAAGTTGTTGTCCATGGCAATTTCAAGTTTGAGGAAATAGAGCTTCTCGTTGGAAGCGAAGGGAACAAGCAGCATGGTATCGTCCATGTTGAACGACATGCCGAATTTGACCCGGATCGACAGAGGAAATTCAAAGCCAACATCCCATGTGGCGCCGTACTGTCGCCCACGCTCGGTGTCTCTCCAACTGACGGCATGCCCGCTGAGCTGGAAGGCCGTCATTCCGAACTGATCCTGGGCCATGATCAGATTGACGATGGCGCCAGCCTTGATGTAGTCGAAGGGAATGAACGGCTTGACCGCGAGATGGTGGCTGTAGACAAGATGAAGAGCATCATCGACGCGGATGACAGCGTTGAGATCAAAGGACCACTTTCCCAGAAGCGAAAGATAGCTCAGCACCGGCTCGAAATCGATCAGGTTGGCTATATCGAACTTGAGTCCCAGACCGAGTGTGTCGAAAAGTTCGCTCCCGGCCACATTGAGCAGGGCCTTGAACTGGATGATATCAAGAAGGTTGTTGTACAGGAAGAGTCTGGCACGGGTTTCGTACAGGACACTTCCGTCACTATAGGTCGGTATCCCCTCGACATCGCGGAACCCCTCGGAGGTTGTCAGGAAGCTCTGCCATCCGGCGATGTGGGGGACATGCAAAAAATTGAACCCGGCAAAAAAGTAGTTTGACTCAAGAATCTTGAAGGCCAGTCCGGCATAGGTGTTCCCCATGACGGCTTCTTCCGTCCGTGCATAGCTCGTGTTGCCGAACCGTTTCAGTTCGAGATACAGGAGATCCGAAGTAAACAGCACGTTGATCCGGAAGAGCCCGGAGACAGGAACTTTTTCCTTGGCCTGTTCCTCGTGCACCGACATGCTGGCTTCGAGGACATTGATCGGGATCTGGTACAGGAAGGGCTCTTCCCCGCCCAGGACAAGCAGGGCATCGCCCATGAGCATGGGGACTTCCCAGATGGCGGTTGTAAAGATCGGCCCCCAGAGCATGGCCTGGAAGGTCATGTGATGCACATTGGCCTCGTAGACAGCGCCGTTATCCCAAAGCACATAGGCCGGCTTGTCGTACCAGTAGTTGTTGTAGCGCAGAGCGAGCATGTCCGTCTTGAGGGTTTCCTCAAAAAGATTCAGTGAATGTCTCGGGTCACGCAACCAACTCGCGAGATGGGTAAAGGTGATCGGATATTTGGCGCTCGACCCCGGAGCCGGTGCCGCCGCGAGAGAAACCGACGATGCGGCCAGGACGAACAACCCGCAGGAGAGAGCGCGAATCTTACCACTCAGCATTCAGCACCTCCCGTCCCTCGTCTTCATCCCACGCCTGGATCCGGAGCGTATTGGTATAGGCGTACACGGGATTCCCGGAAAAGAAAACATTGACGGAGGACGAAGCCGAAAATGTGTTGCTGGCAATCAGGGTGCCTGGTCCGGGATACCACGCCTTGACCGTCACCCGGTGGGACTGGTCGAACCAGAGAGTGGCCTAGTTCATGGCGAGTCCTTCGAGCGTCCCCCCGCCTGAAACATTCGTCGCCATGTAGTAGTCGTATTTCGTGAATATCGTCCGGTTCCCGAAAGGTGTTGCGATAAACAGCTCCCGGAGGGCGTTGCCTTCCGTCGGTTCCAGCGGCTTTTCACTGGTACAGGCAAGCTGCAGCAGCAACAACGATACGCAAAACATTGTCGCCAGAGTTTTCATAGATACCATCCCTATTCCTGCTTGCTTGAAGTCTACCACAATGGCATGAAAAAACAATACCACGATGGAGAAACATGAAAGCGACGCACAATTGCTTTTCCAACATGCTCTCATGGCTGCTCTCCGAATTTTGTATACCGAATCCTGATTCCGGACGGGACCAGTCTTCGCCCCCGATGACGTCCTGCCAATCAACCTCCGGCCAGAATCTCTCCGCGCACCCTGTCAATCGGCCAGTGTCCACTGACCGCCCGGGAAAGAGGTTTGTCCAACGCTTCGTCAATACCGATGGCGCTTGCTCCGACCAGTCCACCATCTTTGAACAGGAGACGGAGAACGA
>DAIREN010000172.1:0-5497 GCA_036795535.1 Spirochaetota bacterium
CAGGGATGCCCCGTCAGCCAGGGCCTGCGTCCGGACCTTCGGGTCGCTGGAGCGCATGGCAAGTTCGATCAGGGGGGCGGCCTCGGCAAAACATCCGAGGTCGAGCCAGAGATGGCCGGCCACGCCACCCAGTCTGGCCCGCTCTTCCACGGAGCGGCCCGCCATGGCGGCACTGGCTTCTTTGGCGGCCAAATCGCGCTGTCCTGAAGCCGCCAGGATTCCGACTCTGGCCAGAACGGGGGGCAGGGCCGCCCCCGGATCCGCCGGAAGGAGTCGCAGCGCCTCCATGGTTTTTCCGGCCAGGGCCAGGGCGCGTGCCTTGAGGGGGCTCCGGCTGTTCCGCTCCTCAGGCGGGAGGGCGTCGAGCAGGGTGATCAGTCCGTCGGCTGCTGCCGGGTCTCCGCACGCGAGGACGGCTTCGAGGGCCGTCTCCAGTTCGACGCTCTGGCCTTTGACCGTTTGGGGAGAGCGTTGCACGAGATCAAGGAGTGCATCCCGCTTGTGCAACAGGGTCTGCCGTGCGATCTGTCCGGGGGAGGTTTGCAGCAGGAGGGCGGAGAGGCGCAGGCTCTCGATCCTGGAGCGGAGAATGAGGGGGGTGTCCTCCGGAGCATGTCCGCTGGCCGGGATCTGGTCAAGGCGGGCGAGGGCCTGGCCGGTTTTGCCGAGCATCCCGTCGGCAATGGCCAGATGGAAGCGGGCGTAGAGGAGGAGTGAGGGCTGACCAAGGCTTCTGGCCGTCTCCTCGGCCCGTGCCAGCCAGGGGATGGCCTCTTCGGCGCGGTTGAGCCGGAGAAGGGTCTGTCCTGAAAAGAAGGCGGCGTATCCTGCGATCCGCTGATCGGGATGGGTGGCCAGGCCCTGGTAGAGGAGGAGAGCCTGTGCGGTCTGTCCGGAGGCCATGGCCTGTTCCGCCTCGGCAAAAGGGCGGCTTGTGTCACTCGCGGACAGGGGGAGGGTGAGGACGAGGATCAAGAGGAGGCGTGTGGGTTGCGTCATCTGGTTTCTCCGGACATCGGGGTTCCACCGGGGGGCGGTCGCTCGATGGCCACAGGTTTTTTGTCACTCTGGAAGACATGACACCGATTGAAGGCGGGGTTCATTCTTCGGTATTGTCCAGCTTTACGTGCCGGTGATGGTTCCGCAGAAGCGGCAGAGATACAAAAAACGCTCGGGTCCAGCCCGTCGAGGCGGGGGAATTTGACAAATCTTCCCTGCCCGACCTATATTTTGCATCTGTCCCTCCATAACAATACATGGTGAGCGCCCGGGCGCAAAGGAGTCATGCTGTGCGAATTTCGAATCTTGTCTTGCCATCCCTCAAGGAAATCCCGGCCGAGGCTGTCATCGCCAGCCATCAGCTCATGCTGCGGGCCGGCCTGATCCGGAAAATGACATCGGGAATCTATTCCTACCTTCCATTGGGTCTCAAGGCCCTGCGCAAGGTCGAATGCATCATCCGTGAGGAGATGGACCGGGCCGGCGCCCAGGAGTTCATGCTCCCCCTGCTCCTGCCGCGGGAGATCTGGGAGGAGACCGGGCGTTGGGCGGTGATGGGTGATCTGATGATGAAGGTCCATGACCGTGCGGGAAAGGATTCCGTGCTGGCTCCCACCGCAGAGGAGGGCTTTACCTCGATTTTGCGCGATGAACTCAAGTCCTGGCGCCAGCTTCCCTGTACCGTCTACCAGATCGGAAAGAAATTCCGTGACGAGATCCGTCCGCGTTTTGGCGTGATGCGCGGACGCGAGTTCATCATGAAGGATGCCTATTCCTTTGACCGTGACCAAAAGGACCTGGATGCTTCCTACGAGGCGATGCGCACGGCCTATTACCGGATCTTCAAGCGCCTCGGCCTCGAGGTGACCGGGGTGGCCGCGGATTCAGGTGCGATGGGCGGGAGCGGGAGCGAGGAGTTCATGGTCCCGTCGACCGTCGGTGAGAACGAGATCGTGGTCTGTCGTGCCTGCAACCGGGCGGCCAATGTCGAGACGGCCCGCTGCCGCCAGGATCTTCCCGCCCAATCCGGCGCGGGAAGTCTCTCCCTTGAAAAAGTCTCCACGCCTGCGGTTCGCACCATTGAAGAGCTCTGCACCTTCTTCTCCTGTGATGCCGCCCAGTTCCTCAAGTCCCTGGTCTATACCTGCGAAAAAGACGGAAAAAAAGCCTTCGCCCTGGCCGTGATCCGGGGTGACCTGGATGTGAACGAGGTCAAGCTGGCCAATGCCCTGGGCGTCCCCGAGGTGGCACTGGCCGGAGAGGAAGAGGTGCGTACCGTGACCGGTGCTCCGGTCGGTTTTGCCGGACCGGTCGGGTTGTCCGGAGTTCCCGTGGTGGCCGACCTGACCCTCAAGGCTGTTGTGGACGGGATCACCGGTGCGAATGAGCGGGACTGCCACTACAAGGGCGTCAATCATGGCAGGGACTGGACGGCGACACTCTGGGCCGACCTGCGAACCGTGCGCGAAGGGGATCCCTGCGAGCATTGTGGTCAGCCTCTCGCGGTCTTCCGCGGTATCGAGGTCGGGCACATCTTCAAACTGGGTGACAAATATACCAAGTCGATGGGTGTGACCTATCTTGACGAGAACGGACAAAACAAGACACCCATCATGGGATGTTACGGGATCGGGGTAGACCGCAGTCTGGCCTCCGTGATCGAGCAGCATCATGACCAGGACGGGATCATCTGGCCGGCCTCGGTCGCGCCCTATGATGTCGTGATCGTCCCGATCAACTGGGCTCACGAGGAGACGCAGGCCGCTGCACTCAAGCTGACAGCCGAACTGGAAGGACTCGGGCTCGAGGTGCTTCTTGATGACCGGGAGGCCCGGGCTGGATTCAAGTTCAAGGATGCGGATCTCTTCGGGTTTCCGCTTCGCATCACGATCGGCGAAAAGACGCTGGCCACGGGTGAGGTCGAGTGGAAGAGACGGGCTGACGGAGAGGGTGGCCGGGTGGCACTCGCGGCCGCTGCCGAAGCGGTTGCGGCCATGCACCGTGAATTGCTGGCGGCGTGTCAGGTCTGAGACGGTTTTTGGGGAACAAACTCGGGCCAGTCAGCTGGCGGCGGGCCCGGATCGTGCTCCGGCCTTGCTTTTGGGCGAGTATTTCCATACATTAAGGCGGTATCAGCTACTTTGTGCACTTCCATCAAGGAGAATCAATAATGAACGCATTGTTCATGCTTTCCCAAGGCTGCGTCCCCCAGGGTGGCGCGGGAGCCGGGCAGGGCGGCGGCGGCGGCAGTAGTATCATGTTTCTGGTGATGATGGTCGCCATGATCGGCATCATGTATTTTGTCGTCTACCGGCCGCAAGCCAAGGCCCGTAAAAAACTTGAAGCTGCCATCAACGAGATGAAAAAGGGTGACCGCGTCCTGACGGCCGGCGGTATCTACGGCACAGTTGTCGGGACGAGCGAGACTGTTGTTGTTCTCGAAATCGACAAGGACAAAGGTGTCAAGATCGAGGTCAACAAGGCCATGGTCTCCCAGGTTTTGCCAAGAGAATAAGCGCAGGCAGTGGGTTCCGCGATCCGTCGGGTCTGCGGGATCCGCCCTGACATGACTGATAGAAGGGAATACGGGGTGAGGAAGTCTCTGACAACGTGGATTTCACTGGCAGTGCTGACTGTCGGTGCTTTTGCGTTTCCCCGGGTCCTGTCTGCGGCCGATGATCTGAATAAAGAGTTTGTCGAAAACTTTTTCAAACTCCGGCCCGATGACGCGGATGTCTTTCTCAAGATCCAGAAGAGTGGAGCCAAATCCGGGACGGAAGCGGCTCTGGAAAACCCGGTATCCAATACGAATGCCGGCTCCGGATCCGACGAAAACGATCCGTCCTGGATCGGGAAGTTCCTGCAACTCTCCATTCTCGGGTTGCTCGGTCTGGTCATCTACCTCATGTCACGCAGGTCGCGTTCGCGCGCCCGCTATTGAAGTCCGGCGCGGCAGGGTTGCTCCCCGCCGCGTACCACGTTTGGAGGCTACATGAAATTCAAGCTGCGAACGGTAGTCGTGATCCTCACCCTGCTTCTCTGCTGGTGGGGATTGAAAGATACCATTGAATGGTATTTTGTCATGCCCGAATCGGAAAAGGATCTGATCGGGCTCTCCCTCGAAGAGGTGGATGCCCTCTCTACCAACCAGAAAGCCAAGGTCCTGGCTCTCAAGGAGAAACGGAAACGGGTTCTCAACCTGGGGTTGGATCTTCAGGGCGGTCTCTATCTCGTTCTCTCTGTTGATGAGAAGTCCCTGACAGAGGATCTGGTTGCCCGCTACACCGTGGATCTCAAGACATCCACCAACGGAACTTTCCGGACCATGTCGGTGACCAACCCGGAGTTCATCCGGGAAGTCACGAGGCGGGTCGACGAGAATTTCGCCCGCGAGAAGGACTCGGCGACGGCCTCGGCCTACGAGAAGATCAAGAACCGTGTTGACCAGTTCGGTGTTTCCGAGCCATTGGTTGAAAAGGGGAATGACCAGCGGATCTACGTCAGTCTGGCCGGTATCAAGGATCCCCAAGCTGCGGAAGAGATCGTTTCCAAGGCGGGGCGCCTCACCTTCCAGATTGTAGATGAGGATCTGATGAAGTCCTTCATCGACAAGTATGCCCAGACCCGGCCCGAGCTCTTCTCGCTGGTTGAGCACAGGTCCCGGAGCGGGAAGTCTGTCGAGTATCTCATCAACGTCGACGGAATTCTCCCGGCCGATTTCGAGGTTCCCGAGGGTACCGCGGTCTACTGGATCTGGGAGCGGGACCGGTTCGGAACGTCAAAGAAAAAGGGCGGGATCTTCCTGAAAAAGGAGATTGTCCTGGACGGGAAGTACATCGACTCGGCGCAACCGAGCTTCGGCCAGTATTCGAGCGAAGTCCACGTTTCTTTTACCCTCAAGGATACCAAGCTTGACGAGGACAAGGAGACCGGTGTCGAGCAGTTGGCCCGGGTGACCGGTGAAAACGTGAACAAGCGGATGGCGATTGTCCTTGACGGCAAGGTCCAGTCCTATCCGGTCATCAAGGGCAGGATTCCGGGCGGGTCAGGACAGATTACGGGGAATTTTACCGCCGAAGAGGCCAAGAATCTCTCCGCCATCCTCAATGCCGGAAGCTTCAAGGCCAGCCTCAAGGTTGACGAGAAGCGATCCGTCGGACCTTCCCTGGGTCGCGACTCCATCATGGCCGGTGTCCAGGCTGCCATGATCGGCTTCGTCCTGATCGTGGTCTTCATGGCCGTCTATTACAAGTATGCCGGTTTCCTTTCCGACATCGCACTCCTCCTCAACTTCGTGATCGCCCTGGCCGTGATGACACAGCTCCAGGCGACCCTCACGCTCCCGGGTATCGGTGGTCTGATCCTGATGCTGGGTATGGCTGTGGACGCCAATGTGCTGATTTTTGAAAGAATCCGTGAAGAGATGCGGCGTGGTGACGCGACCATGCGGGTTGCGATCGCCAAGGGATTCGGACGGGCCTTCATGACGATCTTCGAC
>DAIREN010000173.1:0-5461 GCA_036795535.1 Spirochaetota bacterium
TATTTTGCAAGTATGCAAACACGAACCACACCTCTCATCTACGAAGCCCGGGCCGAGTTTCTCAAGGCCCTGGCCCACCCGGGTCGCCTCCACCTCGTTGACCTCCTCAAGGACGGCGAACGCTGCGTCTGCGAGCTGGCGGCCGCCACGGGATACGACATCTCGACCGTCTCGCGCCATCTCGCCCAGATGAAACGCGCCGGTATCGTCAGCGACCGCCGCCAGGGGACCTCAGCCTATTTCACGCTCAACCTCTGCTGTATCGCGGACCTCTTTACCTGCATGGAAAAGAGCCTGCACAAGCGGCAACAGAGCATCAACGCAGCTCTCGCAGCCTGTGCTCCCGAAGCGGAGAGCCAAGCATGAACAAACAGATTGCCATCTTTTCGGCCATCCTCGCTGTGTTTCTGGCTTTTTTCTTTCTCAACCTTGTCATGCCCCCGGCTGAAGCACTGGCCACAGACGGACTGGCAGGCGCGTTCAACGAAGCCCTCCTGATGGCACACGACTATGCCCGCGAGCATGTCCTGCTCTGCCTGATCCCCGCCTTTTTTATCGCCGGGGCCATCGGAAACTTCATCAGCGCCGGCAGTGTCATGCGCTATCTCGGGGCCGGAGCCAGGCGGGTAACAGCCTATGCCGTGGCTTCAGTTTCAGGTTCTGTGTTGGCCGTCTGCTCCTGCACCATCCTGCCGCTCTTTGCCGGCATCTACTCACGCGGGGCCGGTCTTGGGCCGGCCAGCGCCTTTTTATACGCCGGCCCGGCCATCAACGTCCTCGCCATCATCCTGACAGCCCGCGTCCTCGGACCCGAACTGGGCATGGCCCGCGCCATCGGGGCTGTCGCTTTTTCCATCATCGTCGGCCTGCTCATGCACGCCTTTTTCAGAAAAGAAGAGGCGGCACGCCAGCAGGCACACGCCAAGTCATTTGCCGATGTGGCGGCCGAGGTCCCCAGTCGGACACTCGCCCAGACAGCCGTTTTTTTCTTCTCGCTGATCGGGATCCTGGTCTTCATCAACTGGGGACCTGATCCGGCCTCACCTGTCTGGCAGGCCATCTACTCGGCCAAGTACTGGATCACGGGCTATTTCGGGCTGGTTTTGGTGATGATGCTTTGGCTCCTCTTCAAACGCAACGAGCTCGCCTCCTGGTCATCTGCCACCTGGGGTTTTGCCAAGCAGATCCTGCCCCTTCTGCTGGGTGGCGTCCTCGTGGCCGGCTTCCTGCTTGGTCGACCGGGCCACGAGGCCCTGATTCCGTCGGATTGGATTGCGGGAGCGGTCGGTGGCAACGGCATCCTGGCCAACCTCTTCGCTTCCGTTGCCGGCGCCCTGATGTACTTCGCCACCCTGACCGAAATCCCCATCATGCAGGGGCTGATGGGGAGCGGGATGGGAAATGGCCCGGCCCTGGCCCTCCTTTTGGCCGGCCCGGCACTCTCCCTCCCCTCGATGCTCGTCATCCGCTCGATCCTTGGAACAAAAAAAACCCTGGCCTTCGTCGGACTCGTTGTCGTCCTCTCCACCCTCGCCGGTCTGATCTTTGGCGCACTCTATCCCCAACCGTTTGCCGGCCCCGGCCGATAACAGGAGCCAACATTCATGGAAGAACTTTTCATCGCCCTCGAAAAGGCCCTCGCCGGTGGAAGTCTCCTGGCAGCCCTGGCAGCGCTTGCCTGGGGCATGCTCTCGATCATCCTCTCACCCTGCCACCTCGTTTCAATCCCCCTTGTCGTCGCCTTCACCAGCAACCAGAAGACAGGCTCAGCCAAAACAGGGTTTGTCTTCGGGAGTCTCTTTGCGACAGGCATGCTGATAACGGTCCTCTGCATCGGGCTCGTCACAGCCGCCCTGGGTCGCTTTTTAGGCAATACCGGTACCATCGGCCTGATCGGTCAAATGGTTGCAGCCCTTGTCCTGCTCGTCATCGGACTCTGGCTGAGCGGACTCGTGCGCTTGCCCTTTCTTGATGCGCTGACTGGTCGCGGCGTACAGGCCAGACGAGGCAAGCTGGCTGCCTTTATCACAGGACTGGTCTTCGGACTCTCAGCCGGACCCTGTACCTTCGCCTGGATGGCACCCATCCTGGCCATCACCTTTGCCAGCGCCCAGACCGATCTGGCCAACGCCATCTGGCTCTTTGGCTGGTTTGCCGCAGGCCACGGAGGCGTCCTCGTCCTGGCCGGAGTGTTCTCAGGAGCTGTTGAAAAGATGCTGCACTGGAACAACGCCAGTGAACGCACCGTCAAGGTCATCAAAATCATTCTTGGAATATTGATCTTCCTCGGAGGCATCGCCATAGTGATCGATGCCATCGAAAAATTCTGAAAAAAGGAGATGCAATGGATATCAAGATTCTCGGGACAGGCTGTCCCAAGTGCAAACAGCTTGAGGCCAATGCCAAAGAGGCAGTCGAAAAGCTGGCCAACGGTGCAACAGTCGAGAAAGTCGGCGAACTGGCAAAGATCATGGAGTATGGCGTCATGCTGACCCCGGCCCTCGTCGTCGATGGCATCGTCAAATCAAGCGGCAAGGTTCTCTCGCCCGCAGAAATCATGGAGATCCTCAAATGAACGCACTGCGCACAGCCACACTCTGCACCATCCTCATCCTTGCCGCCTGTGGCAAGAGCGACGCCGGCAACCGGGTCCCGGTCCAGTCCCGCATCGTTACCCCGCCTTCGGTGGGCGACATGCTCAACACCATAGACCAATTCAAACTGACCGTCGTCGAGCTCGGCTCGGTCAACTGCCGCCCCTGCAAGATGATGACCCCGGTCCTTGAACGGCTCTCCAGCGACTACGCCGGCACAGTCCAGGTCGTTTTTTTCGATGTCTGGCAAAACCAGGCCCCGGCCGAGCACTACCGCATCCAGTCCATCCCCGTCCAGATCATCCTTGACCCCACCGGGCACGAGCTCTACCGCCATGTTGGCTTTATTCCCTACGACAACCTCAAGGGCATTATCGAACAATTGCTCGCCAGGGGGGCCAAAAAATGAAGCGGGTCCTCTTTCTCTGCACGGGCAATTCCTGTCGCAGCCAGATGGCCGAGGGCTGGGCCAGATTTTTTTTGGGGAACAGTCTTCAGGCCTTTTCGGCGGGCATCATCGCCAAGGGACTCGACCCGCGCGCAGCGCGGGTCATGGCTGAAGCCGGCGTTGACATCAGCGCACAGACATCCAAAACTGTCAGCAGCCTGATCGAAGCACACCAAAACCAATTCGGGCAGTCACCCGATATGCCACCCCCCTTTGATCTTGTGATTACCGTCTGTGGCCATGCGCATGAAACCTGCCCCCGATTTCCCGGAAAAGTGCGCGTTATCCATCATGGCTTCGACGACCCGCCCCATCTCGCCGATACAGCTTCCAGCGAGGATGAAGCACTTGGCCACTATCGCCGTGTCCGTGACGAGATCCGTGCCTTTGTCGAGCATGAGCTGGCCGCCTTGCTCGACTGATTCTGGATATAGCCCCGGATTCAAGCGGCCGCAATCCATACCATTCACACCGAACAAGGAGGAAATCATGAGTATACAGCAACAGGGAATAGGATTTTTCGAAAAATATCTGACGGCCTGGGTCCTGGCCTGCATGGCCATCGGGGTAGCCATCGGTCAATTCATGCCCGAAATCCCCTCATTATTGTCACAGCTTGAGTATGAAAACGTCTCGATCCCCATTGCCGTCCTGATCTGGCTGATGATCTTCCCCATGATGATGAAGGTCGATTTTGCCAGCATCAAAAATGTTGGCAAAAACCCCAAAGGACTCTACGTCACCTGGGTCACCAACTGGCTGATCAAGCCCTTTACGATGTTCGGTATGGCCTGGCTCTTTTTTTTCGTCATCTTCAAAAACCTGCTCCCGCCCGAACTCGCCCGGGACTATCTGGCCGGAGCCGTGCTCTTGGGGGCCGCACCCTGTACCGCCATGGTCTTTGTCTGGAGCCATCTCTCCAGGGGAAATCCGGCCTACACGGTTGTCCAGGTCGCCACCAATGACCTGATCATCCTGGTCGCCTTTACGCCCATCGTTGCTTTTCTGCTCGGTGTCAGTGGCCTGGTCATACCCTGGGGGACACTGCTTTTTTCGGTTGGCCTCTTTGTCGTCATTCCCCTCACGGCCGGTGCGCTCACCCGGATCCATATCACCCGGAGACGGGGTCTGGAGTATTTTGAAAAAACCTTTCTTCCCAAATGGAATGGCGTCACCGTCAGCGGACTCCTCTTGACCCTGATATTGATCTTCAGCTTTCAGGGCAAAACCATCCTCGATCAGCCCCTCGACATCCTCCTGATTGCCGTTCCGCTGGTCCTGCAGACATTTTTGATTTTTTACATCGCCTGGTTCTGGGCCCGCCGCTGGGGTCTGCCCCACGAAATCGCCGCCCCGGCCGGCATGATCGGCGCCTCAAATTTTTTTGAGCTCGCGGTAGCAGTCGCCATTGCCCTGTACGGGGCCAAATCACCCGTCGCACTGGCCACCATCGTGGGCGTCCTCGTCGAAGTCCCCGTCATGCTGACCCTGGTCCGTATCGCCAATGCAGCGCGGGCGCGATCGAAAAAACGATCGCAGGCATAACCAGGTTTCACCCGGAATCTCGTTCTTCGAGCAGCATGCACCGCCAAAGCCATGCCTGTTGCGCATGTTGGCCTACATGATCCGGATTGCAGCTGGGACGGTTCGCGAACCGTCCCTAAAGAACTGGCAAAAATCTCACCGTTAAAGCGTAAAACAGCAGGGTACACAAAACATCGTCTTCCAAACATGCCAGTCGGATACCCGGCACAACCGGCCGGGTAAACAGCACCATGGTGTCAAAATTTTACAGGTTTGAGAAAAACCGGCACCATAGTGTCATGTTTTTTTATGGATTGTAACACCATGGTGCATATTCAAGGCCAGCGCATGCCCACCATGGTGCATTTCTTGCCACATCAGATGTACTCCGACACCATAGTGCAGGGAATTTTGAGAAAACAGAGCACCCTGGTGTCAACCTGCCTATTCATCAGGCAGGGCTATGCATCACTCCAGTAAAGACCGGCATCCCCGTGCGTGTGTCCACGATGACAAAGACAAAGGGCCGGTCAGCAATGAAGCGGAACGGGATCTCGCGATCCATGTGCATTGAGGACGTGGCCTTCATGCCAACCACAGTCACAGCGGCTGCCTTGGTCCCCTTTTCGTCGACCTCGATCACGGCCTTGTGCAGCACCTTATCGATGGCCAGGTCACGCTTCCCGGTGATCCCCGAAAAATCGGCTGCATCGGAAAACGCCAGGCCCATCCCCATGGCCCTGAGTTGATCAACCAGATCCTTGACGCCCCAGGAAAGATTGAATCGGGGAATGCGCACCTCGCCCTCACGCTGGCGCAGGGACTGACGGATGCGTGACAGTTCGGCCCAATCCAAAGAGCCAAGATAGTCGCGCATATTCCCGCGCTGCGCCGG
>DAIREN010000174.1:0-3842 GCA_036795535.1 Spirochaetota bacterium
AAATAGAGATCATAAAATCCCAGACGCGGTGACGATACATGAATCTGCATAGTCAGGGTGCGCGCTCTCTTGGTTGCAGATCTAAATTTCTATGTATTTACACAGCCCTACATGGCATACGTTATTCCGCTGTGAGGCTCTGGCTTGTTTTTGTATTATCCATTGAAGCGTTCTATCGAAATTCCTCACAACTGAATTGGCTAGCATGCCCTATACCTTGCCAATCAGTACTATTTGATAAAGTCATAGCTTGAATCTTTGAATCGAAGTGACAGTAAAAATGTACTTATGATATTGTTCTTTTTTGCCCCACGAATATCTTACAAGTAATAGCACATACAAATAAATATACTTCCTATATTTCTTTGTATGTGCTACACTAGTAGTACACATCTTTGCTTGCGCTTTCTGAGTTATGAAATATGATCAAGTTTTTTCTGATTTTCGTGAATTACTTTTTGGCTTGAAAGCAGACGAGCAATCCATGAAATAACTTGAGTTGGAGCTTGAAATGGTAAAGACAATCATTGTTGGGATTATTATTTGCATGCTTTTCTCATGTTCTGAAGACGATGCTGTTGTGACTCCGGGCATCATACAGCCAATTATGATTAGTGCAAAATCTGGATATTTTCCTTCAAGAGGTCCTTGGGACGCAATCGCATTTGGCAATGATGTTTTCGTCGCAGTTTCAGGTAGTATTAGTAATTCGGTTGTTGCTATATCCAGCAATGGTGTAGATTGGAAGGAGTATCCTTTGCCAGTAAACGCATACTGGTCAGATATTGTCTACGGCGAGGGTTTGTTTGTAATCATTGGCGATTATTATTCAGTATTAACTTCTAAAGACGGCATAAATTGGACAAAACGGTCTTTGCCAATGTCTGCCGTTTGGACGGCTATCGCTTACGGTGATGGCAAATTTGTTGCTTTGGCTTATTCTGAAAGTGCTGCTGTTATTTCAGATGATGGGTTTAGTTGGAAAATATCCCATAGCTATCGAACAAGAAAATGGTGTTCACTCACATATGGCGCTGGAAAGTTTATTGGCATTGCGTTTGATTCATACTATAGTATGCTTTCTGTTGATGGTATCGATTGGGAAGAACACTTGCTGACATATGCTATTAATGATTGGCATGGAATAGGATATGGTGATGGGAAGTACGTAATCACCGGAGGTAAAACAGATGACAGTTTGTATTCTATTGATGGTAAAAATTGGTCCAAAAGCAAAATGCCCTCAGACGGTTTTTGGTGTTCTGTCGCATATGGAAATGGGAAGTTTCTCGCTGTGAAACCATCTGGAAGAGAGGTGGCTTTTTCCACAAATGGCATTTATTGGAATGAGGCAAGACTTCCTAAATATGGTGGATGGCATGATGTGACACATGGCAATGGATTGTTTGTCGTTATATCATCTGGTTCTACTTCATCGAATACCCTGTCCTTTTCTTTATAAAATTTGAACTTATATACTGACTTACCTTGGTTTTCGATCACTCACTGAATAACCTGCACAAGGTCTTTGGGCGGAAAAAGAAAAAAGGACGCCCTGGCATAATCCCCACGCCAACTCTCATCTGTAGAAATCTGTCTTTTGTCACGAGGCCGTCTTTTGTATGGGCCGTAGGAGCAAGTCGCGACTTGCTCCTACACGGGGTAGACATCCACATCCTGTGCCTGTCCCGTGTTCACGGCCATTACCCCCGGGAGGGGAATGACTTATGCGGGGTAGACATTCACATCCTGTTCCTGCCCCGCGCCATTGGCCGTCCTTGGCCTGCGCGGGACGTCCGCATCCGGCTCCCTGCCCCGCGCCATTGGCCGTTACCCTTCGGGCAGAGTCCCTGCATACGGCTGAATCGACCGGATTCTATTGACAATATTACTATACTTTACTCAATACTCCCGGAGTACTTTACACACATGCAGTTACTTTAAAAGTAAATTTTTCCCGCAGCATACCGGCTCCGGTCTCACCGTCTCCTTCGGAGCCTTCGGATCTGCCTTACCGGCTCGCTGTTCGACCTACGCCTGGTGCTGCTGCCCGTTCGCGGTATTACTGCTTGGAGGCGAGCCGGAACCCGATATGGCTGTACTCGAAATACGGGTAGTTGCCGATGCGGCTCCCGACCTGCAGGTAGTCCGCGCTAATGTCGTAGCATCCGCCTCGTTCGATCCGGCCGGAACCGGAGGCCGGTCCGCGGTAGTTGTTTTGCGCTGTTGTCGGCAATGTGCCCCACCAATCCCAGCACCACTCCCACACATTCCCGCTCATGTCATGAATACCGAGTGCATTGGCACCCTTCGTCCCGACGGTCTTTGTCGTGCTTCCAGCATTGCCGCTGTACCAGGCAACCAGCCCCGTTGCCGTCGTGTCCGTATAGACTGCCGTCGCCCCGGAGGCGTAGTTGTACGCTGTCCAGCTTGAGCCATCTTTATAGCTGGCGGCATACTGCCACTCACCCTCTGTCGGCAGGCGGTACCCGGTCGCATTCCAGTTTACATACGGTTTGTCAAAGCTGCCCGCCGTCGTGTTGACACTGCTCCCATAGCTGCCATCACGGCTGTCTTTGATCGGTGTCGTCAATCCGCTGTCGCTGCAATACACCGGGGTCAACCCCGACATCTGGCTGTAGGCATTGCACCAGACAATGGCATCCCGCCAGTTAATATGTGTAACAGGCTCGTACTTGCGCGCCGTCGGGGCTGCGCCAATCGTCCCGTTATGACCTTCACGTCCTGCATTGGCAAAAAAATACCCCTGCCCCAGCGCCCACTGATAGACCGTATACCACAGCTCGTACGTCACTTCGTACTTGCCCATCCTGAACCCGGTGATCGTGTGGCTGAAAGTATTCCCGCTCGTTGGTACCTGCGTAAATGTTCCGCCGGGCACGCTGACCGTTTCGCGATAGCTCACACTCGACAAGACATCCACATACACAACGACCGTCCTGAATGCCGGTGTAATCGCGTACCCTGCCGGATTGGCCAGGGCGACCGTGACCTCACCACCATTGCCGACTGTGATTGCCGAGATCGTCAGCGTCCTTGTTGTACCCGTTCCGCTCAAGGCTCCTTTGGTCGCACCGGTTACGGTAATATCGTCGCTATCAAGTCCAACCAGCTCGACGTCAAAGGTCAGCGTCAGTTCCGTTGTTGTCACCGAGCCCGATGTCCCGTTGGCGCTCAGGCCGCTAAAACTGACGGCGACTGGGGCTTTGTACACAACCACAGTCTTCAAGGCCGGCGTAATGGTGTACCCTACTGGATTGGCCAGTGCTACAGTCACTGTCCCGCCATTGCCGACCGTAACCCCCGAAATCGTCAGTGTGCGGGTTGTGCCGGTTCCGCTCAAGGTTCCTTTGGTTGCACCGGTCACGGTAATATCGTCGATATCAAGTCCGACCGGCTCGACGTCAAAGGTCAGCGTCAGTTCCGTTGTTGTCACCGATCCCGACGTTCCATTAGCGCTCAGGCCGCTAAAACTGACGGCGACTGGGGCTTTGTACACAACCACAGTCTTCAAGGCCGGCGTAATGGTGTACCCTGCCGGATTGGCCAGTGCTACAGTCACTGTCCCACCATTGCCGACCGTAATCCCCGAAATCGTCAGCGTGCGCGTTGTGCCGGTTCCGCTCAAAGCTCCTTTGGTCGCACCGGTCACGGTGATATCGTCGATATCAAGTCCGACCGGCTCGACGTCTAAGGTCAGCGTCAGTTCCGTTGTTGTCACCGATCCCGACGTTCCATTAGCGCTCAGGCCGCTAAAACTGACGGCGACTGGGGCTTTGTACACAACCACAGTCTTCAAGGCCGGCGTAATGGTGTACCCT
>DAIREN010000174.1:3942-5409 GCA_036795535.1 Spirochaetota bacterium
CTACAGTCACTGTCCCGCCATTGCCGACCGTAACCCCCGAAATCGTCAGTGTGCGCGTTGTACCCGTTCCGCTCAAACTCCCTTTGGTCGCACCGGTCACGGTAATGTCGTCGATATCAAGTCCGACCGGCTCGACGTCAAAGGTCAGCGTCAATTCCGTTGTTGTCACCGAGCCCGGCGTTCCATTAGCGCTCAGGCCGCTAAAACTCACCGGTTGAATATGTTCAATCCACTTCGCATACAAAGTACGCGCACCCAAAGCATCCTGGGTCAGCGAACTGATCCTTTCGCTCAATCCCTGGTCCGCAAACCAGCCGCCAAACACATATCCCGGCCGCCCGGGTGCCTTCGGCTCAAACGGAAGATTGGTAATCGTGTACATCGCCGGATTCGCCGTATGATTTGTTCCACCCTCCAGAATGTATGTCAACGGGTACGTCAAATATAAAAACCGGGCGCTGACGGTAACATCCCTGGCTGGCATGGAAAACGAGTACGGTCCATCACCAGTCAGTGAAACTGAACCGTCATCAACACGAAGACTGTCAGGAACAAGCGCCATCCCGACAGCAGGTGTCACAACAAGGCTGATAGTCTTGCCCTTGACTGATCGGACAGGATTTGCCACAACACTGCAGCCCTCAACCTGCGGCGCATCAATCCTGATCTGATATTCAAAATAGGCATCCTCAAGACTGCTGCATGACACACAGACAACCACGAGAAACAGGCTGAAACAACAGATCGCACTCTTCATTGTTTACTCCGTTATTGTGATCTCGACACGCCTGTTCCGGCGTCGATTCGTTTCATTGTCGTTCGGATAGCGCGGACGTGTACTGCCATGCCCGCTCGCCTTGATCTTGCCCTTCTCTATTCCACCTGCGGCAAGCACCCTGGCAACCGCTTCGGCCCGGAGAATTGACAGGGCCTGGTTATCAACAGCCCTCCCGGTATCGTCAGTATGCCCGGCAACAACCACTCCCCGCACAGAATACCGGGACAGGCGAATGGCAAGACCCTCAAGTGCTACCCGAGTCTCAGCCGTAAGCCGGGAGCTGCCCGGATCAAAGGACACATCGGGCAAATCAATGCGCATCCGGCCACTATCATCCTTGAGGCTCTCATGCACAAGACCACTCTCCCGCACCTCGTTTGCAAGCGAACGGCTCCTGGAAAACCGCCAGTTGATACCAAACGTTACCCCGTTCGAGATTGTGCGAAATCCGTCATTATTGACAAGAAACGGGAACGCGGTCACACTCAATCCGAGATTTTCTCCGATACGATATTCAAGAGCCAACGAGGCAAGCGCAACAAACCCGTTGTGATCCGTCGCCGGATTGCCAATTTCCTGACGGCGATCAAAACCAAGACCGGCTGACAGACCGGGAACCAGAAGAACATCTGCTCCGAGTGGAACACGAAACCCGACACCGAGCCCCACAAACAGGTTGCGGATGGTAA
>DAIREN010000175.1:0-5371 GCA_036795535.1 Spirochaetota bacterium
CATGGAAAAATGCGTTGGCACAATGTGGTCGGATACAATCTATGATTGTGCATTCAGATCGAGGTATTCAGTACTGCTGCCAAGAGTTCAGAAATGAATTGGAGAAGGTTCCTGGTGTTCAGCAAAGCATGAGTCGCAAAGGAAACTGTTGGGATAATGCCTGTGCTGAATCATTTTTCAGTACGCTCAAGCGGGAGCTTGGATTACGAGAATTGATCTTGCGGAAAGATGATCTGCGCGCTATGTTGTTTGAGTACATTGACGGCTATTACAATACTAGACGGAGACATTCATATTTGGGGTACCGGTCACCGTCACAGTTTGAGACTGAGTACGCATTCGCTGTGTCCGTTAAAACGGGTTAATGCCATTACTACTTCCCTGCTTCTTGCAATTTTGATCCAAGATATCCAGCAGAACCGGCACCCATTAAGGCCAATAAGGGAGTACTGAAATCAGGAAATGTGTTATTCTGAACAACGTCTATTACAACAATAGCAACACCGATTGCTGTCCAAAGAACCATTTGCAAACGATGCAAGCACAGTTCATTCCCATCCATGACAATATCCCGCAGCAACCCTTTGGACGAAACTAAACCTTGAAGTGATTTCTCGGGAGTCTGTCGCATTTCTTTGTTCTCATTGTCAGTGTTGCCACCCTGAGAAAAGTTGTCATGCGAAGAATTTTGATTCTTTTTTGAAAATGTTGTCATTGAGGCTGCGGCTACTGCTGTGCCACCGCTGAGTAGAAAAAGGTAAACAACAGAGTCTCGGATAACTTCTGTTGAACCTGTTTGCCACCAGAGCACGACAAACGCACAGGAAATAACATACAGCCAGACAAACCATTGCACGCGGGCAAGAGAAAATGGTTGCTTGGAAACTGTTTTCCTAATGCCTCTTCGAGTCGGGACACGCAATACAGAAGTGCGGAGAGCCAAAACAACAAAAAATGCCAAATACGCTAAGGCGAAGATGAGCATCTCGGACGAGCGATTAAAATCCATCCTGCCGTTCACTTTTATAAATTCTTTTGTTGTTTTTATTGCTGTTCCGGTACTCATTAGCTCTATCTTTCCGTATGTGCCGTTCGTTGCAACATTAGTTATCACATTAGGCCGTGTTATCACAATACGGTCACCATTGGCTCCTGCTACCGCCAGAAAAACGTCAGCACCACCGCCGGAACCTGTCTTTGAGATTTCCCTCCATGCATCCCTGTTCTTCTCCGTATACTCAAGCACAAAAGACACTTCCCAGTTTGTGTAATGGATACTGTACGCCATCTCCGCCATGGCAATCTGATGATTATTCATGTATAAACTAATCGGTTCTACCAAAGCTGAATTTGTTGCCACACCGCAAATTTTGACTTTAAGTCTTGATCCGAATGTCAGGCTCTCGCCACCTTCGATCAAATGCGCAAGAGGTTTACCTTTGGCCGATCCGAAACCAAAAAGCGCACCTGAACTCGCAATAAAGCATATTGCAAAAACAGAAACAATTAACCCCAACGACCATCTCTCACCCGTCATAACAAGCCCTCATTGTGTTTATTAACGACAATTTATCAGACACCAAGCAGCCAGATAACCCCTCTCACGAATGAATTGACACCTGCAACACGCAACATATAAACGAATTTTCGTATTAACGGTTTTTATAATTTATAACTCAGCGAGCCTCCAACAACCGGCCCATCTTTGTCAAGAAGTTTGACTTCGAATGACTGCTGGGTATTGTCATCTAATGTGCGGATATATTTCAAAACGAGATACTGCTTGATCCTGTCATCAACCACAGTGTTATCATTATTCATTTGATACCCAATACCAAAACCATTCTTTTTACCATAAAAAAAAGCGAAAGCAGAGATTTCTGGCCAAAATTGATCAGCCCTATCCTTGTGTCCACCTCCAGTAAAACTGAACAAGCCATACCCCCGGAACTGAAACCAATCCAGAAGCGTCAGCGTCAGACCTATATCCACCTGCCCTTGCAAGGATGACTGTGATTGAAAAGCATGACCCTGAGAAACATAGCCACTAAGGATCGCTTTGATAAAAAGCAAGTTCAAATTTGACTGGTACTTGAAGAAAAAATCCAAATCCGCTGAAAATTTATTGTTTCCTTGGTTAAAATAGTCAAATTTGGAACTCACAGTCATCCCAAAATGAAACAGCTTAGCCCAAGGTTGAAAACCTATTCCGAACCCTTCAGCCTTCATCGAAACGCCCATTTTTACGCTGTTATCAATACTCATATTAAGAGTTTCTAATTTAATATCAGGTGCTTTCCAATTATAGACAACGTCGTCTTTTGGTGGCAACAAATTGAAAGCCTCATACCTCTTGCCATCTCCTAATTCAAACTCTGCTTTATAGTTTGATTAGCTTCTATCGCCAACTGCAAGGCAATAATAAAGTTGTTACGACCCACTGAATCCTGCACGATATAAATATTTGTCCTATTTGCACATCGAACAAGATCAAGAAAATATGTCTCTTTGTTGTAATGAATTAAGCAAGAGGAGTACTGACCATCCTTTGGTATCGAAACAGATAACTGATCTTGCTGGAATGGTTTGTAGCTGATAACGTAGCCTTGGGCCACAAGACTACCAATAATAGCCATACAACAAGCAACCAATATTGATTTTTTCATATCACATCTCCAATAGTTTCGCAATATCTTCCATTGTTTGATTGTCGCACTGCCCACTACCCAAAACCATTTGATAATTCTCTGCCTGAAACCCGCTTTTTTGTGCACTTTGGATGAGCAATGCCCGAAAATCAAAACCCTTTGTCTTTTCTGCTTTTCCAAATTCCTGATCTAGTTTCGTAAAGGTTTTCTTATTGAATTCTTGCTCTTTATATCCAAGTTGACTCATTTCAAAAATTTTCATCATGTACCTCAAGTGCGCACGCCAATCATGATTTCCCATTGCATTCTCCTTTTGAATTATTGCTCTTGCATTAAGAACAATTTTTGCGATATCATTCAAGCACGACCTCAGTCGGCCCTCGCAGATTTCTATTTACAAGCCTTCGCTGGAGGGCGACTGCATCAAGACTATTGCTTGCAGACGATCCGGAACCCATAGAAGTCGCTTTCACTATACGGATAGTAGTAGGCGTCGCGACACCCGACCTGAAGACCAGTGTTGTCTAGGTAGCTCCCGCCCCGCTTGGTACGGTAGGATCCAGAGGCTGGTCCGCGGTAGTTGTTTTGTGCTGCTGTCGGCAAGTTTTGATAAAAATCCCAGCAAAACTCGAACACATTCCCGCTCATGTCATAGATACCCAGTGCGTTGGCGGTTCTGGTTCCAACAGCCTTGGTGCTGCTGTCGGAATTTCCACTGTACCACGCTACCAACCCTGTTGCCGTTGCATCATTGTAATCCGCAGTCGCGCCGGAGGCATAGTTGTACGGTGTCCAGCTTGAACCATCCTTGTAACTGGCAGCATACTGCCACTCACCTTCCGTCGGCAGGCGATAACCCGTCGCACTCCAGTTGACGTATGGCTTGTCAAAGCTGCCATCCGTTGTATTCCAACTGGAACCATAACTGCCGTCCTGGCTGTTCTTGATCGGCGTGGTATAGCCACTGGTCGTGCAGTAGACCGGTGTCTTCCCCTCCATCTGGCTATAGGCATTGCACCAGACAATCGCGTCCCGCCAGTTGATATACGTCACCGGTTCGTGTTTGTCACTGGTCAGCGCGGCACCAACCGTCCCGTCATGGCCTTCACGACCGGCATTTGCAAATTGGTAGCCGTTGGCGTTGGCCCAAGAGTGAACGACCTTCCACAACTCGTACGTCACCTCATACTTGCCCATCTTGAAGCCGGTGATGGTATGGCTGAACGTGTTACCGTATGTGGGTACCTGCGAGTATGTGCCTCCCGGGACACTGACCACATCCCGATACGATACGTCCGCAAGAGACATCCATTTGGCATACAGAGTCACATCTACCGTCACTGTGTCCACTGCAAAATCCCATGCTGTAATACAAGTATCCTCTTTATACCAACCTACAAACGAACCAACGCCCCCTGTCGGGTTCGCTGGCACAGTGACTTTTCTACCAGCGACAATAGTCACAGGCGTGATAGCACTACCTCCCTGTGAATCAAACGTGACAATACAAGTCCAACGAGCATACAACGTGATACTGGATGTCAATGTATAACTGCTTCCGGCCGGATAAGTTGTCCCGGTCCCGTCTGCCATCATATTCCAACCGGCAAACGTAGCCCCTGTCCGTTCCATAGTCCCCACATCCGGCAACGTCACCACCCAGCCGGACGTCCCCGAGACCGCGACCGGCACTGTCCCTCCGGTATGCCCGTTGCCACTGAATGTCAGCGTCACGATACCCGCACCCGCCGTGGTGCCTGTTACATCCGGAGCCACACCATAGGCCGAATCTGGCACAGCCGTAGTGGTCGGCACCGGCACCGATCCCGGCATGGCCGTCAAATCGAGCGAGTAAAAGTCGATGTCATCAACATTCAGATAGGCCCGGCGGGCAATCCAGCCGTCGGTCACGGCTGTCTTGGCCGCTTCGCTGTTGTTGGGCTCGAAGGCATTGATATCCGGGATTGTCCATGTTCCACCCAAATCAGATGTCTGGGTCCCGACCACAAACGAGTACTTCATCTCGGTACTGGCGCCGGCGCCCGAAAAGATCATCTGATAGGCCCGGCTGCTCCAGGGGACATAGAGGATGGCACTGCCGGCACTGGGCACGGTAAAGCGGGCCGAGCGGTTGTCGGGATGGACGACAAAGCCCTTGAGGGTTGCCGTATTTACACCGTCCAAGTTTTGCGATGTAATCTTGAGCGGGACCGGCCGTTTATGGAAACGCAGGACCACGTAGTCCACCCAGGTCCGCACTGTGGCGGCATCCGTGATCTTGACAGCCAACTTGACGTCCTTGTACTCATCCATCAGCGTGCCATAGCGCACACCAAAGGTCAGCGTGCGAGTCGCCCCCACCTCGATCGTCGAGAAGTTTCCGCTCAGGGCACCGGAGGTGACCGATAAGCCCGCATCAGGGATAACCTCATACAGCGAGGTCAGACAGCGAGCGTTGCCAATATTTTTGATATCGACTGTCACAGTATAGGTGTTGAAATCATTGCCATACAGATAGCCAGAATCTGACGCCGTTACTTTAGAGGTGACTTTAAAGCTGTAGCCGTCCTCGACCACCGGGATCGTCCCGATATCCTGTCCATCAAACTCGGGGTTGACCGTGACCACGATCGGCTGCCCGCTGCCGCCACCGACGGTTACCACCTGTGCGTCACCGGCCACGGCATTGGTATAGCTGACCAAGCCATCCGTCCCGGAGGTCA
>DAIREN010000176.1:0-5284 GCA_036795535.1 Spirochaetota bacterium
TGTAGGTGATCGTCTCGATTCCCCTGTGGGGGTGCATGGGAAACCCGCGCTCGTACAGGGCAGGATCATCCCCGCGAAAATCATCCAGCAGCAAAAAGGGATCAAAGCGGGAGAGTTCGGCGTGGCCGAAGACCCGCTGCAGGTGCACACCCGCGCCTTCGGTGACTGGCTGGGCTTTGAGGACATCGCTGACTGGTCGATACGCGGACATAGGCACCATCCTGTGTGTGTTTGATACCGGGCTGTGCGGTGATGCCTGGCAATACTTCAAAGCGGAAAGAGTAACGAAAAAGTACCACAGGCCACTGCACAGAGCGTGAAACCGTGCCCGTATCACGTACAGAGAAGCATACCTCGATCAAGGGAGTTGTCACCAGAAAAAAAGTGAAAAAGGAGTGAACAAGGACACCCCGAAAAATCCTATATCATGATGCAGGCTCAGGTTGTTTTCGGAACGGGGAACCAGTTTAGTGTGCCTGTTGATGGAACCATTGGAAACGCCCATGTGCAGCAGTATCCGGGATTGGCTGCGTATCAATGCAAACAGGAGATCGTATGGCGGATGTGTGCATCTATTGTGGATCGTCAGCATATGGACCCTGCGAAAAGAGTCCGCATGGAGTCCATGAGCATACGGGAGGTGCCTATAGCTGTGTCTTTTGTGGCTCCCGGGCCTATGGAGTCTGTCTGCTCAGTCCCCATGGGCATCACCAGCACGGGCATGAGTATCATCGCTGCATCTATTGCGAATCGGAACATCAGGGGCCGTGTCGCTACAGCCCTTCAGGATATCACGAACAATGAAGACAAGGGATACAGCAATGCAAGAGGCAGGCGGGGTTGTTTCATCGTCCGAGTATCTTGGCGAATTCGGAAGTTTTTTGGTCTCTTCCGATCCGGGTCTTCTGCGTGAGTACGAGGTTCAGTATCCCGAATTGTCACGCAACGACATTGTCTGCTGTTTCGCACGGGCCCTGGGCCAGCTCTGGATCGAGGATTTCGGAACACCCGGCTGGAACGAATACCTGATCCGGTCATTGAGTCTTGATCTTGTTTTTTTAGTGTATATCAGCCGGACCGTAACCGAGCGGGGCCGTCCCGTAGCCGATCTGGTTCGTCCGATGGAGCGGTATGCATTCAAGCAATTCGTCAATGATATCGAGCGCTTTGCTGTTGAAAAGCCCAATCACTGGGCATGGTTTGAAGTCAACCCGGAGTGGCATTTTACCTACTATGTGCAGTCGGGCAGGATATTTGCCAGCTTTCAGGAAATAGATATTGCGTGACCTGTTGGTCAACAGGCAGAGGGTGAGGATGTAGCATGAGGAGGCAGAGGATGCGCAGGAAGGATTTTGTGAGAGAGGCTTCAAAGACCTTTCCGGTTGCAAGAGAGCGGATGCATCTTCTGAGGGAGCCCCAGCCTGATTCGAACAGCCTGTTCGTCGCTGGGACAAAACATCCTGTTTCAGAAGTCCTGTATGGAGAGTTTGAATATCTGCAGGATTTCGAATATCTTGACCGGGCAACACAGGACAGGGGAAGCGCGATTCTTGCGGTCTTTGGACGGGAACGATCCGAAAAAGAAAACCTCGCCTGTCACGATAAATTGAAAAACCTGCTCTGCGAACGGGGGCTCCGGTACCATGAAGTGTACGGGATGTACCAGCAAGTTCCGTGCGATGCCGAGGCGCACGATTTCGATTCCGGGCTTGTGCATGAAGATCTTTTGCTCTGCCATGTCCCGTGCAACCCGGACAGTGTGTCAGACTTTGAATCATTTTCCGCCTGGATGCTGGAGATTGTGACGCACAAGCTGGAAACGGCTGCCCTCCTGCTGGTCGCCCCCTATACACGATCGGCCATGTACCGGGAACACGAAACCAGCATCAATTTCGATATGGCCCGCTGTGATGTCCAGGCGAGTCTTGAACTCTTTATCAAGTCACGGATGCAGGGGCCCGAGGAAACAGCCATCGTATCCCGTTGGGCCATCCGCAAACCGGCGTCTGCCAATGACGCCCTGCTGATGCAGAAAAAGGGGATCTTATGAATACTGGCGAGATCTATCGAGGAGTCGGGATCAGGCTGAGTCAGGATCTCGTTGACGGGTTCTGTCGTCGCAGTGCTGACCCGACGCATGATGAGAGGTCATGGCGTGAGACGATCCTGGCAATGACGAGAGAGACTCTCGATGCCCTGATTGATTTGGACAATGAATCCGAAAAAATCCTGGCATACTCGACAAGTATGTGTTTTGGGCTTGTGTTGTATAATGATTTTAAAGCCAAAACGATCAATCTTGCAACCATCCTGCCGGTCAGGAAAGATTATCCAGTGCGGACTGCCGAGGATGTGTTTCGCATGATCGAACAGGACTGTCTTGCCACGGTTGACCCTTCGGAACACAGGGAGCTTGAACAGGAAGGGATGTGCCATATTGTTCGCTTGTATGACGCATCCCTGATTGCTGTTCTATATGAAGGGAAATACTATGACGGTGATTATGTTGTAATCGTCGTCGGGTAAAAAACATCCCGTAATAAAAAATCAAAAAAACAGTGAACATTTGAACGATAAACCGCCTATATATCATGACGGCGCAACATGCCTGAAAATCATATAGGCGGACACTGTCAAAACGTCCGAATCGGGCGTCTCTATAAAAACCGATACAATTCGTATGAATTCCGGATGCGTATAAGGGCGACGTCTGGGCATTTAAGAATATTACAAGAAGAAAAGAGGAAACATGATGAAAGTCAAAAATTTGTTTGTCGGGATCAGTCTGGTTTGCATTGCTTCGACACCGGCATTTTCGGATGGGGTTTTGCCACCCGGATTTGACATGCAGCGGTTCATGCAGAGCAGGGCCTATGCCGTCCATGGAGAGTATCTTCGCGATACCGAGACACGCCGCATGATGCCGGTCTTGATCCAGACCATGAGTGCGGTTGCCAAACGATGCGGTCGCGAGCCGAATCTGCTCTCGAGAATCTGTTTTCTTGCCCAGAGTATTGATGAAACGATGCGATGCCATGGTGTCGAGCTTGGCTGTGTCCAGGCATACTGGCAGGGTCTCGATTCCGTCACGAATCCGAATGCAACCTGGAAACCCGATCTTGGCCAGCGGGATATCCTGATCCGGTATTGGAAAAACCACGAAGCCTTCTTCCAGATGGTCTACATCAACCGCTTCAAGGAGCACTTTGTGTATGACTTTGCCGCCGATTTTCTCTCGCTCAAGTGAGGTTGAAAGGAATGAAGATAATGGAAGGATTCAATTGGAGATGCTTGTTGAATGTTGTATGGAAAGTCGTTTCAGTATTTTTTGTTCTGCTTGGATTTCTGGTTGCCACAAACTGGAATAACTTTAAATTGTATGTCAAATTCTATGGACAGTTTTCAGAGTTGGAACAGGTATACGAATCAGGCATTGCCGAGCTTAGCTCGGTCACGACTCTTGATCAAATGCGTGTCATTGAGAACTCGGTTCACCGACAAGAAAAAGCTCTTGGGACCAGGATCGCATTGACAACTGCAGAAGCGAAAAAACAAAATGATAATGTGTATACGGATTTCTTTATTGATGTTATGAGGTTTTTTGTGGACATCCAGGAATACGGACAAGAGGTAGGCAACACAAGGAACTGGTACCACAAAGTACTTGCCAGTAAAAAGCGGGAATTCCAAACCGTGTCAACAAACGAAAACACGGAGGCGGAGGTCACGATTCGTTCGAGCTCTCCCGTGCTGGACGATGCCGTAATCAGTGGCCGGTCGTTTTCATTCAATGCTGAAAATCTTGTGGATGGGTCCTTGGCAACGTCATGGCAGCCCAAAACAGCGATCAATGGATTCTTTGTGATCGGGATGAAAGAACCGGCACGGTACGAAGTATCCATCATCAACGGGTTTGCGGATACGAGCGACCAGCTTGGAGATCTCTATACAAAAAACAACCGGGTCAAAACGCTCAAGATCGAGTATGGAGAGAATTTCTCCAAGTCCGCTCACGTCGCTTGTGCTGACAATATCCGAGCATTCCAAAAACTGGGGGTATTCGAGACCAAGGAGATCCGGGTCACGGTCCTGGAGGTCTATCCCGGAGAGGCCTGGCATGATACGGCTATCTCCGAAATCCGGGTCCGCAGGGTTAACGAGCAATAATCGAAAAAAAACAAATGACAAGCAAGGAGCAAAATATGAACGAACAAAATGAGAACAGTTGGTATTATGTCCAGGATTTGGAAACAATCGGGCCTGAGTCGGATGAAGAGATCCATGAGTTGATCAATAATGGAACGATAAAAGAAACGACGTTGCTCTGGAACGGAAGCGGGGAATGGCATGCCGCGGCAGAATCCTGCTTCAGCCAGTATTTTATGAAGGAAGAACAGCAGCCGGAACCTGACACCGAAGAGAACGAAAACAAGCCACCTGTCCTGCCGGCCTCGCTGATCAAGGATGGTCCCGTCTACTGGTATTTTGCTGCACTCTTGCTGATGACGATCGTGGATGCGATTATCAAGGCTGAAGTGGATGGAAACGGCATTCCGATGTATGTCTACATGCTGCCGATTGTGTTTCTCAACTATGATGCAAACCGGATCAAAAAAACGGGACGAAGCATTTCTGCATTCTGGGCCTACTTCCTTACACCTGTCTACCTCTTCAAAAGAGCACGTTGTCTGGGCAGAGGTCTCGTCCATTTTTGGGTCTCGATAGGCCTCATCGTTTTCATGGTTGTGGGCGGATTGTTGTTGACCGTTGATCCCGTCATAGCAACAGCAAAGCAAGTGGTCAACGAGATGATCAGTGAAGAGAAGGCACAGCAAGGTGTTGTCTGTAGCGATATCACGATAGAAAAGAAATTAAATATGACAATGAGTCTGGCCACTGCCACCTTGTCAGATGGAACGGAATGGAAGATAACGATCCGTCAGGACAAAGATCAGATCTGGGTTTCATTTGTGGAATGATGCGGCATGCGAAAGTCAGCAGGGGCAAATATTCATGACCAATGAGCACCACGACAAGAAATATGATTTCTTCAAAAGCAGATCGTTTGCCGAAAAGATGTGCGACTCGCGAGTACTTGTAAACCGGAAGCTATTGTTTGAAAAACAGCCGCTGCTTGACCAGGTCGAGCAAACCGATTGTGCCAGGCTTGTCACGATACTGGCGGATCTTGAACAGAGGGGGCTGCTGGCGGATTGGGCGATCGGTGGGGCCACGGCCTTGTCCAACTACACCATCGCCATCCCGACCGTCGGCATTGACATCT
>DAIREN010000177.1:0-5261 GCA_036795535.1 Spirochaetota bacterium
TTCGCGGGGTGTCTCCCGGGTATATTGCCGGGTTGACCGCCGAAAATGCCCGGCGCTTGTTCGGGATAAACGAAAAACGGGACGAAGTGTCCCTGTGATGGCATGGCTGGCCATGCTCGCTGTCGTGGATGCTGACTGGAGGTTTGTATGGTGTGGACACTGCTGATCCTGTTTCTCTTCGGTGGAGATTTTTCAGCGCCGGAGCATGGGTTGCCGGGGCCAAACTGGCTGGATTCCCGCGTGGCAATTTCTTCGCCTGCCGGATTGGCTGCGGTGGTGACAAACGATGCCACCCGTCTGGATGTCCGCCTGGTGGCTTTGCGGCGTCTTGACGAAAAACAGGCGCCCGAGGCCGGGCAGTGCGCACGGGTTTTGCGGGATCACAGGGATCCGGTATTGCGCGCGGCTGCTCGTGCCGTGTTGGGTGAACCGGTGGCTGTGCTGGATGATTCCGGTTGGGAACGCGCTCTGCGGGCCATGCCGGATGACGGTGGCTTTTCCCTGGTCGCTGATTTCAGGAGTACGACAAACCTGCTGGATGTCGCCGGGATCATCGATGACTTGGGGGCAGGCCGCGGTGCTGAAATGACGAGGAGCATGCTGGGCCAGTTGTTCAACATCCTGTATTGCGTGCGGATCCAAAGGTATGCCATGGTTGTGGTCACCAACGAGGACAATCAGGCCATCGGCAACCTGGTCGTGGCGGATGGCAATTTTTCCGTTCAGGGGCTGTTGCAGATCGTGCGTGACGCCGAGATGACCAATGACATCGAGGTCAGGGATGGCTGGACGATTGTCGGGACTCCTCTCGCCCAGGTTGCCATGCGGAATGACAGACTTGTCGTTGGTTTCGGAAATACCCCGGCCACCATGGGGCGGTTGGTTGAGGGATGGTTTTCCCGGATGCGGGATGATGCCAGGCGTTCTACCTGGCATGGAGATCACGCCCGGCTCAGCGGGGGGCTGGCATTCAGAATTTCCGGGGCCGCAGCCCATTCCCTGCTGTCAGCCCTGGGGCTGCGCGAAATCAACGAAGGCTGGTTCGATGTCCGTATCCGTTCATTTGCAACCGGGGATTTCGAGGTGCGGTTTGTCCACCCCGGGGATCTTGCGGGCAGGTTTGCCGACACTCTGCGGGGTGTCCTTGCCCGTCTGCCCGGGACAATTCCCGGTCTGGACAGTGCCGGAGTGACCTGGTTGCGCTCGCTAGAGGTCCAGCATCGTGACAGGGAAATGATCGTGCGGCCGACCGGCCGGTATGACCTTCGACGGTTCATCATGCAGGTACTGGAAGGCGGGAAAAACAGTTGATGCGCCGGTTGTCCTGTGTCGCAGTCCTGCTGTCCGGTTTGGCCCTGTGTTTCTGTTCCTCGTTTATCAGGGACGTGAGCGATGTCGAGCTTCCCTGGAAGGTTGTTGCATCGGCCGGAGAGCAGCGCCTTGTCGAATTTGTTTACCGCCCGTATTTTGCGGTCACGAGCCTGCATTTGGCCGGAGAATTCAATGACTGGACCTGGCCCGGGCATGGATCAGGGCGAGTGCATGAGATGACCTGGGATGCCGAGCGGGAGTACTGGGTCTACCGGATCTGGCTCCGGGTTGGTGCCTGGCATTATGCCTATATCGCTGACGGACGGATGGCGGTTGCAGATCTGAAGAATATGATCGTCATGCCGGACGGGACCGAAGTCAGCCGGTTGGTTCTGCACTGAATGAAGAATCGTCCGCGTATCCAGCCTGAATAATTGCGAAAAAAACGAAGAATACTGAAAAATCGCCCGGGGCTTGTGCGTCTATCAGGGTGTAGGGTGAAGATATGCTTTGGCCCCAGGGAGATGATCATGAGTCTGGATGAACGGGAGTATCCGTCCACGGTGGATGTACGAGCGCTGCTGGGGTCTTCCTCAGACAGGGGATCCGGGCAGGCCGACTGAGACAGCCTGCTTCTTCTGGGCGGGGGGTTGGATCTGAGGGACGTATCCGGCTGCGAGAAAACAGGTGTTTCGGAATCCGATTCGCGACGGCTTATTCGGCTGTGTCTGTCCGTGGCCGGCGTCTCGGGCCGCGTCTCCGTTTTTTCTTTGCGGGGGCGGTTTCGCCGGATGGCGCCGGGTTTTCTGCCTGTTTTGGTTCGGCGGGTCGTGCTTCGCCCTTGCGTCGGACGCGAACACCCCGTCGTTGTACTCCGGGGCGCGGCAGGTTGACGGCTACTTCACGCCAGATGGCGACATCGTCCGTGCTGATACCGCTGGCCAGACAGGCGATTTCGAAAAAGTCCAGGGCGTCCCGAAAATACTCCTTGCGGCAGATTGCCTGGAGGGCTTGGGGCGGTTTTTTGGCGGGATTGGCGAATTTGCGTTGGCTCGTCAGGATGCGGACGAGTTGTTCCTTGTTGAGGCGCGAAAAATTCATCCGCCGGGAGATCGGATCCAGGATCCCGGCGGCGTCGTGGAGCAGACGGTCATCCGAGGGCGGGTTCTTCCCGCCCGGGGGGTGGGCGCTGACGGGAACGATGTCCGAGAAGAGCACGGCCAGCAAGACCCCGTTTGTCCAGATCCTCCCGCTGCTTGTCAGCCTGTCAAGCGCGGTCAAGCGGTTTCCGAGAGGGCTGCTTGCCAAGTCGTGCCCATGGGCATCCAGATGACTGGCTATCTCCGGGGCAAGGTGCGCGAGCAGGCTCGAATGGTAGAGTGTGTCCATGGTCAGGGCGGAAGCCCCCGAGCGCAGGATCTTGTATATCTCTTCCATGACCCGGGCGGTTGAGCATTCCATGATCAGACCGGCCAGTTCGGTGATCGGCTGATAGCTGGCGGGTTCGATATCGAAGCCGGTGGTGGCCCGGTATTTGAGGGCCCGGATCATGCGGACGGGGTCTTCGGTGTAGGACTGGCGCGGGTCCCGGATCATGCGCACCAGCCGGTTTTTGATGTCCCGGTAGCCGTCCACGTAATCGATGATCGTTTCGCTGACCGGGTCGTAAAACAGGGCGTTGATGGAGATGTCGCGCCGGAGCGCGTCTTCGCGCTCGCTGCCGTAGACGTTGTCTCGCAACAGGACCTCTTCGGAACCGCCTTCGGGCGGAAGGGCTCGAAAGGTGGCGGTTTCGATGATTTCCGCGCCAAAGGGGACGTGGACGATCCGGAAGCGTCGGCCGATGATCCGGGCATAGCGGAAGACGTCCTTGATGCGTTGTGGCGTGGCATCAGTGACGACATCAAAATCCTTGGGCTTCCGGCCGATCAAAAGATCCCGGACGCAACCGCCGACAAGGTAGGCCGTATGGCCGGCGCGCTGGAGATCCTCGACGACCTTGAGGGCCCGCCGGCTGATATCCATCCTGGAGATGCTGTGTTCGCTGCGGGGAATCCTGCGGGGTTCGCGGGACATGTAGCGCTCAAGGGATGCACGGCTGTTGGTTGGCCTGCCCTGTGCGCGACGCCTTTTGATGAAGCCTAAGAGTCCCACGATACCATCCCAGGAGATTTCTGATTTTCTAATACGCAATATTTCCCGGTAAATATATCACAAGCGGCGTTCGGGCTTCCAGAAAAATGCGTATCTTTGGCAGATGAAAACGGAATCACTGGCGATTGCGCTTGTCGAGTGTGCTGATCGGCGGGGGATTATTGCCGCTGCGTCTGGATGGCTGGCCGCCATCAATGCCAATATTGTGCAGGCCGATGAGTATGCAGGTGTGGATGGCCGGTTCTTCATGCGCCTGGCCTTCAGTTTTGACGGGACAGGACACGATCTCGCCTCGCTCGAGGCCGGGCTGACAGCCGTGATTGGTGGTGGACATGGTCGGCCCGGGAGCGTCCGGGTTTACGATGTCCGGACAAGGCCGTCGATGGGTGTGCTTGTCTCAAAGGCTGATCACTGTCTGGTCGAGCTCTTGTACCGTCAGCGTGCCGGAGAGCTTCCGGTCGAAATTGCTTTTGTGGCGGGCAATCATCCCGACCTTCAACCGGTGGTTGAGTCCTACGGAATCCCGTTTTATCACGTTCCGGTGACAAAGGAAACAAAGCAACAGGCCGAGGCCAGGCTTCTTGAGCTGGCCCAGGGGCAGACCGATTTTCTGGTTCTGGCCAGGTATATGCAGATCATCAGCGGGGATTTCATCACCCGCTACGGGCAGGACATTATCAATATCCACCACAGCTTTCTCCCGTCGTTTGCCGGAGCCGACCCGTACCGGCAGGCCTGGGAGCGCGGTGTCAAGGTCATCGGGGCGACAGCGCACTACGTGACCGAGCATTTGGATGAGGGGCCGATCATCGAGCAGGTGGTCGAAAGGGTCAGTCATCGTGACGATGTCGAGTCGCTCAAGCGCAAGGGCAAGTCACTCGAGCGGCAGGCCCTCTATCACGCAATTCTCGCCCATGCTGAGCGGCGTGTCATCAGATATTGCAATAAAACGATTGTGTTTGCTTAGTGACTGCGGGAAGTGATGTTTCCGCGTGCTGTTTTTTTATACTGGTGAAGAGTCTCATGCCTGGCCAAATCGGCTGGGAGCGGGAGTGAGGTTATTCACCAAAAAAAACCGATGGAGTGATGCGATGCTTTCAATCGAAATGGCCCCGGGGATTCACTGGATTGGCGTCAACGACCGGACGACCGACCTCTTCGAGGGGATGTGGCCGATCCAGCGCGAGGGAGTCTCCTATAACTCATACGCCATCAAGGACAGCAAGCATGTCCTCGTGGATCTCGCCAAGGCCTTCAAAACAGACGAGTTTATCGAACGGGTCAACGAGGTGTTTGATGTCGGGTCGATCGACTACATCATCATCAACCATACCGAACCGGACCATACCGGGGCCCTGCCCATCCTCTGTCGTCTCTCGCCCCAGGCCCGCATCAAGGCCAGCGTCAAGGCCAAAGAGATTTTGGAAGATTTTTACGGATTGGGCGATCGCGTCGATGTTGTCACCGACGGCGAGGAGCTGGACATCGGCTCGCGCAAGCTGGTGTTTTACAGTACCCCGCTCTTGCACTGGCCGGATACCATCATGACCTGGGACCCCAAAGAGGGCATCCTCTTCAGTTGTGACGCCTTTGGCGGGTACGGGGCCCTGCCGGGCGCCATCTATGACGATACCTGCGAGCATCTCGATTTTTACCGCGAAGAAGCCCTGCGTTATTACGCCAATATTGTGTCACTGTTCAGTCCGGTGGTGACCAAGAGTGTGGATCGCCTGCTCGGGCTTGGACTCCCGCTCAGGATGATCGCCCCCTCGCACGGGCTCGTCTGGCGCAAGGAC
>DAIREN010000178.1:0-5164 GCA_036795535.1 Spirochaetota bacterium
TTGTCCCATCTTTTTCACCAACTATTACAGATTATTCTATATACAAAGAGGGCAAGGCTCAAGTTATCGGAAAAGTCATACCATATATGTTTCACACGAAATTTACCCTTAATGGTAACTTTGTTCGTATGCAAACCAATGGCTATAGGCTCCCTGATTACACAGATCTGACAAAATATTTTACAAATGATGTACTCGTCATTGATCTTGTTGCTCAGGATGGCAACAAGAGAAAATATACAGTCAGATTGCTTAATGAAACATCAGAGTCTGGACTCTCAGCTATCTCTTCATTGGACGCTCTTTTCAAGTCAGCTTTTGTGGAAAGCAAAGCTCCAATGTACAAAGCTGGATCATTATATGATGAATATGTTTTTGCTGCAAATACGAATACCATTGTCCTGACAGTATCAAAAGTTGTTGCAAACTCTAGTGTTACAGCTACAGGAAATGCTACCCCCCAAGCAAGCTCTTCTACGGCAACTTTGATTTTTTCTGGATTGGGAACTGGAAGTGTATACTACATAACAAATATTTCCAGTGATGGCAGTACGACTAATATTAAAAAACTTGTCGGTTACTATCTTGACCCAGCGAATGATGCCAGAATGACATCACTTAACGTATCTGTTAATGGGAATGATGTACCATATTTGCCAAAGTTCAATTACGATGGATTTTCTGGTTCCGTTCTTGTTATTGACTCTGATAAATTGAGTCTTTCAGGTTCATTACAGTTTTCTGACACGACTCTTTCTCTCTTGGTCAATGATATACCTTCTTCAATTCCTGTCGTTAGAGATGGAAAGAATTTTACGCTAAGAGATATTACTGTTTCACAAGGCGATATTGTAACATTACGAACCGTCAAGGGTACGAAAACGATTGATTACAAACTTGAAACCCGCCTTTTTACTCAATCAGCCTATAACTTTGATGGTGGAATCCAAAACGTTATACGTGATGTGTACATGTATAAGGAAATGAAAACATGTAATTACACAATAAGTGGTGTTGTTACATTTATTACAGATTACGATGAAACAGCAAAAGCTGGCTGGTTTATTGAAGATGGTGCTTACGGTCTGTATGTTTGGTCTTGGAATGGCTGGAAAACTGGCGTAAAAGTTGGTCACAAGATTAAATTAAAAGTTTCTGCAGCTAAGGTCTGGATGAATATGCCTGAAGTCACTGATGCAGATGCCGCTTCAACAGAAATTCTTGAAAACGGAAAACGATACCCACTCCATTATATCAATGGAAATGAAATGGAATTTGGTCAATTCAGACATCTTGGTCGTATAATGCGATACAGTACGTATGATGCCCGTGTTCCTATTGCTGCTACTTATGATGATAATGGCATGGGTAATTTTGATCCAAACAAAGCTTTTAAATTATTCATTCCTTACACAAAATCACTTTCTGATCTTCAGAATACTTATAAACCTGAGTCTCTTGTTTATATGACTGAAGGAAAACAAGGGATTTTCTTCGGCCCCAGCTTCCTGGATGGAGACGGTGCCTCGATCATGATGAAAGGTAAGGAGTACATGATCGTTCCGTAACCCGGTTTACACCCCGGAAGTTTTTTTCCGGGGGGATACTCTTGTACAGCAGGTTTGACCTGAAAAACATACATACGAAAATTGCACACATTAATTCGGAGGAATTCAATGAAAAAGATTTCGATCATCCTTGGTCTGCTCCTCATGGCGGGCCTCGCCATGGCAGCCGATTTCCAGCCCTGGGTGGGCGTGCGCGGCAGCTATCAGGCAGTCTTCCATACAGACCTTCTCGACTCTGCCGCCGCTTTTGAGGTTGACCGTGCCCGCATCGGTGTCGAAGGTGAGTGGATCAAGGATATTTATTTCCAGGTAGAGGCCGATGCCAAAAACACAAAAAAAGGTAAGGGAACTGAGCTCAAGGTTGCCTTTATCCGCTGGTCGTTCCTTGATATGGACACGTTCAAGGGTGCTGTTGAGTTTGGTGCTTTGACAACAACATTTGCCCGAGGTCTCTCTGGAACTGAATACGCGTTTATCAATTATGATATCACTACAGTTCCCGAGTCGTATCAGTACGGTGTTCAGGTCAAAGGGAATCTCATGAACAATTTTGTCGAAGTGATCGCTTCGGTTTCTGATGGTGAAGGCTTGTCCACAATCAACACTGCCAAGGGTCTGCTCTATGTTGGACGTGTGGAAATCACACCTCTTGGAAGCGAGATGAAAGATCTTCGAGAGGGAAATACCGGTAAAACACTCGCATCCGGCGCCCCAATGCTTTCCATCGGATTGGCTGCAGCTCTTGATAACAAAGCCAAGACGGATGATCTCGGATATACTTCAGAAACATATAACAGCTCACACCTTCTTGCTGATGTAACATTCAAGATGCTTGGTTTCTCAATTTTTGGTCAATTCGTCATGAATTCCTATGATGCACTTTCCGACGGAACATACTGGGGTGGCGTCAACAAGAACGTTAAAGAGTCCTCCGGTGGCTTTGTCCAGGTTGGATATAACCTGAAGGACGTCGTTGGCTTCGAACTCGAGCCCATGGTCAAGTTCGAAATGTGGAATGATGTCCTTAACGAGGGCTACGGCGATGTTGACACGAAAAAACAGGATTTTGCTGTTGGCTTCAACTGGTACGCACATGGGCATGATTTCAAGATGAACGTCGAATACCGACACATGCTCAAGGATGAGAATTTCTACTTTGGCAAGCCGCCAGCAGAAGATTATTTCGGCTTCCGCGTTACCCATAAGTTCGGAGCCAAGTTGTCTCTGGCTTCCAAAACCGAATCAAAGCCCGCCAGCACTGTAAACACTGTTGACAAACCGGTTGAAGAATAAGTCTGTATTGTTGTAACTTGTTCACAACGCCTCCTGTCAGGGAGGCGTTTTTTTATTGCAATATCAACCTGACGGAGTACAATGCTGATTATCCAAGTTGATATGAGGCGGTATCATGAAACTCCTTCCGCTCCTGCTGGTTTTTCTGCTCGCTGGGTGCAGTCTCAGTGACGATATTGATACACCATCCATCTCGACACTGACAATCATGACCTATAATGTCGAAGACATGGATACTGGCGGCCGCAATGTCACCAATCTCAAAGCCTATTCGGGCATCGCCTCCCTCCTTAAGCAGGAGCAGGTTGATATCGTCCTTTTTCAGGAGATTCAGGCCGGTTCTTCACGGATGGATCAGTATGCGGATGGCTCTGCAGCCTCCTGGGGTGATACCCGTCTCTTTAATGAAGCCCTGACTGCCCAGGCCTACCGGATGCCGTGGTATGGATTTACCTCACGTGGTGGTTCCCGGCGGGATTTTTTGGCCGTCTGGAGCCGTTATCCTCTCGCTTCCATCACCTCCATTGATCCTGACAGGTTTCTTGATCCGTGCAATCATGTCTGGTACACCCCGTCCCGGCCCGTTCTTCGCTGTTTGACAAGCGTTTCCGGCCAGAAAATCTGGCTCTACACGGCACACCTGAAATCCAATGCGGGTGGTGTTGTGGAAATGAATGCCGGCATGAGACGTGCCCAGGCCTTCCATCTCATGTCCTACATCATGCGGAATCACGATCCCGAACGGGACAATGTCGTCATTGCCGGTGACATGAACAGCATGCCCTCCGACTATGACGGACTGGGGAACAGCACCATCGATTATCTCTGCCTTCGATATGACAATCCCTGGAATACCGCAAACGACTTCATTCCTGTCAATCTCCTGGAGATCGGTGCCGTGACAAATGTTACCAGTGATCTCTGGGGCAACCAGGCTCCCGGAACAACCCACCCCGGAAATCCCAACCGCACCGGGTACCCGGATGCAACCTTTGATCACGTCATCCTCTCCCCGGCCCTCTATCGGAAACATTATGTCAAAAGCTCTGTCCGGATTGTCCAGATTGCGGATGGCTACAATGGTGGCTATTCCGATCATTTTCCCGTCAAATTCACCCTGCAGTTCACCAACGGGGGATTCTGAAATGAACAAACTCTTCATTTTTACTCTTGGATGTCTCTTGCTGGTTACCAGTTCCTGCAGCGATCTTGAGGACGTACGGATTCCCGATCCCAAAAAAGCCTATCTCTCTTCACTCAAAATCGTCCCGTCAACCATGGTTTTTGATCGCTTGCAGTTCACCTATTCCCTTGAAACAACCAGCACCCAGCTTTCGATCTACACCGAGCCTCTCTACAACGAAGAGTGCGAGATCAATGGAGTTTTTGCCAGGACTCGTGATCTTTCTCTCGTGCATGGGACAAACCTGATTACAATCCGTGCCTACCATGCGGGTGTGCAGGACACCATGTACACCATTACTGTTCGCTGTCATGACCCGCGCTCCGATGTCCGCCTGACCGATCTGGCGGTGCAGGACACTGTGCTTTCACCCAATTGGTCAATGACCAATACCGTCTATCGGTGCGGAAAATTTCATACCGATACCATCATGATCACACCGGTTGCCGCATCCGATCTGGCCCAAATAACCATTCAAGGCTTGGCCTGTACCAACGGAATCGCGAGACCCGTTCCGATCATTGCTGATCCCTCAGGGACAAACCAGATGCTCCGTCTCACCGTTGTATCCGGTGATGCCCGGTTCACAAACAGCTATTCCCTGATTTGCCAGTACCTTCCCCCCGAAAAGGAATCCCGACTGGCATCAATCCTGCCTGGTAACTCCGTCCTGAGCCCGGCGTTTTCCAGAGATACACTGTCCTATCAACTCTTTGTCTCAACAAACAGGATCACGCTGACCGGAACGACTCTGCTTCCGGGGCAGACCATGACCATCGCCGGGAACCCGGCAAACAGCGGGGTCCCGGTCGTCTTCGACTCGCTTGTTGAACAAGCAACGACAAATATCAGGATCCGGGTGACTTCCAGTGACGGGACAGTCTCACAAACCTATACCGTCGCTGTGCGTTTTGACTGGGTCTGGTCCTACACACAGGTCAATTATGATTTTGATGGTGGTATCGGGCAGTATCTCCAAAAAATACCCTATTCATCCCAAAATGGGGCCAACTACAGTACCGTCACCATTCTGACCGGGATCGTCACTGCCGCCAATATTGCGCATTCAGCAACATATACGAAATGCTTTTTCATTCAGGACAAAAATGCCGGAATCTAT
>DAIREN010000179.1:0-5160 GCA_036795535.1 Spirochaetota bacterium
GCCCGGGCGGCGTGGAGCAGGAATTGGCCACGGAGTGTGTGGGAAATCGCAGGATGTGCGGATGCCTTGAGGAGGACAGGCATCTCCGTCGGAATCTTGCGCTGCACCTGGAGCGTGCCATGTGCGGAAAGAGCTCGGGGGTGCCATGAGGAGCCGCTGGAGCGCTGGATGATGGTGCGCAGGTGCCCGGCGGCGGTGCCCCAGCGATTCTGGCGTCTGGCGAGTTCGTGCAGGAGCCAGAGCGCTTCATCGGTCCAGGCATCGTTCCGACGGGAGGCCGCCTCGAGGTGCAAACGAGCCAGTTCCGGTTTGTCGAGCAAGACCAGAGTCTTTCCTGTTGCAAAGGATGCCGCTTGCCCGTCAGCCGGAATCCTGGTGTGGCGTGACAGAATTTCCCGGGGAGCATCCCCGGCATGGAAGGCCAGAATCTCGTCAGACGAGGAGGCGCAGCCGGAAACAGGTATCATGATCAGCAAGGCAAGCCAGGAGGCGGCCTGGAAAAGGTGTACGCCGCTCACGGAGTGTCCTTGTCACCCTTTTTTTTGGGTGGATCCGCATATTTTTTGCCCGTGAGCTTGTTGATCTGGATACTCTCGTACGGCACATCAAAATATTGGTGATCCTCGGTCATGACACGGACGGCACCTGTCTGGATATTGACATCCTTGACGATCCCTTTGGCCTCGCCGATCCAGATCTTGGCACCGATACGGGGAAAGAGTTTGTTGAGATCATGATACGCGTCATATTCATAGGCGAGACAACAGAGGAGCTTTCCGCAGACACCCGAGATCTTTGTTGAATTCAAGGCCAGGTTTTGCTCCTTGGCCATCTTGATCGAAACAGACTGGATCATGCCCTTGCAACTGTGGCAACAGAGCGTCAGACCACAGACACCGCAGCCCCCCACGATCTGGGACCGGTCGCGGACACCGATCTGACGGAGCTCGATTCTCGTATGGAAGACGGAGGCGAGGTCCTTGACAAGATTCCGGAAATCGACGCGCCCCTCGCTGGTAAAGAAAAAGAGGATCTTGTTGCCCTCAAGGAGGGTATGTGCCTTGACCAGGTTCATGGGGAGACGGTGTCGTTCGATTTTCTCGCGGCAGATTGCCCAAGCCTGCTGGCTCTGTTCTTCGTTCTTTTTTGCCCGTTCAAGGTCATCGTCGCTGGCCAATCGCGCCAGAGGCATTTCCGAGGGGTGCTGCTGGTTCGAGCGGATGGCGAGAGGACGCTCGAGGGCTGTCGCCAGTTCATTTCCGTGCTCGGTTTTTACGACCAGGCGTGTGCCCATCCCGATCTCGGTCGATTGGACGGGGACCCAGGCCAGTTCGGCGGTATAAGCGACCCGGACGGGGAGGATGAACCGCCAGCCGTTTCCGCGCACATCAGGGTCGCTCACCTTTCCGGTGATGCGTGTTTTGGCATCGTCAGGTGGCGTTTCGCTCCAGGTCGGGGCGTTCCGGACCTGGGCCAGCAGTCTGGTATTGGCTTGATCCAGCACGTAGATAAAGTCTCCATGCTTCAGCTCCAGATCTTCCTCACTGTATGACTGAACGAGCGCATCCTGCTCGAGAATGCGTGTTTCACAAACAAACATCAGAGTGTTCCTTCCCTGGCATTTCTCAACGAGTCGTAGAGCAACCCCTTGATTTCGTCGATCGCGGCGGCAATCGTCATGGTCTCCGCTTCTTCAAGCAGGAGATAGTGCCCCAGCTCGTAGAGCTTGCCGTCAAGTATATCCATGTAAACATACTCACGGTCACGCCGTCTTGTCCTCCCGGTTTTCATGGCCAGTTTGAGGATCCGTTTGAGAAAGCGGGAGACCATGGCCTTATAGCGCAAAAATTCATTCCGGTTGGGGTGCTGCTTGAGGCGCTCGCCCTGCGCCATGATCTCGCTGACAAACGTATCGAGATCCGCTTCAAGGCGGGCGGCTTCGGCCTCTTCCAGAGCGGAGGCAAAATCGGAAAGTGGAGAGATCCGGCCGGATGATCCGTCCCGGACCGTCCGGTGCCCGCCCGGTGAAGACGGCTTGGAGACGATCTTCTCCCTGTTGGCATCGCGACGGGGCCGCTCGATCTCAAGCATGCGAGTACTCCAGGAGGATGCGCTTGAGGCAGGTATTTACTTCCTCTGAAACCATTGTGAGCGGTTGGTTGGCATCAATTACCGAGATGCGTCCGGGTTCAGACGAGGCAAGCCGGAGAAAACCCTGTCGAACCCGTTGGAAGAATTCACCACCTTCGCGTTCAAACCTGTCCGGTGTCCGGCCGGCACAGGACATCCGGGCCGCCGCTTCAGCCGGATCAAGATCGAGCAGAATGGTGGCGTGGGGGACCAGTCCCCCGGTGGCAAGGGTGTTCAGGGTTCGCAAGATCGCAAGATCCTGCCCGCTTCCAAATCCCTGGTATGCCAGCGTGGAGTCTGTGTGTCGGTCCAGGAGGACGATCTTGCCCTCAGAGAGAGCGGGTCGTATCCGTTCGGTTACGTGTTGTGCGCGATCCGCGGAAAAGAGGAGTGCCTCGGCGAGTGGACAGGGAGTGACGGGGCTTTCAAGAAGAAGGGAGCGGACGGCCGGACCGATACTGCTCCCGCCGGGTTCCCGGCTCGAGACCACGGCATGACCGAGGGACTGGAAAAAATCCGCAGCACGTGCCATCTGGGTGGATTTTCCACACCCGTCGATACCTTCGAACGTGATCAGGATGCCTGTTTGGGAAACGTGCACGGTCCGGTTTTCACTCCATTCCGGCAGGAGAGGAATCGAGTTCTTTGCGGGCGGCATCAATCTCGAGCTGGACCTCGGCCTGGGTGTGCTGTCTGCCTGCGGGTGCATGGACGGTGACTTGTCCGTTCAGGAGAACGCCCTCCTCGGCAAGGAGACGGGGGGTGACGATGTCGCCGTCAACGGAACCGGTCGAGAGGATGGTGACCATCTCGGTTGCGGTGATATTGCCCTTGACCTTGCCGCCGATGACGACAGCCCTGGCTTTGATGAAGGGTGCGATGGCCGACCCGTGCCGGCCAACGAGCACCTTGCCTTCGCTTTCGATGGTCCCCTCAAAGGCCCCATCGATACGTAAAAGCCCGTTGAGTTCAAAATCACCGCGGAACTTGGTGCCCTCACCGATGATGCTGTTGACGACGATACTCTGGGCAAGTTGCCTGTGCAATACGGCGGACATGGAAAACCTCACTTGTACGGATACATCAAAAACCCCGCATCGGGCCCGTGAAAGGAACAGGCCGGCCGGCGCGGGGTGATGGACCGGATGATCAGAATTTGCTGGTCAGATACGGCTCCGGGTTGATCTGCGTGTCGCCAAGAATGACCTCGTAATGAAGATGGTAGCCAGTTGCCAGGCCAGTGTTTCCGACAGATCCTATGATCTGGCCCTTCTGGACTGTGTCGCCGACATTGACGCGGGCGTTCTGCATATGCGCGTAGAGGGTCGAGAAGCCGTACTTGTGGGAGATTCGGACTGCAAGTCCGTACCCGCCCATGAATCCGGCGTACGTGACCGTCCCGGCTGCTGTCGACTTGATCGGACTGCCTGGCCACCAGGCAATATCGATACCGGTATGCATCATGGGGATGCCGGTAAAAGGCGACGGGCGTGAGCCGAAGGGTGATGTGATGAAGCCGCCACCGGCGACAGGCCAGAGGGACGGTGTGTAGTTCATGACCTGTTTGAGGTTGTCAATGAAGGAGTTGACCCGTTTAAGCTGCTCTGTGCTGCGGGCCACATTCCTGTTCAGGTTGTCGAGTTCCTTGATCTCGTCAGGAAGGGAGAAATCCTTGCCGTATTTCTTCTGCATCTCTGGGGTGACCGTGTAGTCCAGCCCCCCCTGTCCGTAGAAGGGGAAGACGGCCTTGACGTTCTCGACTCCGACACTCGAGGCCAGCCGTTCGATCTGCTGTTCAAAGCGGGAGAAGTTCTTCAAGGTATAATTGCTTCTTGTCCGGAAAGCGTCAATCTGGCCTTCTCGGGTTTTGGAAAGGGCAGAAAGCTTGGAGATCTGGGATTGGCTGGTCTCGTGGTCGTTGAGTGAGAGGATCGAGAAGAAAACGATCACGACCAGGAGAACAACGATAAAAGAGATGGTGAAGTTCGAGATCTGGAAATTGAAAATGCGTTTTTCGGAGTGGGGGATGAGCATCAGCGTCAGACGCTCGTGCCCCTTTTCCATGAATTTTTTCCACCAGGCCTTGAATTTCTTGTTGAAGCGCATGTATTGCTCGTGCATGCGGTTCATCAGCGGGCTTTTGAACTTCTTTTTGCGATAGGGTGTGTACATTGGGACCTCGCTGCCGGTTTTGCGTATTATATCACTCGCGGCCTGTCTGTCAATGACAGTCCCCGTTTTTGTCCTTGCACTCCAACACCGGGACGGTACACCCCTGATGCTGTTTGACTCTCACGCCCACCTTGACATGCTCACCGACGATCCCGGAGAACTCGAACGCATCCTCACGGAGGATTTTGCCGGCGGCCTTTCGGCCGTAGTACAAGTATCGACAGATCCGGACATACACTTCAATATATATTCCAAACTCAACGAGTCAAGCCGGAATATCCACTTTGCCTGCGGTCTGACGCACGCCTTTTCCGGTGATGTCGAAAAAGGCCTTCGTAAACTTACAGATATAGTCGAGTCAGGGCAAGTTTGTGCTCTCGGCGAGATTGGGCTCGATTTTTCCCGGGGGCCGGAGCCTTCCGCCGTGGAGAGGCAAAAAGATCTTTTTGGTGAACAGATGGCCATCGCCCGGAGGGGAGACCTGCCCGTGATTCTGCATACGAGAGATGCGGCCGCTGAAACACTGGCTGTGCTGGACATGTATCCGGGTGTCCGGGGTGTGGCCCATTGCTTTACGGGAGATGCCGGGTTCGCAGCGGCCCTGGTCGAACGCGGCTGGATGGTTTCTTTTTCCGGGATTCTCACCTTTGCGAGCGCCGGAGCTCTCAGGCAGGTGGCGGCCGGCATTCCCGGGGAATCCCTGCTTGTCGAGACCGATACCCCTTTTCTCTCTCCCGTTCCCTTTCGCGGTCAACCCAACCGCCCGGCCCGTGTTGCGTACACGGCCGCGGCTTTGGCTGAAATTCGCGGGGTGTCTCCCGGGTATATTGCCGGGTTGACCGCCGAAAATGCCCGGCG
>DAIREN010000180.1:0-5121 GCA_036795535.1 Spirochaetota bacterium
TGCTCGAACAGATCAAAGGAGTCACACAACATGAAAACACGTATTCTTGCCGTAACCCTGATGCTCGGTCTTTTGGCCGGGTCGCTTGCAGCCTACGATGACGATTATCAGTCCGAGAGGCGCAAGGGTGACTGGCGGGCTGATGCCCTCGAAAAGACCCTCTCGGTCGGGGTAGGTTTTTGGCGCGCTCTCTGGTCCGAAGTAACGTACGACAACGGCTTTGTGGCCCAGTACAAGTACAGCGATCCGGACTGGCTCTTCTCCCTGGGTGCCAAGCTCTTTTTCTACGAGTCCAATTTCGGCATTGGTGTCGATGCGATCCTGATGGATTCGTACAAGCAGGATTTTGAAGAGTACGATCAACTCAACCCGGTGACAGGTCTAACGGAATACTATCCTGCAGGATCCGCCACGATCACCCAATGGCTGGTTGATCTGGATATCTACTACCGCTTTCCGCTGATTCCCAACCTCAACCTGATTGCTGGAGGTGGCTTGACGCTGAACTATGTCAATACCGGTGATCATCCCTACCTTGGCGACAGCTCTGACGGCGTTGGCTGGAATGCCAAGCTGGGTGCGGAGTTTTTTGTGGACGATTCCATCTCGGTTTCGCTCTACTGGACCCTGCATAATTTTGAGCGCGGGGCGACCATTGCGGGTAATAAAAACATGAACGCTCAAGTGACCTTGACTTCACTTCTTTTGATGGCCAACCTCTACCTCTGAGCGGATTGTATCTCCCGGAGTATCAAGGGGGATCACAAAGCTTGATGGCACATCCTCCGGGCAACACCGGAGGATTATTTTTGTCTGAAGGTGCGGTGTGCAATCCCGGAATCACGCTACGCAATCAGGAGATAGCGGTGTGAGCTGAATACTCCCTGAGACGCAGCTCGGTCTTGTACAAAAGTTGTGCGATTGTCCCCTGCGGGGACTACGCCGGCCTGATCCTCGTGCGGAATGCCCGTTGCTTAAAATTTAAGCAATTTGATAATCCGGGATTGCATGGGAACATGAAAACAGAGGACTGCTGAAAGATAAAATGCAAAAATACAGGGGTTTTTTGATATTGCCAAAATATTAACGAAAATCCCGTTGCTTAAAATTTAAGCAATCCGCTAATCCGGGATTGCAAATGGCGTGCATGTTCAACCAAAGTCCAAGTGGTGTCTAGGCAGGAACTGGTCCGATAGCCACAGGGGGAGGCCGGAAGGTGTGCTCCTGATTGTTCCACGAGGATGTGTGGAAATCCGGGAGACAGACCACGCATCATGACAGCTATCCCTGATGGGCTTTCGTGAAGGGTGCCTGCCTCGGTTATGCTGCTTGCCCTGGCTTGCCGGATGGTCACTCGCTGGTTGTCAGCCGTTCAAAGAGCCAGAGTTGAAAACCGCGTTCCGGTTTGACCGGGAGCGTAATATCGGACAGCTTTCCGTCTTTGACCTTGGCCACGACGGTTTGCAGGGATGGCATGAGAATATCCCGACCGCGATAATGGCCATCAGGCGTGGTTGTGATGGGCAGCACAAATTCGGGTGAGGCCTCTTTTCGGCCGCGGTTGAAAAGCATGATTCCGAGGAAAAAGCGGTTTGGAACACTCTGTCGGACCCAGGCACTGTAGCCGAATTCTTTTTCGGTCATCCAGCGCAGGACGGGACGCCCGCCATCCAGATCGCGGCGGAGTTCCGGCCATGTCCGGCGCAGGGAAGCCAAATTCCGGACGAGGTTGAAGGTGCTCTCCGGGTCGGCCTGTTTGTTTGAGAGACTGCTCCAATCCATGGGGGAGGGATCGCGATCCACCGGCGGGTCAGGCGACCGGAGATCCAGCTCATCTCCCCATTGGATCATTGGTACCCCGCCTCCCGTCAGGAGGAACCCGAGGGCCGCCCGGCTGCGCATGGTGTCGTTGTGAATGCTGGCCAGTCGGGGCATGTCGCGATTGGCCGTTGGACGGAGGAATGCGCCTCCCCTGGGGATTGCGGCCTCCCAGCTTCCGATCCCCGTTGTGATTTCCTCTGGCCGGTTTCCTGCAAATGCCAAAGCCAGATCTGTGGCATGGTTCAGTGATTCGGCCACCGAGAATTTTCCCTGGAAGAGCTGGTTGACATAATCACCGCTTCCGTGGCACGAACCGGCAAGGATCAAATCAGGTTTGCCGCTTCCGGTGCGGGCTGCGTCCCGGACACGTTTCCACCAGGCTTCGGGAAGAAGGTCGGCGTGTTCGAAAAGGAAGCCGTCAATCCCGCTGGCTGCCCAGTTCCGTACAATGTCCAGAAGATAGGTGGAAGCGGTCTCGCTCGATGTGTTCAGCCGGGGCAATGAGGGGTCATCCGCATACCCAAGGTAGCGGGTCCCGGTATCGTTCATGAAAAAGAACCAATCCCACCGGTTTGATCCGGGATTGCCATAGGTTTCCTGGAAAAATTCATGCTGATTGGAGATATAGGCCAGATTGAAATGGACGATGATCCGTATTCCCCGTTTGCGGCATTCACTTGCCAGGACGCCAAGCAGGGAGCGATCACCGAGTCCCTGCCGTGTCCGCTCGAAGCTGGTGATCTCGCTGCCCCAAGCGTCACTGGACGGGAGGATTCCATAGAGGACCAGGAGTTTGATGCCGAGGCTCTTCCCTTTTTCTCCTTTACCGTCATTCAGATAATCCAGGCGGGAGATCAGTCCAGCCAGACCGTTGCCTGAATTTGTGGCAGTAAAGGCCGGAATCAGGACACGGTAGGCCAGAGCGCCATCCAGCCCGGTTGGCTCAATCTCGGAGATCCGGGACCGGTAATAAAAGAAGATGGACTGGTATTCGAGGATGGCGTTGCCGGCGGTGTCTTGTCCCGAGATCTGCAACAGAAATTGTCCTTCTGCCGGATCCTCGACTTTGGCCGTAAAGCGGGCGTTTTCCCGGTCAACACTGACCGGCAGGGGTTTTCCGTTGAGTGACACACGGACATCACCCATGTTGAGGGTTCCGAGATTACCGGACAGGGTAAATGTGATGTTCGAGAAACTCGTCGTTGTACTCTCATCGGCTGGAGAGATGCTGGAGACCCAAGGTGCGTCCCCATTGGGCACGAAGACCTGACCCGCGCCGTTCATCGTGCGTTCAAGGACATCGACATGGGACGGCGGAACGAGGAGGTTTTTGTTGACAAGAAATTTATAGGCGTATTGCCCGGGATCCAGCTCGACAAGACAGCGCCAGACACCGTCCCCGTTTTCGTCATACATCTGTATCCGCGTGACTGGCTGTCCCTTTGAGATGAAATTTCCGAGAAGGAGCACATCGTGTGCTGTGCCGGACTCGTCTTTCCATGAAAAGAGCCAGCGGGAAGACCCGTCAATCGCAAGAGGCTTGATGGACGGGTATTCGCCGAGGGAGGGATCATTTTGATCCGTTCCGCTCGAGAAGATCAGGCAGAGGATGCACAGCCCGAGCAGGACAGCGGTGCCCCCCGTGATCCTTGATTTGTGTTTTTGGTACAAGGCCTGGATGTCAAAGGGCATTCTGGATCTCTTCGGAGTATTCGCGCAACCAGAAAATGCGTTCACTGCGCATGAGTTCTTCGATTTCTTTTTGCAGGTTGACAAGCTCCTTGCGGGCCCGATCCGGCTTGACCTGTTCGAGTTCGCGGATCATTTCCATGTTCGTCTTGAACCGGGTCCAAAGGGTGGTCGAGATGCGCATGAAGAAGTCTGGCATCCGTGAAGAAACGGCTTGCAGGCTTTCCTTGCCGATCACTGTTACCAGGGTGTCGCTTGCGGCTACCAAGGTTGCACTCCGGGGGTCGTTGAGGAAGAGCGACATTTCGCCAAAAATCGTTCCGGGTTTGTCGATCAGCGCCACTTCTTCGCTGCCGAGCATCACGCGGATTTGCCCACGGTTGAGGACAAAAAGATCTTCGGCCGGATCATTTTGTTTGCAGATGACAGCATCCTTGGGGAACTCGGTTTTGAACTCGTCAATCCGGCGTCCTTCGATGGACTGGATCTCTTTACGTGATTGGGTAAAGAGCTTTCCTTTCCGGTATGCCAGGGATTGCTCCTTGAGTTTGATGAAGGCTTCAAGTCTTGGATGTCCCCGGCGCTTTGCTTCGGCCCCCATGACCTTGATCATGTTGTAATACGTGATATAGTGCCGTTTTGAGAGGTTGTTTTCCTTGATAAACCGGTCATTGAGCTGGCCGATGACGTCGTTGGATTTTTGGACGGCCCGGGCGATCACTCTCGTGATGTTGAAACCGATGTTGTAGAGCGTGATGAATTTTTTGAGATTGGCGTTGGGGATCTTTGTGATGTCCGAACCCTCACGGGCATGGACGCTGATCATCCGGGTGTCGAGAGTGTTATGTTCCAGGCCGAAGAGAACCTCGGCAGCACCGAAAATGATGTTTTCCCCACGCAGCGAGAAGCTGTGCTTTTCGCCTATGGTGAAGAAGAGTTCGCCGCGTCTGAGCAGGAGGGCGCTGACTGCAACATCATTGGCATCATAGACCTTGAATACCTTGTTCTCGCTCATGGTTCCTCATTTCCTGAAGGCAGCAATGGCGGCAGCGTAGTCACTGTAGGCAAAGATTCCGCTTCCGATGACAAGATTGTCCGCACCGAGCGATACGAGTTCTTTGTAGTTGTCCATTTTGATCCCGCCGTCGATCTGGATCTCGAGATCCGCTGCGAGGTTTCTGAGTTCGGCGATCTTGGCGACGGTGGACGGGAGCATGGCCTGCCCGCCGAAACCCGGTTCGACCAGCATGATGAGGACTCCGTCAAGATCCTGCAAAAAAGGGCTCAGTGCGGAGACCGGGGTGGCCGGTTTGATGGACAAAAAGGCGCGTACGCCCGCGGCCTTGATCCGATTGATGAGTGGTACGGCATCAGGTTCGGCTTCAAGGTGAAATGTCAGCGCGGCCGGTTTGAGCGCCAGCCATTTGTCGAGTGACGCACCCGGATCGGAGATCATCAGGTGGACATCGGCCGGAAGTCGGGAGGCCTTCATGGCATCCTCGATAAATTTGAAGCCGAAGGTCAGGTTCGGGACAAAGTGGTTGTCCATCACGTCATAGTGGATGGCATCGGCACCGCCTGCTTGAAGAGCGTGGATCTCTTCGGCAATCC
>DAIREN010000181.1:0-5095 GCA_036795535.1 Spirochaetota bacterium
CCTATAACCGCGTAAAAAAACTGCGCGTTTTTGTAAACACGTCTCTCGTCGAGAGTATCAGCGGGATTACTTCCTCTCTGGGAGGTGTCGCCGTCTGGGCTTCACCTTATATCACGGTTGATTATTCAGCGTTACCGACCTATTTTGCACCGGGTACGGATACCTTGACCTTTACCTTGGTCCATAAAATTCCGAGCATCAATAATCCCGAGACCCCGATGGCTGTGACCCTTGAAGCGGACAACAATAATGGGAAGGGTTGGATCGCAGGAAGTGAGGACAGTCGAAGCTGGACCGTCAAATTCGTTCCTCCGGATCCAAAGCCGCTGGCCAATGTTGAGCCGGGTGAAATTCTGACATCCGATGTGACCAATCGCTTCAAGGTCTCCATTTACAATAATGGACCCAAGGGTGACAAGATCCTCCAGTCCAAGATTGCGATACCAGGATTCTTTACAAACTTCTCCTCAATGAATGTTTCCAGTTCAATCCTCGGAACGTCACATATCTACAAACAGACAATAAATGGAACAAATTGGATCTGGCTCAAGTATTTTGAAGATTCGACGAACATCGGTTCACTGAGTGACGTTGTCGGAGTCAGCCCGGTGGATGAGGTGACTCTTGATCTTGCCGACGGCGAGGCCTTTGCCACCAACAGGCTCTGGTTTGCCGTTTATGGACACAACAAAACGGATGGCACGTTCATCAATGAATTTATCGTGACCAACCTCGCCAGTGTTGTTCCGGGGAAGTCGCAGTATGTCAATGTTGCGTTTCCTCCGATCTCCGCAGAATACGATGTCCAGTCGCGTTTTACGAATACGTACATCATACCGGCCGAAGCCCAGCTTTCACGGATCGATGCATCAACTGCCACAAACACCATTGTCGTGCGCGTTCGCAATACCGGCGCATGGGGAAATTTTGTCAAAAAAGTTTCCATTGAACTTCCGGCCAGTATCGGCACAAACATCGTCCCCGGCAGCGGGCAGAGTCTTCTTGTGGGGCCTGGCTATGTCAAATTTGAACCCAAGACACTGCTTCAGGAAGCTCGTGTGACCATCGAGTACGACAAGGCGGTACCGGCCACCAATATTCCGGCAGGGCTGACGGATACGATCACATTCAGGTTGATCGACAAGGTGTCAAGCTCGGCTGTAGCTCCCTTCAAGGTGGTTGCAGCCAACGACCGGGAATCAAAAATCCTGACCTCATATATTTCAGGTGGTTCAGGGAGTCTTGAATTCTTTGTTCCGCCTGCGCAAGCATCGTCTGCGGTCAAGCCAAAGGTGCTCTTTACCACGTTTGATGGTGCTGAAGACAGCACGATCATCTGTACTGTGACCAATACCGGTGGTGGCAGCAATAATCTGACAAAGACGAGAATTCTGTTCCCGGCGTTGAGCGGGTTGACGGTACTCTCCGCATCCAATGCACATCTCTCTGCATCGATTGCCGCACCCGGTACGAGCGGGCCCTTTGTCCTGACTGCTACAAACTTGATGGTCGATTACACATCAAGTCCGCTGGCACCCGGCGCAAAGGATACGATCTGGCTGAGAGTCCGGCTGAACAATGCAACGACCTCGCTGTCCGCGTTTTCCTGGGATATCAAGGTGGACAATATTGGAACGATCACAAACGGTACAACCGTCATGACGGGTGGTTCCAAAATACAGAATCTGACGGCACGACCCTGGTTTACAGTCTATGAATCGTCGCTCGATGATCACGCTGTCTTGACGTCCAATATCTCGAACAACGTGAAGATCGCTTTTCGCAACAGTACCAACGACCAGAGCCAGACTGTGTCGAGAATCAAGATCACGGTGCCGGCACCCTTCATCATGCCGGCGGTTTCGGTTGCCAATACCAAAACGGCAACCCTGCAAACAAGCGGGAACAACATCATCCTGACGTATGCCACACCGCTCAGTGCAAACAATTTTGATACCATTACGCTCAGGCTCAATGACGATTTCGACGAGAGTGAGACCAATACAGTTTGGTCTCTCAGTGCGGATTACGGTGAGGGTATCTGGCAGGATGTCTGGTCCAACAAGCCCGTAGATTCGTATGCCTATACCAATACTCTGTCGATTGTTCTTCCCCCGGCGACGGCAGGGGCCTGGTTGACACCATCACAGCTCTTCGTCGACATGGTCGCCAGCAGTTACAGCGTCACGATTACCAATAATGGCGTCCCCGGAAACCACATCCGGTTGGTCGAAATCACGCCTCCGACTTTTATCACGAATGTGCACAGCGTTGTCAGCACGATTGCCGGTGCGACGAATGCGTGGATAGGCGGAAAGCTCTATGTGCAGTATACCGGGACCAGACTCCTTGTCGGGCAAAAGGATATCATCAGCTTTACCGGGCTCGACAACAGGACGATCGCTTCGACGACACCCTTCTCCTGGCTGGTGCGGGTAGCCAATATTGCTGACCAGGCAGCGTTGCAGACTGCGGCCATTCCGCTTGGCCAGACGCTGCATACAGAGGTCGTTACGCCGAGCTTCCGCTCCGAGTTCCATCTTACGCCCGAAACCCTGGACACCTCCAGCGGAACGAATACACTGACGCTCTATATAGACAACAAGAGTCCACAGACGGGAGTTGTGGATTCCTATATAGAGGAAGCCAAAGTGTATTTTGATACAAACATCTTCAGGACAAACGGGATTGCTATCACCAGTGCCCGTGGTGCCACCATCACCCTGTTTTCCAACCATTTCTCCCTTTTGTATTCCACACCGATTGCACCCAAGGGCGGAGACCAGCTTGCGGTGACGATTCGTGACAGCTTTGCCCAAGGGAATACCAACTCCAGTCTTGGTGTCAACGTCAAATTCGACACGATGGCCTATTTCACCAATGCAGCAGTCGCCAACGGGACCAACCGGATCGAATTTGTCATGCCGGAGCCCATTGTCGAATTTGGCCTTCCGGTGCGGGATCTCTATACGACGCACACCAATGCCTCACTGCGGGTCTGGGTGACCAATCGTGGCAGCGGGAGCAATCTCCTGGATCGCTTCATGCTGACCATACCCGGTGTGATGAGCAATGTGATGACCCAGGTGTCGGCCTCGGTCTCCACCAATGTCACACATGCGCCCAGCGGTTTGGTGGATGCACGCTATCTCTTGGGTGCGCGCCCCGGGCAGGGAGATGTTTTCTCCATTGCTTTGGTCAACCCGCAGCATGAGGTTGGGAGTTTTACCCTCAATGCGATTGTCAGTAACAGTACGCTTGGTGTCCCGGCTCTGGTCAAAGGGGTTTCGAACATCCTGCGGGTTGTGACACCGCCCCAGACACGCATCAGTCCGAATGCCATCGACACAACGACCGGGACAAATACGGTCGAGGTTCATATCAACAACACCGGGAGCGGAGACACCGCGGTTGTGCGGGCTCGTGTCAAGATTCCGGGAGTGTACAACCGGATCGTTTCCGTTGCCAGTACCAGGGTCAGTGGCGCGGCCATCACCAATCTCGGGAATGAGTATTTTGTCGAGTACGGTCCGGCGGCCATTGCCAATGGCAGCAGTGATACCCTGACCTTTGTCCTTGAGGACGGACTGAGTCACGGTACCACCAATGTTGCTTGGCAGGTTCAGGTCGACAACGGGAACGGGTACGCGATGACGGCCGAGAGTACGACCGGTGCCATGGTACAGGCTTTCACCATGCCTCCTGTAGCTGCCGCCGGCTGGCTGAATACCGTCTGGGTCTATGCAGCCAATGATCCGGGTGCCGTGGTGACAAACGTGATGACCATGTCTTTCACGAACAGCGGGAATGGCTCGAATAATGTCTATCGCATTCTCTTGCAGGTTCCACAGGCACTTTCGAATATGAGCGGTCTGATGAGTGACCGGGGCGGTGTGGTGACCGTGACCAACTCCACGAATGTCTATGTCAGCTATGAAGGGGTCGGGTTCCTCCGGGCTGGCCAGAAAGATACCTTGAGGTTCACACTCAGGCACAGTGTGAACAATGCTCTTTCCTTTGATTACATCTTCAAAGCGGACAATGATGACGGGAACGGGTATGTCACAGTGACGGCTCCGACGGCGATTTCTGGTGCCCAACAGCGGTTGGACGTCTTCATCAAGGAAGAGGATCCCGAAGCCTACATTGTCGGTGCCAAGGCCCCCTATATCTGGGAGACCGTGACCAATACCACGATCTACACCATGGATGATGCGGCTACTCTACGCTATGCGATTAAAAACAAGTCACGTCGCTTCTCTGTGGATTCTGTGGTGATTCCCCTGAGCAATACCTTTACCATCGAGGGCCTCACCAGTACGCTTGCGACAGGCGCGGCTTCCGTGGCGTACACGCATGCCACCAATACCCTCATCCTGCGCTGGGTCGGAACCAATTTCGGACAGCAGATGTCGGACACCCTGACGTTGGCCCTGAGTTACGACAAGAACGCCTTCAAGACCATGATTGATTCTTCCTTGAAGAGCATGTCGAACACATTGACAGCAAGGGTACGCTATGGAGGAAGCGAGCAGTACATTCTGGCGAGGGGGCTCCAGCGGGACAAACTCGTGGTCGAGAATGCCCGTTTTGGACGCATCCGCGGTGTTGTTCTCCCCCTCGGGCTTGGACCGACGGTGACTCTCAAGGATACGTCGAGCGAATCCATTGCCACCAATATCGACGGGAAGGCATTCCAGGCTCTTGTGAATACCAATACCGGGGCCTACGTGGTTGACAAGATTCCGCCTTCACTGGCCTATCGGCTTGTTGTCATGCCGCCGATTGGAGAAACCGTCACCAATAACGGGCGGGTCATCGTTCCGGTGAATTACGACACCCTCCAGGTTTCAGGCGTGAGTGCAGTGCAGAATACCGTACTCCAGTTGACGAACCTCATCATGGTGTATGGAAAGCTCAACAAGCAGGCGACAGGAGACCAGCAGGTCGTATGTCCCGAAGATGCCCTCACCAAACTCGTGGTTCCGGCCGGGACTCTTTTTGAAGGTATTGCGGTCAATATTGCCATCGAGGACATGAGCGATGATCAGGAAGGATATGCCAATGCTGCTGAGCGGCTGATTTCCAAACCGAC
>DAIREN010000182.1:0-5015 GCA_036795535.1 Spirochaetota bacterium
GCGGCATTCTGATTTTCTTCGTGATTTCGTTCGGTACCTTTCTTCTCATGTACTTCTTCGGGGACGATTCCAGTCCCCGGATACCCCTGACGTGGAAGTCGGATGGAGCGAGCCAGGAAACTGTCCTCCGGGCCTTCAGCACCCGGCAGGACCTTGTGATACCGGCCCGCGGGGACTCTGCGGCTATCCAGCTCAAGGGCCTGACAAACGCGATCTGGACTTGGTCGCGGGCCACCAATCAGGCCACAGGCGCGGCCGAACTGGCCCAAGCCGGTCATGCCATGGCGGGTGTCCTGGTCCGCAGCGAGAGCAATCTCCTGATGGTCGAATTCGCCACGGCCCCCAATGTCTGTACCAATGCCCCGATCCGGGAGTCCATCCGTCTCACCAATGACGGCTCTGCCCCGGCGAGGTTGGCCGAATTTATCGGGAAGCAGGCCGTCCGGCTGCCCTTGCCCGGACAGATCGGGCTGATGGAAAGTATCGGAGAGATCAGTCTCTGGTTTTTGCTGGTTGCCCTGGCGTTTTACTTCATCAATGTCCTGATCGACAGCTATCTGGTCCGGGTCCTCCTGCGGGCTGTGGACGACGACATGCCCTTTCTCCAGTGCATCTACGCGGTCCTGGGGAACGAATTCCTGACAGCGATCACCCCCTTCCAGTCCGGTGGGCAGCCCTTGATGGTCTATGTGATGCACAAAAACAATGTTTCGGTGGGCAAGGGCATCCTGATCGTCTTTTTCAAGACGGCTGCGCAGATCTACTTTTTTGCCCTCGCGGCACCGGTCGTGATCCTCTTCTGGCCCGAGGTGGCCGCGATTCCGGGACTGGCGGCGTTCTACATCTACGGGATCATATTCTTCGGGTATTTTTTAGCCCTGACCTTCATGGTTCTTGTCAAACCGCACAAGGCCAAACGGATCTCGATGTGGTTTTTCAAGATCCTCGGCAAGTTCAAGTACTTCAAAAAGCGCAAGGCCAAGATGAGCCGCGGACTGCGCAAGACGATCCGCGAGATCAATATCTTCAGTCATTTCACCAAGCAGATCCTCAGGACAAAGAAGATCGTCTTCCTCCAGCTCTTTGCCCTGACGATTCTCTCCTGGATTTTCAAATTCATGGTCGCTGTGGCCGTTATCTGGGGCTTGGGCGGGTTGACCGTCAACGTGATCCAGGCGGTCAGCGTTCAGACCGTGACCAACTTCCTCGGCTTCTTCGCACCTTCCCCCGGCGGGAGCGGGGTCTTCGAGTTCTCGATGAAAAAGGTCTTCGAGACCGTTGAGGCGCTGACACCGGAGAGGCTCTTTGTCTTTGTCATCATCTGGCGGTTCATCACCTATTACATCGGTGTCATGCTGGGTGGCCTGGTTGCGGTCAAGGTCCTCCATTTCCGCGAGACGGAGCTTGAGGAAGAAGAAAAGATCATCGAACACGAGATCGAAGAGGACAAGACGATCGGCTGATCCTTCAGTACGGAGAGAGTTCTTGCTGGGGCGTGCTCTTCGTGAGGAGGAGATGGAAGACCGCCTGGACGGATTTTTCGGAGGAGGCCAGTTCCCGGCTCCCCTCTCCCGCAGCGATCAGATCCAGCGCTTGGGCCCAGCGTCGGGCCGCGAAATGGCGCTCCGCGGCCGCAATGCTCGTTCCCGTCTCGGCAGCCGGTTGCCGCTTGCGAGCGGCATCATCGAGGAGGGCTGATTCGGCGGAGCGGCCGGCGCTTTCGGGGTATCCCAGTCCGTGAAGGATGTAGCCCAGTGTGGCCCTGTATTCGACGGATTGGGGATGGCGCCGGACGTTTTCGACGGCCAGGTTCCTTGCCCGAACCAGGGCCGGACCACCGAGTCTGGCGAGATTCCAGGCCAGGGCATCCTGGATATCCGGTGCATTCTTGATGTGATCCAGCCCCTTTTCGAGGATGGACCGGGACTCGGTATTCTTTCCGTCATCCGCGAGATGGCGGGAGAGGGCGATATAGCCTGCCTCAAGCCAGGGCATATTGCCGACCAGGTCTTCGAGGACGAGCCGGGCATCATCCCGCCGGTTGTGCTGCGTCAGGATCCGGGCATAGACCAGGTGGACGTCCTGCTGACGGATAAAGCGGGCACTTTTTTTCCAGAGTTCGTCAAGCAGGCGGATGGCTTGCTCTTCTTTTCCGCAGCCGGCCATGGCCTGTGCCCACTTGAAACGGTAGAGATCGTTGCCCGGATCGGAGCGGACTGCACGGGCATAGAATTGCTCGGCCTCCTCGTGTTTGTTTTGGAGAATCCGGATATCCCCAGCCAGCGCGAGAAATCCGAACTGGTTTTCCCGGTCCAGATCGATCCCCTCCCAGACGTATTCCAGGGATTTCGAAATCGAACCGGCCCGGAAGGAGGCCCGCGCGAGTGTTGCCAGTGTGTCAAGGAGCATGTCTCGCACCCTGGGGTCGGCATAATTCTGGCCCATGGCCTGCTTGAAGCGGTTGACCAGGTGTTCACCATTGGTGACGGCCCGTTCGAGATTGCCACGCTCCAGTTCGATCCGTGACATGTAGTAGAGGGCGTGCAGGTTGTCCTCGTCGAGGGCGAGTGATTCTTCGAGGGCTTTGACAGCCAGATCGGGTTGCCTGTTTTTCCAGTACAGGAAGCCGAGCGCTGTCCGCATGTCGTTGTCCCGGGGTGAGAGCCGGATGGCACGTTCGAAGGCTTTGATGGTCTGTTCCCGTTCGCCAAGGGAGAAGAGGTAGCGGGCATGGCCATGATGGCTGCGCCAGTCATTGGGGAACCGGGCCATAATGTCTGCCCAGACGGCATTGGCCTCGTTGACAAGGCCCTCACGGGAGAGGAGATCCGCCAGATCTCCCATCAGAATGCGCAGGGCCGATGGCTGGAGCCCTGCCCTGGTGTTCGTGATCGTCTGGTGCAGGATCTGGCGGGCGAGAAGGGTTTGGCCTGCTTGTGCCTGGACCAGTGCCATCCGCCGGATGGCGGCCGTCTGATCCGAGGGGATGTCGGAGAGGAGGGTGATCATCGTCTGGCCACGGCTCTTGTGCGTGTCGAAGGCACTGCGCTGGATATAGCCTTGGTAGGCCAGACGGGCCCGGTTGATCGAATCGTTGATGAAACGGCTGAGTTCGGGGGCCGTTTGGAGGCAGGCCTGGAGATTGGTGCATGCCGGCCAGGTCTCGAGGAGATCCTTGAGCGTGCGGGGGAAGCTGCGCGCCTTTTCCGCGTGGAGGTTCCCGATCACAAGACTGGCAATCGCGTACTCGTGGTATCCGGCGAGATTGGGTACCGCGAGAAGCCGTTCGTAGGCCTTGATCGCTCCGTCAAGATCTCCCTGGTTGCGCAGGATGCCACCGAGAGCCCGGGCGATACCGGCACTGTCCGGTGACGGTATCGCCAAGGCACGGGAGAGGTACTGTGCTGCGGCCGGATCCCTGTTTTTGTTGTAGAGGATTTTTCCGGTCATGTACCAGCGGGCGGCGCGGACGGCGTCGGGGGAGCGCGCCGCTTCCAAAAGATCCTGGTAGTGTTGCGGGTCCGTCAGGAGATCGAGGGATGTCAGCTTTTCGGTGACAGTCGGCATGTCACCGGGCTGTTCGAGCTCCCAGGACCGGAGGGCTGCCTTGACAGCCAGCGCATCCGTGTTTTCAGGCTCGATCCGGAGTGCTGTCTCCAGATGGGCCCTCGCTGCCTGCAGGAGCGGGTACTGCATGTCGGAGAGGAAGAGTTTGATGGCCGCGTCGGCCGTCAGGACGTGCAATCCGGCGTGTTCCGGATCGAGCAGGGATGCCGCCTCGAGACAGCGATGATATCCGGGGTGAGCCGGGCCGAGGAGGGCGAAGTAGCGCCGGCCGGTTTCGATGAGGGCATCCCGGTTTCCTTGTGATGACGACTCGTCCGCTTTCAGATCCCGCTCGATCAGGCGTCGTTCAAGACTGCGCAGGGTTTCGAGATTTGTGCTGGACTGGTTCAGACTGGTAGCCTTGCGGTACCAGTTGCGTGCCTCGTCAAGATTGTTGCGTGAGAGCCAGAAGGCTGCCATGGCCTCGGTGTAGACCGGCTCCCCGGGTGCAAGACGGACGGCCTGTCTGAGGGCCTCCAGACGGGCATCCGGATCCGGTAGGGCTTGAGTGGCATGGAGTTCGGCGAGATACCACCAGGCCCTCGGGTTTGCCGGTTCAAGTTGAAGAGCGCGTTTGAGCGAGGTCCGGCTGCGTTCAAAGCGCGTCAGTGCCATTTGGGCGCGGGCCTTGATGATAAATCCGTCCGCCTGATTGGGCTGTGTCTCGGTGACACGGCTGGCCAGATCGAGGGCCGTCCGGTATTCCCCGGTTTCAAGAGAGTTCTCGGCCATGCGCAGGAGGATGGTTGCTTGCCGCTGGGCATCCTGTCCATAAAAATCGGCAAAGTGTTGGAGTCGCTGATTCTCGAGCCGTCTCCGGCGGATGGAGAGGGTGGCCGAACTCGTGTCGGGCTGGAGTTGTCTTGCCCGTTCGAACCAGGCCTCGGCCCCGGCCTGGTCCTTGCTGTGGTTGAGGGCGATGTGGCCAAGGGTTTCAGCGATGGTATGCGTTTTGCGGCCGCTGGACCAGGCCTTCTCCAGCCAGCGCTTGCCCTCGTCGTGTTTGCCCAGACGGATGGAGAGGTGGCCGCCCCGTTCAAGCATCATGCCGTCATCGGGATAGTGCATGAGGTAGGTGCTGATCAGGGAGTTCGCTCGCCAAAGATCCTCGCGGTCGATCGCAATCCGGGAGAGTCGTTCGAGGGCATGGGCATTCCGGTAATCGGCCGCGAGGAGGCGTTCGAGCCAGAGCGTCAAGTGGTCGTGTTTTCCCTGGTGCTCGAGTGCGCGGACGATGGCCATCAGGAATTGCGCATCGGACTGTCCCTGCTGGACGAGCACGGATGCCTCGTTGAGGGCCAGCGTTGTCCAACCCGAGTCCAGGAGGGCATAGCACAACTCCTGGCGGGCTGTCTTGTCTCCGGGCTGTGCCGCCAGCCGGGTGCGTGTCTCGGCGATGGTCCGGGCGC
>DAIREN010000183.1:0-4928 GCA_036795535.1 Spirochaetota bacterium
CCGGATCCAGCTCGCGGCCCCCGGCTCAGCCATGGCCTCGGACGGGACTCTTGTCAACAAGGTGGCCGTCCTCTGGTCGAGTGTTTCCGGCGCCGATCACTACCGTGTGTATCGGGCTGCGGCTGCCGACGGTGTCTCGCTTTGCATCAGTCCGCCCGTGCCGGCCGGTTCGACACAATATATGGACGAGACCCCGCTCCCGGGTACGGGCTGGTACCGGGTCGCCGCCTTTGACAGCGCCGGGAATCCCGGTCTCGTTTCCGCTGCCGATGCAGGCATGCCCAAGGCGGTACCCGTCCCCAATCCCCCGGCAAGCCTCGTCGCCAGCGACGGAACAAGCACCAATGGGGTGGCGCTCTCCTGGCAGCCCTCGGCCGATGCCGCCTGGTACAGGGTTGCACGGGCAACACGGGCGGACGGGGACTACGTCTTCATTTCTCCACCGCTGACAAATTGTGAATTTGTCGACAGCAGTGCTCCCGCCAAGGAGTTTTTCTACAAGGTCGCCGCATTCAATGCCGACGGACTCTCCGGCCTGCTCAGCCCGGCCGACAAGGGGCACAAGGGCCTTTCGGATATGGATTTTTTGATTGCTTTTGATACCACGATTGCCAGTTCGCACAAAAAAATGACCCTGATGCACAACGACGGGATGGATGCCCTCGGCAAGGAAATCAAAAACGGAACAATTGCCGGCCAGGTGCTCTACAATGCCGCAGTTGCAGGCTTGGGCGCGAACATCGTCTTTACCTATGCCGGCTATCGTGACGAGTATCTTGTCCTGGATGGCGCATACACGGTCCACGCCAGCATGGACAAGAGTGGAACGATCGACGGGACCGTCACCGTCAGTTCACCGGTCTATGCCGGCACAGTCCGCTACGCCCTGGTCGTCACGGGAGGGAATGCCTCCGGCGGGTACTGGTTTGTCCGGCAACAAGGCGCCCCGGTGGAGACACAGATAGCCTGGTTCCCGAGCCCCAGCAGCCAACTGGAATGATCTTCCGTGCGGGAAACCCAACAATGGAGGCATGTGTGAGGAGAATTGACAACACCCGATCAGGCCGGAGACTGTTCACCAAAACAAGACTCCTGCTCCTGATGCTCTGCTCCACGCTCCCCTGCACAACCACCCTGCAAGCGCTGCCTGGCGAATACTCGCTTGAAATCGGGCTTGGCAATTCCATATACCAGAGCGAGCTCTGGCACTATGTCCCTGATGCCTACACCCTGAACCGGGACGGCGGGGGACTCGGTCTCCGTCTCAGACAGGCCTTTGAGGTCTACCCGGGGATCTCGCTCGGTCTCGCTGTCGAGTATCTCCAGATCGAGGAGCGGACGGTCCGCATCGGGATGTTTGACGTCCCCCTGACGGCCCAGGCCATCCCGATCCTCTTCTCGTACCGCCAATACGCTGGCCAGCTCTTTATGCAGGCCGAACTGGGGCTCTCGGGCTGGAACGGAGACAAGGGCGGTTTCGAATTGGCCGGTTCGTTTGGCGGTGGCTATACGATGGCGCTTTCGGACTGGATGAATTTCACACTCTCGACCCGGATCCTGATCATCCTCTCGGACAAAGTCATCCTGCCGATCGTGATCGGGACAGGGATGGAAATTGTGCTCTGACACAGGACTGCGCCCTTGACAGGACTTCGCCCTTGACAGGACTTCGCCCGCCGCGTTCCGTCATTCTTGAAGTTGACGTCTCCCGATGCTAGTATAGGGGCAGGCAGAGGTGGCCCATGCAGACACAACAGATCATCGACACAATCCTCGGGTATTATCCCGACACGCAGGCCATCTATCTCTTCGGCTCGTATGGCACGGAGTACGAACGCCCCGAGAGCGACATTGATCTGGGTCTGCTCTTGCCTCATGAAACCGCTGTACAACTGCCGACTCTGGCCCTCACCCCTGTATGGCATGCGCTCAGGAAATCCATGGGCAGGGAAATTGATCTCATCAACCTCAGACTGGTGAGCACGGTATTCCAGAATGAAATACTCAATACAGCCAGAATCATCCTTGACAGCAACCGCAATGCCCGAATGGTGTTTGAAATGCAAACCCTTTCCGCATATCAGAAACTCTCCGAAGAACGAAAACACATCCTCGAAAGCTTTTTTGAGACCAAGCGAGCGTACAATGTATGAACGATACCATCATCAATAAAATCCAGAGTCTCCAGCGGTGCGTAGAGCGTGCCAGAGAGATCTACCAGAAAAACAAAGCGGATTTTCTTGAAAATTACGACGCACAGGACGCTGCTGTCCTCAATATTCTCCGGGCCTGCGAACTGGCCATTGACCTGGCCAACTACATCATCAAGGCAAAAAAGATCGGGATACCGACTTCCAGTTCGGAAAGCTATGATCTTTTGGCCAGAAAACAGATTATTCCATCCGCTCTCGCGGAAAAACTGAAAAAAATGGTCAGCTTCCGCAACATCTCGGTGCATGAATACCAGAAAATCGACTATGCCATTGTCATCAGCGTCATCGAAAAGGAACTGGACGATCTGATCAGGTTTACTGACATGATCATGGATCTCGACTGAAGTCCTCTGCCCGCCCCGCAGCCGAGGGGACAACGGCCTCAACGATCTTGGCCGTCAGCACGGCGAGCATGGCCTCGTACACATCCCGTTCAACCCTCGGAATCAGGCGGTAGAGCCCGAAGACCCGCGTCTCCCGACCCTCCCAGACGGCAATGATCCGGCCCGATGCCGTCTCGCTGACACGGACGGAATACTCGCCCGTAATCCCGCCCTGGGGGCATCCGAAAAAGGCCGTGGCCATCGGAACGACAAAAAACATCGGAGTGAAATCCCTCGCCAGTGGTTCAAAGGTGATTGCAAAATGCAGATCGCCACTCCCGTCGACAAGCAGCGCCTTGTCTCCGAATCCGTGCGCGGCCGCCCCGAGGAGTCTGTGGACAAACCAGTCGGGGACGTGGCCATTGCAGGCGATGCTGACCCGGGCCGGCACGCCAGGCCCGGCCCGCCAGGCCCCAAGGGGATGCTGGCCGAAATGGCTGGCGCACCCCGCAAAGAAGAGACCGGCAACCAGAATGGCGGTAACTGTTTTCATCGGCCAGCCTCCCCGCCCTGATTGGTCGCTCCTTGAGCCTCCGGAAAAACCTCCCGGACCATCATGCCCAGCGCCTGGACCATGGCGACCGCACCCTCGGGCAGTGCCCGCCCCGTCTGACGATCGGCAAAATCACTGGACTCCCGTGTCATGACGGCGACCAGTCGCCCCCGGGCATCCCGAACCGAGAGATTCAGGAACGAACCTCCGCTGCCAACATCAACCGAAGCCCAGAGGTACCAGTCCGCGTTCTTTTCGAGATGGACCAAACCCGGATGCTTTTGCACAACCTCGGCCAACACCGGCTCCCAGGCCGACGTCTGCCGTGCAAGAAACGCGGGAGGTGCGATGCCCACGCGCACCCCGCGCGCGACATCCTTCCCTCCAGATTCGTCTTTCCAGACCCAAGCCTGTTGCACCTGGCAGGCCGGGAGAACAAACAGGAGAACGATCAGCATGGCACACAAGGCTCTCATCGGGCACCCCCGCGGCCAAACCGTGCGGAGAGATTGGTGGCAAAATCCTCGGCAAATTCACGGACGAGAATCTCCATGGCAGCACGGCTGTCATCAATGGTGATCCAGGAGCGCGTCATCAAAACGCTCCCGGTATCCCGCCTCGAGGCGACCAGGGAAAGGTGCCCACCGTTATCCGGCCGGATTTCCACAAGGATGTCCGCCGAACCCGGATTGGCGAACACCGTCTCGGGTGCAACACGAGCTATCTCGAGGAGGAGCCTGTTCCCGATAGCCGAGACCGGGAGAACCGCCACTTTGGGACGGCCAGGCATGCTGCCCCACTCCCCGCGCACCATCCGGTGAAACCCGGGATTCCCGCTGCACCCGGCAAGAGCGAAAAACAGAAGACAAGAAAGGCTGACGGACAGACGTGTCGTGTTCATTCCGGTATTGTGAACTCCCGGAGACCCGACTGTCAAGCATCCAGACCGGAACGGAACATCACGAATTCATGCTGTTCCCATGAGAACATCCGCACAGGGCTCCTCACGCGGCCGCTCCCGCGTCTGGAGTGCTTTTTTTCGGGGAACAGTGAGCCGTCCCGGCATGGGCGATCGGGCCCTGTACGATTGCGGTGGCGGCCGCAAGCCTGTCACACCTGACAGTGCGGACAAAAACTCGTGGAGCGCTGTGCCTGGCGGATGCGTTCGATCGGCTGGCCACAAACCCGGCAGGGTTGGCCCGCCCGCTCATAGACGCGCAACCAATGCTGGAACGCTCCCGTCTTGTCATCGACGTTCCGGAAATCACTGATCGTGGTCCCGTTCTGCCTGATCGCCTCGCGCAGGATCCCGCGCAACTCGCGCAAAAGTCTGGCCCCCTCCTCCGGCGTCAAGGAGTCCGCCGTCCGGCGCGGATCGATCCCCGCTCTGAAGAGCGACTCGCAAGCGTAGATATTCCCGACTCCGCTGATCCGGCGCTGATCCAGCAAGAGCACCTTGACGGCAGTCCGGCTCTTCCCCAGGATGGCGCGAAAACGCTGGAGCGTCATCTCCTTTTGGAGCGGATCCGGACCCAGATCGCGGAGCTCGGGCGGAGTCTCGCCCGGGGAAACAAGCCGGAGCGTTCCAAAGCGGCGCACATCCATAAATGAAAGCATCGAATCGTCGGTAAAAACGAGCACCATCCGCAGATGGCGGTCCGGGGACGGCACTGCCGGGTCCCCGACAAACACGAATTTCCCGGTCATCCGGAGGTGCACGACCAGGGAGGCCCCGTCATCCAGACAAAAGCGGATATATTTCCCCTGCCGCTTGACCCCGGCCACACAGCGCCCCGGCAAGACCTCTGCACACCCCGGACAACCCTCGGCCAGCTTGGG
>DAIREN010000184.1:0-4874 GCA_036795535.1 Spirochaetota bacterium
AAGTCCCTTCAAACCCTTTCCATCATTGTTCCGCTCTACCGTTGCTCAAGCTCGATTGAAGAACTCTACCGGAGGCTTGACGCTGCCGTCTCGCCCCTGGGAATTGAACCTGAATTTGTGTTTGTGAACGATGCCAGCCCGGAAAACGACTGGGAGATCGTCTGCAAGCTCGCCTCCAGGGACAAACGAGTCCACGGAATCAACCTCTCCCGCAACTTTGGCCAGCATACCGCGATCACTGCCGGGATTGACGAAGCATCAGGAGACTGGCTGGTGGTCATGGACGGCGACCTCCAGGACCAACCAGAAGAGATCCCGCACCTCTTCGCTAAAGCGCTTGAAGGCTATGACATCGTCCAGGCACGACGGGCCCTCCGTCAGGACGGGTTTTTTAAAAGACTCGGTTCGAGGCTTTTTGCCACTGTTTTCACCCTGCTCTCCGGACGCACCATCGACAATGCCATCGGAAACTTCAGTCTGATCTCGGCCCCGGTCGCGGCAGAATTTCGCCGTATCCGAGAACGCAACCGAAGCTATCCCCAGTTTCTCCAATGGCTCGGATTCAAAACCGCCTGTGTCGATGTCCACCACGCAGCACGGACGCACGGAACCAGTTCGTACACCATACGCAAGCTGATCCGCTTTGCGCTTGCCAATATCTTCGCCTTTTCCAACCGACCTCTTGTCTTTTCCATCGGGATAGGCTTTTTCTTTTCAGGTTTCTCCTTTGCATATGGGCTCTATGTCATCATCTCGCATTTTCTGGGGAACACAGTCCCGCCCGGCTGGACCACGATTGTTGCCTCGATTTTTTTTGTGGGTGGCATCATTCTCGCCGTCATTGGCATCACCGGAATCTACCTTGGGCAGGTTTTCGACGAAGTCAAGGGCAGGCCACTCTATGTAATTTCCCGACGCACCCGTCAGCCCTCCCGGCCACCAAACAAACCGTCTTCATCCAGGCGCTAAAATCCGCCAAAAAAGGTATATTTATCATTGCATCAATGATTAATGGGCGGATTACAGCAATGCATACCAATGTCTTTGAATACCTCGAACAAACCCTTTCCAGACTGCCTGAAGAGGTTGCTGTCCGCGATAGCGGCCGCAGTCTGACGTTTTCCGATCTCCACACGGCGGCCCTGTCCGGTGCAACCCGAATTCTTGAAAAAAACCCGGAAAAAAACCAGCCCATAGCCATTTTTCTTCCCAAATCCTCCGAGGCATTGATCGCAGTCTGCTCCATCCTGGCCAGCGGCAACTGCTATGTCCCCCTGGATATCAAGTCACCCGAGAGCCGGCTATCCGCAATCCTTGATAGCCTCGGCAACCCGCTTGTCGTCACCAAAACGGAATTTCAAGAAACCCTTGTCAGACTTGGTGTCCCTGCCCCACAAATCATCCTGATCGACTCGCTGCCCGAAACCACTGATCCTGCAGCACTTGCACGTCACCGCTCTTCCGTCATCGACACCGACCCTGCCTATATCATCTTCACTTCAGGGTCAACGGGAACCCCGAAGGGTGTTGCCATCAGCCACCGGAGCATCATCGACTATATCGAATGGGCGCGGTCAGTATACCCGGTCAACAACAGCGACCGGATCGCAAGCCAGGCTCCGCTTCATTTTGACAATTCAACCCTGGACATCTACCTGTGCCTTTCATGTGGGGCGGCCTTTGTCATCGTCCCTGACCAATTGTTCTCCTTTCCGGCAAGACTGGTGCAATTCCTCAGGGATGAGAGCATCAGCATGATTTTTTGGGTTCCTTCGATCCTTGTCAACGCAGCCAACCTCAAGGCCCTCGACGGAGTCAGCCTGCCCGCGCTTGACAAGGTACTCTTTGCCGGTGAAGTGATGCCCAACAAGCATCTTAATTACTGGAGAAAACAGCTTCCTCACGCCCTTTTTTCAAACCTCTACGGCCCGACAGAGATTACAGTCGACTGCACCTATCTGTTGGTCGACAGGGATTATTCTGATGATGAACCTCTGCCGATCGGAATACCATGCCGCAACTCGGACATCATCATCCTCAACGAGCAGAATCAGCGTGTCACAACAAGCGGGCAAATCGGAGAACTCTGTGTCCGGGGCAGTTCCCTCGCACTCGGGTACTGGAATGACCCCGAAAAAACCGCACAGGCCTTTGTACAAAACCCCCTGCAAACACATTATCCCGAACGTATCTATCGCACGGGAGATCTCGTCAGCCTGAACAACCAGGGTGAAATCATGTTTATCGGACGCAAGGACAGCCAGATCAAGCACATGGGGTACCGGATCGAACTCGGCGAAATAGAAACGGCCCTTCTTGGCTATCCGGGAATAGAAAACGGCTGCATCCTGTACCATGCAATCAAGAAGGAAATCACGGCTTTTTACACCTCTGCCATGGAAATCCCGGCAGCCACACTGCGCAGCGAGTTGGGAAAAAGCCTCCCCCAGTACATGCTTCCTCGTACCGCCATTCGACTTGACATCATGCCTCTCTCGGCCAACGGAAAAATTGACCGGCTGGCACTGACTAAAGCATACCTGACATGATATCTCAAATCACATCCTATCCGGAACTGATGGAACACATCGCCAACGCAAAAAAAAGGGCACAAGGCCTGCATTTTGCCACGAATTGCTATCCGGACCCGAAAAAAACCAGCTACTGGATAGCCACCGGATTATGGGCCGAACACAGCGCCTCCGGTTTGCTGTTATGGCGGCATGATCAAAAATGTTGGCATTTATACTATGCTGGCCCAGCAACCGCCATCCAGAGGATGGTACAATCGGCGCAATTCGATACAACGTCACAGCCAGTTGTCGTCGATATTGTCACAAAAAACCCGGATGAACCCATACTTCATGATCTGTACACGACCGGTTTTCGCAAGCATACAACCCTCACCCGAATGATACAAACGACCCCCAGCAATGCAAACCCTGTACACCCACCCGGTATTCGCACCGCCACCCAGATGGATCAGAGTAGCATTATTGAAATCATGGATGCCGTCTTTGACCCCCTCGCCGAACAGATACCATCCCCCGCAGAACTTGACACCGCACTGCGAAACGGAAAAATTCTCGTCAACACCCAAACAGGCGCGATTCTCTCTTTTTTGTATCACGAGGATATTCCGGCGGGAAGCCACCTCAGATTCTGGGCAACCCACCCCCGATACCAAGGGAGGGGTGCCGGATCAGCACTCCTTGACACCTACCTCTCGTCCACACCCGTACAAAAACACACACTCTGGGTCATTGCCACCAATGAAATGGCTATCTCAAGTTACAGAAAAAGGGGATACACACCCGACGGGCTGCTTGACATCGTCCTGGCGCGCAAATAGAATGTTGCAGTATTGCTTCTGCGTACTGTGTTTCATTGCCGGTACACAAACTTGTTCAAAACAACGAAACTTTGCCGGGAGCCAAACATGCGAGACAAGATTCTTTCCATCCTCCACTCTATCCGACCGGAAGGAGATTATACCGGCTCCACTGACTATCTCGGCGATGGACTGCTTGACTCATTTGATATCGTCACTCTTGTCTCATCCCTGGACGATGCCTTTGGCATCTCCATTGACGGACTCGACATCCTTCCCGAAAACTTCTCCAGCATCACCGCCATTGAGGCTCTGCTCATCAAAACCGGAGTCAAGGCATGAAGCTTCTGTTCCAGGGCAAGCGGATTGCCGGCATCCATGTGGTCATCCCGGCCAACGAGGTCCGTTTCGAAGACGAGATCGGACAGTACAATTTCTCTCCCGAGCAATCCCTCAAGCTGCAGAAGGTAATGGGATTCAAAAAACATGCTATTGTCTCCAGCAATGAAACCGTCTCGGACCTGGCCGTTGCCGGCATGACCCGGCTGATTGAGCATGGCGACATCAGCAAGGATGAAATCCAGGCACTGATCGTTGTCAGCCAGTCCCCGGATCATTTTATCCCTCCCACTTCAAACATCATCCAGGGACGACTCGGCCTTTCAACTGACATGCTTTGTCTTGATATCAACCAGGGTTGCGCCGGATATATCATCGGCCTGATCCAGGCATTCATGCTCCTTGATCAGCCATCAATCAGCAAAGTGGTCCTCGTCAACGGGGATGTTCTCTCCCGCAAGGTATCCCGGCAGGATCGAAACAGCTTCCCTCTGGTGGGAGATGCAGCCTCCATCACAATCATCGAGCGGGATATCAATGCAGCACCGGTCCACATCAGTCTGAAAATGGACGGAACCAAATCCGGTATCCTGCAAATCCCTGCCGGGGGATTTCGCAGGTTTTCTGATGATGAAACCGCAATCCTTCACCAGGATGACAAGGGCAATCTGCGGTCACTTGATCACCTCGTCATGGACGGAACAGAGGTCTTCAACTTCGTGATGAGGGATGTTCCACCGCTGATACTCGAAAATATCGCTGATTCCGGTCTTGCGACTGGCGACATAGATTATTTTGCCTTTCACCAACCCAACAGATTCATGCTCGAAAAACTGGCAGACAAACTCAAGGTCCCCCGTGAAAAGGTTCCGGCCAATATAGTTGAAGAACTTGGCAATTCCAGCGGAACCACCATCCCGGCAGTGCTGGCCTTCAATCTGGCTGACCGGCTCTGTCGTGAACCAATGACGCTCTGCCTGGCCGGCTTCGGTGTCGGCCTGACCTGGGCCTCTCTATGCCTCCGCACAGCTCCGTTACGGTACTGCAGGATTCAACGATATCCATGATTTTTCCTGATTTCCCCTGAATTCAGCCCGCATCCGGATACAATATCTATTAGATTATCTGGGTCGTTATATATTGATTCATTTCGATGGGGTTATCTGATGCATGCATTATACGAAAAGATCGCTGAAATACTCGA
>DAIREN010000185.1:0-4860 GCA_036795535.1 Spirochaetota bacterium
CCGTTGAGCGTCATCCCGGCAAAGGCAGTCCCCCGGGCCAGGGCCGCTTTTTTGAGACTGGCCGTGATTGTGACGGGGGCCAGTTGCCGCCGCTCGAGGAAGGCCTGCTCCAGCCGTCGCTCGGCGCGAAAAAGACGCTGCCACCAGACACGGACGAGACTTCCATCCTGTTTGAGGACGACCATGGGCGTCGTACCCGTCTCTTCCATGCTCCCGACCAGGGTCACCAGAGCACCCAATCCGTTTTTCTTTTTGAGCCAGGCATGGATCCGCTTGGCCGCTGCCGTGGCGTCCCCGGGTTCGCAACCGGCACGGGTCAAGAGCGCAACCAGGCGCGTGGTTTCGAGCCCGAGACAGAGGCTCCCCTCATGGCCGGCGACAAGCAGGGCGAGAACCACAAGGAGGGCCGCACCCGGGTCCTGCGGCTCCCCCAATACGACAAGATCCCGTGCCAACTGGGCATCCCCGGAGTCGAGCGCTTCCCGGACCGCGGCCAGGACCCGCCGGGGAAGCTCGTCCGCCGGATCGAGATACGGATCAAAGAGGGACAATTCCCATTCATTCCTGTCAAGCACCTGCATCATGCTCCGCCCTCCCCCTTCATCCCATAATGGCATGCCCGCTCCTCCAGGTCCTTCCCGGAGAAAAAGAGTACCCCGGCGCCATCCGCGGCCCGTGGTCCGCCCCCATCCCGGACTTCGGCATACACGCCCCGGGAGAAGGCACGCACAAAGAGATAGAGCGCCCCGCCAAAGTCGTCCGCCGCGAGCCCTCTCGAAACCAGCCAGCGCCGGACGGCCGCGCCATAGATCGCCGCCTGGAGATCATACCCGTGTTTGTCCATCTCGGTGGCCAAGCCCTCGGGTGAATAGTCCTCAAGCCAGTTGGTCTTCCAGTCCAGCACGTAGTACTTCCCCCTGAAGCGGAAAAGCAGGTCAATGCTTCCGGTTACAAGGGGTGCATAATATTTCCGTTTTGTAAATGGTGTCCGTTCATCAAAACGGACTTCCCGCAGGGTATCCTGCCATTCCAGGCTCCCCAAAACAAGTTCCCGCTCTCCGCACCCGATCGGGGTCGTGAGGATGCTCTCCACCAGATCATCCAGCCAGTCGGCCAGTTCCTCCCGGGAGCGCTCGATGCCCTCTTCCCGCGATCCGTCATTCCAGCCCGGACAGCGCCGGTCCATCCAGCCCCGGGTCGCCCTGATCCGCGAGCGTTGCAGGATCGTCCGCACCAGCTCCCTCCGGTATGCGGGATCTCCGGCAGCGGCGACACAATCCAGTTCTTCAAAAAGGCCGTGTACGAGGGTTCCGCTCTCGACTCCGCGCGGGAGACAGATCAGGCCATCCAGTTCAGGGGGATCGACTTCGGCCTCCGGCAGCTCTTCTGCCTTTTCATCGTCCATTTTATACCCGGCGGCCTCCCCGTCACGCGTCTCTCCATCCACGGGATCGGTCTCGTCAGGTTCGGTCTGGAGGGTGTGCCGCACGGGAGCCAGCCCCGAAAAGGAATCCACCATCAATTCCTTGAAGGAGTCTTTTCCTGGAGCCGAGCGCTCGAACCGGTCCAGGGCAGCCCTGTCCCCGGGTGAGGATATTCCACCCTCCTGTTTCTGTTTTTGTTGAACAGCCTCAGTCCCGCTGTCGCCGAAGACAATCCCCGGGATGTCCCGTTCGCGGCAGCTCTCCAGCGCGGAACGGAGCGGCAAGCCGGCCAGGGTGGCCAACGTGATATCCGCACTCAGGCCCTTGTCTGTCACAATCGGGATGTAGAGCCGGAGCATGGCCCGGGTCAGCGCGACGTAGAACAGACGCTGCATCTCGCCCTGCCAGTAGCCATGGGCCCTCGTCTTGCCCTCACCCGTTTTGAGATGGTCAAAAACCTTTTTGCCATTTTCATTGTAATATTCGAAATACTTTGTACTCTTCGGGAATTCCGAAAACCCGCCGGCAATGAAGACCACAGGGAACTGGAGTCCCTTGGCGGCGTGCATCGTCATGATCCGCACCTTGCCCCCGTCGCTTTCGAGGGGCTGGATATCCTCGTCCTCGGCCAGGCCTTCGGCCTGCTTGTAGCGCCGGCGGACCAGGGCGGCGATATCCTCCAGCCCGTGCGCCCCGGCGTCCGGAGCAAGAAGAACCCCGGAGAGGATCTGACGCAGGTTGGCGCTGCGCCGCTCATCGTCGCGCTGGTCGATGGTCCGGGCGGGCTCTCCCCCTGTGCCCTCCCGCCGCAAGCCTTCGTGGACTCCGCTCTCACGCTCAAGGGCCATACAGAGGGCCGGCCAGTCCCGGGCCAGGGCGAGTTCCCGCCAGCGCTCGAGCAAAACTCGCTCTCGGCTCTCGGCCGGGAGTGCAGCCTCAAGCTGGCCGGGGGAAGTGCGGAAAAATGGGCCGATCAGGGCCAGGCGGATGGCCTGGGTCGTGCCCAGGGCCAGAGCATCAAAGAGGGCCACGACGGCCAGCGCCTCGGGCGAACGCCAGAGCCCGCCGGCCTTGTAGAAGGTGCAGGGAATCCGCCGGGCACGGAGAACCCGCAGGACCGGCTCGGCCTCGCTCTTGCTCCTCACCAGGATGGCGATATCGCCGGCGCCGAGCGGACGGGCTTCCTTCTTTCCGGAGAGGCGGACCTCGGGCAGGGCTCCGCGAAGAATCGCACCGATCCTGTCGGCGATCCAACCGGCTGCGGCAAAGCGGTTGGCGTCCGCACTCCCGCGGGCAATCTCCTGAACGACGACCGGAGCAGGTGACACCGGCCCGGCCCAGACGTTGCGCGGTTGCTTGGGGACATCACTGGGCAGGAAGTCGGGGGCCTCACCGCTTCCGGGATGGGGCAAAAACCAGCACGGGCCGTCATCCGTCGGTTCGAAGAGGGTATTGCAGGCCTGGACCATGACCGTGTTCGAACGCCAGTTTGTGCCGAGGGTGTAGACGCGGGCCCCTTTGCGCTCCACCAGATAGGACCGAGCCGAAAAATAGGTGGCCACATCCCCGCCCCGGAATCCGTAGATGGCCTGCTTGGGGTCGCCGATCAGACAGAGGGTATGGCCCTCGCCGCTATCGGCAAAGACTTGTCTGAATATTTCCCACTGGGCGAGATCCGTATCCTGGAACTCGTCGATCATGGCGATCCGGTAGCGCTCCCTGAGGCGACCCGTAAGGCCCCCGCCCGGCCTCTCGACCGCCTGTCGGACCAGACGGATCATGTCGTTGTAGCTGTACTGGTCCCGGGCGGCCTTTTCGGCCCGCGCCATCCGGCGCACCCGCTCGGCCACGGCATACAGATGCGAGCGCCGGATCTCTGCCAGCCCCTCGCGGACCGTCTCGAGGTGGTCGATCACCTCGTCCAGACAGGGGATAATCCCCGGCCAGGAATTCGTTTCATCGAGTTTACCCCTCCAATCTTTTTTGACAATATGATCTCCTGGTGCCAGATCATGAAAGGATGCAGAGGCCGTTTTTCCTGTATTTTTATCAGCTATTTCGCAAAGCTCAACGATCTCCGTGGCCAATCGGGATCGGTCATCCCTGTATTCATGGTATCCGGCAAGAATTTCTATCAGCTTGTCATACAAACGCTTTGCCGCCCCATAGAGATTATTATTGTAGATCCAATTATCATTCTTGAATTTTGCTGCAAAAGACACCATCTCGTCCCTGAAGGGAGCAATCAGATCAAGTGCTTTCACGAATTCTCTGAGAATCCGCTCCAACAAGCCCGGCAGTTCGTCAGAGCTTGTGACGGGTCCTTCGCCGGGCGGAACGACTTCCTCCAGCCCGGCAAGCCTGAGCAGATTGTTCTGGTACCGTTCGGGTTTATCGGCAAATCCGGCCAGGCGGGCCAGGAGCTCCTGCCCGGGGGCGGCCAGCCAGTCGCGGTAGATCCGGCGGAGCATGGCCGAGTGGACCGCCGTGTCATCGACCAGTTCCGGTGACCCGGGGAGCCCGCATTCCAGGGCATACTCGGCCAGCACCCGCCGGCAGAACCCGTGGATGGTCGTAATCATCGCTTCGTCAAAGGCTGACAGGCGGGACTCGAGATACGCCCGCAGGTCCGGCTTTTTGTGTGCCAGATCCACGAGGGTGGCCCGGATCCGGTCGCGCATCTCGCCGGCGGCCCGCTCGGTAAAGGTCACCACAAGGATCTGCCTGAGATCCAGCCCCCTGGCCGGATCGCCGTCCCCGCTCACCATCCGGGCGACAAGCTGCTCGATGGTCCAGGTCTTGCCGGTTCCGGCCGAGGCCTCGATCACGGCATGCCGGGCAAGATCGACATCCTCGGGTTGTCGCAACAGTCCTGGTTCAGATCTCGTGTGCATCATCGTCCTCGCTTGTGGGGATCTCCCAGTCCGGCTTGAGCATCCTGATCCAGGGTGCCAGCATGGTCGTACACCATGTCTTGATCCTGTCCGTATCGGGCACGACAGGCTGGACCAGCACCTGGGCCGGGTTCAGGACAAATGGGTCTTGGCTGCTCTCTTCAGCGTTCTGGAGCGCCACGAGCAAGCCCTCCGCATCCGGGATGCGTTTGTCGTCAGCGAGAATCTTTTTCGCGGGCAGAAGCATGACAGCGGCCTGTTCCGCGGCCTCGGGCGCAAGCAGATCCAGGACCCGTTGCAGGCAGACCTCCTGTTCGGGTCCGGGAAAGAGGGGAAGACCCTGCGGCGCCTCGGGCAAAACCAGAACCACCTCGGCCTGTCCGTCCAGTCCGAGTGCCTGGCGGACCGAAGGCAGGCCGACCACGAGCTGCGGGATCAGATCAAGCACCGACGAATTCGGGATCTTTTTTGCGTCGATTGTACGATCAACAAACAGACAGATGCGCTTGCCGCCATCCTCAAGCCAGACCAGGGGAAGGGTC
>DAIREN010000186.1:0-4815 GCA_036795535.1 Spirochaetota bacterium
CGCCTGCTGAACCAGAGCATCGTGAGCAATTCGTGGCAGAATCACGAGTGGAACAGTCTTACCGGGAAGTGGTTCGATACACCGCTTTCTTTTGCTCCGGTGGACGGATTGGGCCATCTCCCCCTGACGAATGCCTGGACGGGACTTCCGTCCACAAGGACACAGTATTACAGGGTTGTGATTATCGCCCTCAAGCGGAACATCAGCGAGGTGCGGAACGACAAGGATGAACGGATCGGCGACTCGATTGTGTACACGCTGGGCGAGATGGGTGTGAGCGGATGGGGCGCTCCCTGAAGCTTCAGATCCTGTGATCCGCACGTGATGAGTCCGTCCGGATGATATGACGCAATATCTCCCGGTCGGCAGGCAGCCAGTCCAGCGAAGACAGGGCCTCGCCGCTGTCAAGACGGACGGCCGAATGTTCACCAAGCTTGAAGACCTCACCCGGGAGCATCCGGCACCGGAACGGAACCAAACGGATCGTTTCACTGTCCACAACCGGGAGGGCTTCGTCGATCTCGGGGGAGCACTGGAGTTCTTCCTGAAGCTCGCGCTTGAGCGCCTCCTCGGCTGATTCACCGGTCTCGATCCGGCCACCGGGAAATTCCCAGCGTCCGGCATGGGACACCCCGGGGCCTCGTTGGAAGGCGTAGATGAGACCATCATCCGTGGTGAGGACGCCACAGACAACGGGAATGCGTAGGGCATCCGGTTCGGTGGGTTTTTGGGGAACGGTCTCCGGCCGATCGGAAACCGGGGACGGCGCGATGGTGGTGTGTTCATCCACAAAGCGGGAGACCGCCCGGGCAGCGATGTTCCAGGCTGAGTCTCCGGCAGGAGATGGAAGTGCCCCGGCGATCAAGTCGAGCCGTGTCTTGCGGTAGTCCGGATCATCCAGGAGAGACAGCGTTTCATCAGCGAGGGCCCGGGGTGTCGCAGCCCCCTGGAGAAATTCCCGGGCCAGCTCTTTTCCTGCCAGGATGTTGGGGAGACTGACATGGGTGAGCTTTTTCGAGACCCCCCAGACCCGGGCCATGATGAACCAGGAGAATCGGGAGATGCGGTAGAAGACCGAATAGGGGCAGCCGGCCAGGGCCGCCTCGAGGGCCATGGTTCCCGACTTGACGATGGCAGCATCGGCCCGCCGGAAGAGTGGACCGCTTTCACCGGGTGCGATCTGGATACCCTCGCGGGCGAAGCCGGCTTGGAGGAAAGCGGCGTGTCCGGGATTGGCCGCCGGTGTGGTAAACCGGGCGGCGGGGTGAACCTCGAGGATCCGGCGGGCGGCAGCAGCCAGGAGGGGGATGAATCGGCGGCGTTCGCTGGACCGGACCCCGGCCGCGAGCAGGATCTCGGGCCCGGCAGTGTCCGGAGCGATTTTGTCCCGTGTGTCTGCATGGCCTGCCAGCGGGTGACCGCTCAGAACCGAGCGGGCGCCAAGCCTGCTGTAAAAATCGTGGCCCGCACGGAAGAGGTTGATCATCAGATCGCTGCGGCGGACGATCTCGCGTCCGCGGCGGACATCGTTCCAGAGATAATTCTGTGGAGGAATGTAGTAGATGACGGATCCTCCGCAGGCCCGGGCCGTTTTGGCGAGGATCAGATTGATACCCTGGCAGTCGACGGCCACGAAGATCTCCGGGCGGAGCCGGCGGAGCAGACGCTTTGCCCGGCGGATGGCCGTGAGGGCCGGGACGAGTTTGAGGAGTGCTTCACTGATGCCGACCGCCGACGTGTGCGTGATATCGAGAAGGAGTTCCATCCCGGCAGCCTGCATCCTCCGGGAGCCGATCCCTGTCAGGTGCCAGTCCGGGTGGATGGCGGCGAGTGCGTGGACCAGACCGGCGGCCAAACGATCGCCGGATGCCTCGCCGGCGCAGAAAAAAACGGTCACAGGGCTCATGCCTCGGGGTTACTCTTCCTCAGAAAATAGAGACCAACAGCCAGGGCCAGAATTGAAGCGGCGAGGAAGAGCATATCCAGAGGGGTTGAGTAGTTCATCGACAGGACTTTTTCGAAGAAGCTGACGATCAGGACCATGATGATGACCTTGGTGATCTTGTCCTTGAGTCCATCCAGGGAATGGATCTGGAGAAGGCGCAGGCTGGTATGTTTGGCTGCAATATCGATCCTGGAAATGAAAAGCTCGTAAAGACCGAAGCTGAAGATCAGGAGGACGACAGCTATCAGATAGAGGTCGATGGCGGCGATGATCTGGGCCAAGACGTGGGCATGCTTGACATGGTGGGCCGTCATGCCGAGATAGGATTCTACCGACTCGACGACAATGGTGATGATGTCCACGCTGGCGATGAAAAAAAGAGTCATCGAACCAAGGAGCCCGAAAATCACTGAGGAGAGGACAAAAAAGCGCGAGTTCCAGAGGGCTGACTCGAAGACGCGTTCGACCGGGCCCTGTTCCTCCAGAGATTTGATGCCTTTCGGGCGGCTGGATGGTTTTGGCTGTTGTGTTCGCATGGCATTCTCCGATTCGGGAGGGGGATGTGAGAACTGCATCGGAGTAAAAGCTACACACGAAAACCCGAAGAATGAATGCACTTCCTGCTGCCGGCCGAAGGTCACTCTTGACGAGCGAAGTACTCGCAAGGGTACACTTCGCCCGTAGGGAGAGGCGCCGATTTTTTCTGTACAAGGACAGGGTTGAGAGATATAGTGGGAGGGTATCACGACAAGGAGGAAGCATCCATGAAACGAACACATGTGACACTGGCTTTGGGAGCCGTTTTGCTTTTGGCTCTGGCTGCGGTGGCTTGCAAATCAATTGAAAAATACACCGGTGGGGGTGGCAAGGGGCTCTCCGAACAACAGATCGTGTCCGGTCTCAAGGATGCCCTCAAGGTCGGGACGAAGAGCGCCGTCGGAATCCTCAACAGGAACAACGGGTTCAACGGAGATTCCGCAGTCCGGGTGCTTTTTCCGCCGGATGCGGTTCGTGCCGAGCAGAGACTTCGGCAGATGGGGTTTGGACGCAAGGTTGACGATTTTATCGTCCAGATGAACCGCGGTGCCGAGCGGGCGGTTGCCGAGGCGGTCAAGATCATTACGGACGCGGTTCTGTCAATGAGTTTTGACGATGCCCGCGGGATTCTCTTTGGTGCCGACAATGCTGCCACCGAGTATTTCCGCCGCAAGACCACCAATGCCCTGATCAGTGCCTTCGGTCCCCACATCAAGAGTGCACTGGATGCGGTCAATGCGACGGCTCTTTGGAGGGATATCACGACGACCTACAACAAGATTCCCGGTGTGACCAAAGTTCAGACCGATCTTGTCCGGTATGTGACGGACCGGGCCTTGGCCGGGCTTTTCAAAAAACTCGAGGCGGAGGAGTACAAGATTCGCAAGCAGCCGCTCGCCCGTGTGACGGATATCCTCAAGCAGGTCTTCGGCGAGCTCGACAAGCGGTAAGTGGGAGATAATGTATACTCTTTTTCCTGGACAGCCCCCCGCTCTTTGTGCATAGCTTTCAGTGTATGGCGGTACATGGAGCGGAGGGAGTAGTATGGGGGAGATTTCGTCGTCCGGGGTACCGCGAGCCCCGCGTATCGGGGTTGATCCGGAGCGGGTAGCCGCTGCCGGGGTCGATCTCGGTGGGAGTCAGTGTCATATCACACGGGACGGCCTTGAGACGCCGGCCACTGTCACATCGATCATCAACGTCTCCGTTGGAGGGATCAAGCTCATCGTGAGCGGGGTTCTCCGGGATCCCAAGACCGATGACAAGGTTGCTCTCCGCATGGTCCACAGTGGCGGTGACTGGAATATCAAGGGACGCGTCGCCTGGGTCCAGGTGATCACTGCGGACCAGTGGTGGCTGGGCATCGAATTGAATGTCTCGGCGGACGCGCTCAATCTCTTCCGGACACTCACTGGTGAGTCCGGCTAGCCGGCCGGAGTTGTCAACAGGCGTGAGGTTGTTCCCCAAAAACACGCATTACATGCCCAGCCAGCGTGCCACGATGGTACGGGCTTCTGCGCTGTCCTGTGTCCCTCTCACCAGGATCCGTCCGTCCCGGAATGCGATCAGATCCACCCGGTCGTTGGCGAAGTGCAGGCTCCAGTCGTCGTGGGTGACACGGCCTTGACCACAGAGGCGGGCGGCCAGTCCGGCGAGATCCGGAGGGGGTGCATCTTCTGGCGGAGCGATGTGGACGGCATTCCGCCCGCACATCCTGCTTGCCCGTGAGACGTTTTTTCCCGAAAGCCAGAGGTGTTCTTCCCGGACACAGCATGGGCAATCCGGATTGCGCACGGTCGGGATGCGGGTGCTCTCGCCCGTCCAGAGGTCCATGAAAAGTACTCCGCCCGGGGCTGGTTCTTTCTTGTGTGCCACGAGCTTCAGGACTTCCATGACCTGGATGGCGGCGATCGCCTGGACGACGGGGGGGAGAATCCCTGCCGTATCGCAGGTGGGTGTGCTTCCCGGGGGCGGGGCCTCGGACTGGATACAGGCCAGACAGGCGGTTGTTCCGGGGATGATGGTTGCACTCATCCCGCCCGTGGCAAGGACTCCGCCATAGATCCATGGCCGTTTGCAGGAAACGGCCCAGTCGTTGATGAGGAAACGGGTCTCGTAGTTGTCCGTGGCGTCCAGGATGATGTCTGCCTGAGCCAGGAGCCGGTCAATTACCGGTGCCTGGAGGTCTGTCACCTCCGCGCTGATCCGGATGGTGGAGTTTGCTTCGGCAAGATGTTCGGCCGCCGCAACCGCTTTGGGCCGGCAGACTGCCGCATCGGCCTCGCTGTAGAGCATCTGCCGGTGCAGGTTCCCCGTTTCGACAACGTCCCTGT
>DAIREN010000187.1:0-4782 GCA_036795535.1 Spirochaetota bacterium
GCGCACATACCTTCAGGCCGTGAGTGCGATGGGTGGCGCAAGGTCAGTGACAAAAAAGGATACGGACACTTCGGTGAAAACTTCGGTAAAAACTTCGGTGAAAACTTCGGTAAAAACTGCCGATGCCCTGCTCGCCCTGTTACGCAAAAACCCGCAAATGACCCTGGCCGCAGTTGCTGCAGAAGTGGGACGAAGCGTTCGAGCCGTCGAAATGGCCAGTGGCAAGCTGGTCAAGGCCGGCAGACTGCGATTCGTTGGACCACAAAAGGGCGGCCATTGGGAGGTTTTGCCATGAGCAATCGCCCCCGTCCCGAGCGCGTCACCCAAAACCGGGTGATCGCCCTGTTTACCGATCCGGCGCGAGCTGATAACCTGGGCTACCGCTATCTCGGTGACTGGCACCAGCGCGACGACAACCGCGGCATCGAGACCTCGCTCGTGCGCGACAACCTGACGGCCCGCGGCTATTCACCCGATCACATCGCAGCCGCGCTCCAAAAACTCGAGACGGCCGCCGACTCGACGGGCATCACACTCTATCAAGCCAACCTGCGCACCTACCAGCTCTTGCGCTACGGCGTGCCGGTACAAATCGCCGCAGGACGGGCTTACGAAACAGTGCACCTGATCGATTGGGAAGACCCGGAACACAACGACTTTGCGCTGGCTGAGGAAGTAACGCTCAAGGGCGGGCATGAACGCCGGCCGGATATCGTGCTCTATCTCAACGGTCTCGCCATCGCGGTGATCGAACTCAAGCGCAGCTCGGTTGAATTGGCCGACGGCGTGCGCCAGCTCATCACCAACCAGGAAGAGATCTTCAACAAGGGCTTTTTCAGCACGGTGCAACTCCTGCTGGCGGGCAGCGATTCGCAGGGACTGCGCTACGGCACCACTGATACGCCGGAACAGTTTTTCGTGGAGTGGAAGGACAAAACAGCCAGCAATGCGACACGAGCGATTGGAGAGCTGCTCGACCGGCCACTCGTCCAGATGTGCCACAAGTCACGACTGCTCGACCTCATCCGCAACTTCATCCTTTTTGACGCCGGGCGAAAAAAGGTCCCGCGGCCGCACCAGTTTTTCGGGGTCAAGGCCGCGCAGGAGCGCATCGCCCGCCACGAGGGTGGCGTCATCTGGCATACCCAGGGCAGTGGTAAAAGCATCCTGATGGTCCTGCTCGCCAAGTGGCTGCTGGAGCACGACCCCGCCGCCCGCATCCTTGTCGTCACCGACCGTGACGAGCTGGACAAGCAGATCGAAGGTGTGATGAAAAACGCCGGGGTTATCGGCCCCGGGTCGCCATCGCCGCGTATCACCTCGCGGGCGGAGTTCGTGGAAAAGCTCGGGGCGTCTGCACCCCGCCTCTTGTGTGCGCTCATCCATAAATTCGATCCTGCCGACCTCGATGGTCCACCGCCGCGTGTGCATGGCCGCTTCTGTGTCTTTGTCGACGAGTGCCACCGCTCGCAGGGCGGGGACATGAACCGGCAGATGAAGCGCTGGCTGGAGGGTGCACTCTTTATCGGTTTTACCGGCACACCTCTCTTGCGCAAAGACAAGCGGTTGACGCGGGATATTTTTGGCACCTACATCCATACCTACAAATTTTATGAGGGAGTGGCCGATGGCGTGATCCTCGACCTCAAGTACGAGGCTCGTGATGTGCCACAGCAGCTTACTTCGCAGGACGCCATCGACCAATGGTTCGAGCACAAAACCCGGGGCCTCAACAATTTCCAAAAGGCGATCCTGCGCAAGCGCTGGGCGACGATGGAAGAACTGATGAGCGCCGGTGAGCGCAAGCAGCGCATCATCGCCGACATCATCGAGGACTTTAGCCTCAAGCCGCGTCTCAACAACAATCGGGGGACGGCCATTCTTGTTGCTGCCTCAATCTATGACTCCTGCCATTACTTCCGGTTCCTGCAGCACACGAGCTTTGGCAAGTACTGCGGGATCATCACCTCCTACGAGCCGAACCACAACGCGATCTCCCGTGAGCCCGCCGACAGCGACGAGCGCTACAAGTTCGACACCTACACGCAGTACGTCCTCAAAAAAGGGCAGACGACAAAACAGTACGAGGACGAAGCCAAGCGCCGCTTCATCGAGGAGCCGGCGAATATGAAACTCCTGATCGTCGTCAGCAAACTCCTGACCGGCTTTGATGCCCCGAGTTGCACCTATATCTACCTCGACAACGAACTGAGTGACCACACCCTCTTTCAGGCTATCTGCCGTACCAACCGGCTTGACGGCGACGACAAGGACTACGGCCATATTGTCGATTTCAAGGAACTGTTTGGCAAAGTGCAGGAGGCGATCGCAGTCTACAGTTCGGACGAGCTGGACATCGACGATGGCGGCGACGCCGAAAACAACGTCCACCTCAAGAGCTGGCTGGCCGAAGGCAGGAAGGTGCTTGACGAGACCCGCGAAGCCTTGCGCTACCTGTGCGAACCGGTGGCCCTGCCGCGCGAGGTTGAACAGTATTTGCACTACTTCTGTGGTGACGCCGCCAACCCGAATGCGCTCAACGAGACCGAGGCACTCAGGGTGTCTTTCTACAAGGCTGTGGCGGTGTTTGTGCGCGCCTATGCGGCCATCGCCCAGGATCTGACTGCGGCCGGCTATACCGAAGCCGAGGGAACTGCGTTGTGCAAGGATGTCGAATTCTACAGCGAAATGCGATCTGCCATCAAGAAGCACTCGGGCGAGGAGCTGGACATCAAGCCCTACGAGGCGGATATGCGTCACCTCCTCAATACCTACGTCCAGGCTGACCCGGCGACCGACCTTGGCGAACTGGGCGAGATGTCCTTGACCGAGATCATCATCAAGACCGGCATCCATGATGCCATCGCAAAAAAACTCAACGAAAAGGGCAAGCTCACCAAAAACGCCATTGCCGAAGGCATCATCAATAACGTCCGCAGGACCATCATCCGCGACCAGCTCACCGATCCCCGCTTTTACGAAAAAATGTCGCACCTGCTTGACGACCTCATCCGGCAGAGTCGGGCGGACGCGGCTGCCTATGAGGAGTTTTTGAAAAGGGCTGAGTCGCTGGTGCAGCAACTGGCCACCAGGCAGACCGATGATGCTGTGCCTGCGCAGCTCCATGGCAAGCGTGAGGCAACCGTGATCTACAACAACCTGCCGCGGATCCTTGCAGCCGGGTGCCCGGAACCTGTGGGCGTCGCCGAACAGCATAGGGACTACGATGACAGACGACTTCGCCTGGCACTCGAGATAGATCTGGTCATGCGCGAACAGGCACCGGCGGGTTGGAGGGGGGACCAGGCACGCGAAGCGCAGGTCGTGAATGCCCTGTTCCCGTTGCTTGATTGTAATCGCGAAGCAACCCGGGCCCTTTTCGAACTTGTCAAGAATCAGCCGGGGTACTGATGACAGAGACGATCCAGCTTGGCGATATCACCATCGAGGTTACGCGCAAGGACATCAAGCATGCACACCTTTCGGTGCATCCACCGAACGGGCGAGTCACGCTTGTCGCGCCTACGGAGACGCGCCTTGAAGTGGCCCGTGCCTATGCGATATCAAAGCTCGGCTGGATCAGGGATCAGCAGGCCAAAATGCGAGGGCAGGCGCGGGAGACGCCCCGTGAGTTCGTCGAGCGCGAGAGTCATTACCTCTGGGGGCGGCGCTATCTGCTTTCCGTCAGGGAAGAAGACGTCAAACCTTTTGTCAAGATCAGTCATCGCAATATCACGCTCACAGTTCGTCCCGGCAGCACAAGGGAAAAGCGTGACTCCGTCATGCAGGACTGGCACCGGTCCTTGCTGCACGAGGTGGTCCCCGGGTTGATCCGCACGTGGGAAGCAAAGTTGGGGGTCAATGTCGCCGGCTACTTTCTCCAGCGCATGAAGACCAAGTGGGGAGGGTGCAATCATCGCGAGCGGAATATTCGCCTGAACACGGAGCTTGTCAAGAAACCGAAGGACCTGCTTGAGTACGTTGTCGTGCACGAGATGCTGCACCTGATCGAACCGACACACAGTGCCAGATTCACGGCCATGCTTGCCAAGTATTACCCGTCATGGCAGGCGGCAAGGATGGAGCTGAATGACCTGCCCCTGGGTGCGGAGCAGTGGAGAGAATAGGGTACACACAAGGGGTCTCATACCATAACGGTACCCTCTATTCGCTTGTGATATCTTCACCTTTTTCCATACCCACCCGCATTGTGCTACCATTTCGTATTTCGATATACTATACTCGCCTTGAGGCCGGATCACAGGAACAGCCGGAACACTCTTTTCGTCTTTGGAGGACAGCATGCAGGAAACACACAAGCGCGTCGTGATCATCGGGGCCGGTATCGCTGGACTTTCGGCGGCATCCTACCTGGCCCGCAACGGCTACAGCGTGGATGTCTACGAGGCCCACACCGTCCCCGGCGGACTCTGCACGGCCTGGAAACGCAAGGGCTATACCCTGGACTACTGCATCCACTGGCTGATGGGGACAAAAAAAGAGGGCGGCTTTGACCGGATCTGGGACGAGCTTGGTGCGCTTGTCAATGAAGACGGAAGCCCGACAGGGATTGTCAATTTTGACGAGTTCATGCGCGTGCAGCTCTCCGATGGCGAGACCTTCAAATTGTATGGCAAGATCGACCGCCTGCGTGACGAGATGCTGCGCCTGGCCCCCGAGGACGCGAAGATGATCGCCCGCCTCTGCCGCGATATGCGCACACTTTCGCGCCTGCCCTTTCCGGGTGTGATCAAGGAAGAATGGAGTCTCTGGCGCTATCTC
>DAIREN010000188.1:0-4699 GCA_036795535.1 Spirochaetota bacterium
GGAAGAATTCGGACTGGATCTCGTATCCGCTATCGGGCATTCCGACACGGGTCGCAATCCCTTTTCAATGAGGGAAGAATTCGGACTGCAGATATTGAATGCACTAAGTGCAATGGGCCAGGAGTCGCAATCCCTTTTCAATGAGGGAAGAATTCGGACGCGTTGCCAGTAAATGTTTTAAATAAGTGTGGAGGTGTCGCAATCCCTTTTCAATGAGGGAAGAATTCGGACGGAGGGTGCTGCTACTTGTTACAGTGTAACAAGTAAAACCGCCTCTTTCCGTTCAGGGTTCCAAAAACTGCGTTACAAATTGTATTTTTGGAGTTTTGTACTGTAGGAAACTTTACAAACTATTGCAATGCAATGACTTGCAAGTTTCCGTTCAGGCCCGAATTTATGGCAACCAAACTTTCAAAGAAGCGTCACTCCCGTCCGTATTCAGGCGACAATATCAACATACCTGAGCCTGTCAGGGATGTCAAGCAGTTTTTTTTGCGTTTCTCTTCTATTTAAATTATCTGCTCTGCACTCGTCTGGCTGCAGCCTTCCGCACTGCAGCCAGCACACTGGTTGGGAAGCACCATTAGCGCCCTGCATAGGGTGGCGGCGTCCTGCCTGCCCCCGGCGCTCCCCTGTCAAAGACCTGCTCATTTAGACGATATACACTTCAAGGTCTTCAAAGATCTTTTGCTCTCCGATCATGGTCACCCGGTCCCGGTAGTCCTTGTCCATCCGGTAAAACCGGATCGAGTCCTCGTCGGGGTCCACCAGCCGTCCGACGCGATCCATCAACTCGTCGAGCTTTTCCTTTGTCATCACCGACTCAAACACGGAGTCCTGCACCCGGTCGCCGTAGCCTTCGAGGAGCTTGGCCACCCTGTAGCGCGTCTTGTCCTTGACGATGTCATAGGCGATGATCACAAACACTGTCTGGCCTCCCGTACCGAAAAGGCCGATTCTTGACACGCACCGGCGCCCACTGCCCCGGCCTGAGACTGTTCACCAACAATCGCAGTACTCTCTGCTTGAGCGTCATTTTGAAGCCACTGGGGAACCACCTCGGGGCTGATGGTAACCGGCGGCAACCCGGGACGGGACGGGGCACGACTGCGCAGCCAGCCGGCAAAGGACTGGACCACTGCCACCATTTCGCGCCGCAGGCCGGTCATCCTCCGCTCGGGATCGACATCGCCCGGCTCCTTGCCGCGCACCGTCTTTTCGTACTCGGCAAAAAAGCGCTTGATGGCACTCTCGGTAAAGCGGCACCCCTCCTCATCCGTCGTGGTAAAATCGGCTGTTGTAAAAACCTTGCGGTTGAACATGCGCACCACCATCGCGTCGATGTCGGGCCTGAATGGCTCCAACAGGTCGAGGGCCAGGCTGGTCCGCCCGTACTCGGGCTCGTGCCACAGCCCCAGATGCGGATCAAGCCCGCAGGCCTGGACAAAGGCGGTCATCTCGTTGCCGGCCACGGTGTAGGCAAAGGACAGCATGGCGTTGACCGGGTCACGGGGCGGCCGCCTGTTACGTCCCTCAAAATCGAATTCGGGGGGCAGGATGGCACGCACGGCCTGGAAAAACCAGCGCGCCGCTGTCCCTTCGATGCCACGCAGCGAATCCCTCGATGCCTCGGCGACCTTGGCCAGCATCTCACCGATCCCGGCAATCCCGGCCGCTATCTCGCTGGACGTATGGTTTTTTTGGTAGGCCAGCAACATCTCGCGCTGGGCCTCGAGCTTGGCCCCAACGATCTCGCGCGCAAAAACATCCCGGGCCGCGCTGTCCGCAAAGATGTCATACTGCCTGAGGCGCAGGGGGATGTTTTTGGACAGCGCCCCTTCGATGCGCCCGATACAGCGCCCGCCATAACTCAAAAAGCTGATGTCGATCCCCTCGTCAATCAGTGCCGTGGTGGCCTGGGTCGAGACCTGGACCGCACCCACCAGACAAACCGTCCCCAGGCGAAAGCTCTCGACCTCGAGCAAGGCCTTGCCGTCTTTTTTGATCACGACGGACTCGCCACTCTTGTGCACGCTCGTGCCCTGCTCGCAGACATAGAGGACGGACTGTTGCATGGGGACCTCCCTCGGGACTCAGGCCTGATCGGGCTTCTGATCTGTCTCCTGTTTGGCTCGCTCGATAAATTCGAAGGTCGAACCGCCATCCTTGGCAATGATTTTGGCGATTGCAATAAGCTTTTCACCAGCCTTGAGGTCTTGCGGCAAAGGCGGCTTGGGACTAAAGACCCCGATAATCGTTTCATCAAGCACACAGGCCGCCCGCCAGGCACCTTTTTTGGTTTTTTCAGTCAGGACAACAACCTCGACCTTTTGCCCTTTATTGACGAGAGCTGCCGGTTTGGGCGGAACAGCAGGGGCGTTGGGGGAAGTGCTTGCAGGCACGGCATCATACTTTTCGACTGTCTCGTTTATCAATGTTTCCATAAGACTAAAACGTCCATACCCGACCGCTGTCTTTGCACCAAACCCGAGATGCAAAAAGGCCCTTTCAAACATCTTGCAGATTGCTTGTTCATCATCCTGGCCAAATTCGCGACTCTTCCCATCAGATTCTTTTGGATCAAGCAGCCTGTTGACAAAGCAACGAAACCTGAACACCGTCCCGGACTCTACAGTCATAAATTTGACGGGAATCGGTGGCTCAGTATCGACTGGATGCTGTGTGCCATCATAATACTTGTGAAAATGGGGATTCATGATATCTACTTTAAGCTTGGGTGCCATGACAGGATAGGCATCAAGAAACACAAGCTGCCCGCGAAGACTCTCGCTATCGGTCTTCGTATCCCCGAAAAATTTTCGAAGTTCTTCGTCAGGTATCTCTGTCTCACCATCATCAGTGTTTCTTACAAGTTCTGGATGTGTCTCTGCGATATCCAAAGCCCGTGACAGTCGCAGGACACCCTTGATGCCACTGGCCGGTATAAAAGGCAACCCTGTATTCCTGTCCAGTATCATCCCGGTCTCGGTCGGATGTCCTGAGCCAAGGCCGGAAACAAACGGGGATGCCAACTTCGCCTTGAAGGTAAAGATACTGCCACCAGATTTTTTGACACTGTATAACAGCGCGTCCTGCCGCTTGTGGATAGCCTTTAATACCTGATGTGCCGCATCAAAATTTTTGTTTCCGATACCAGCCAATCTGGTGATCTCGGACTCAGAAGTCTTGGGCTTTCCATGAGCATCACTCCACTCAACCAGCCTTGGGAAGAGCAAAGAAAAATTCGCTTTTGGTCCTTGCAAAAGATTTTGTTGTGATGTCGGGATAGGTATCATGGATTTATCTCCCAAATGCGCGTGCATAGCGCTTTAACCAGGCCAGCATCCGCAAGGCTTCATCCTGCGCCCTAAGATAGTCCGACATTGAAAGCTGTGAAAAATGCTGCAGAAATTGCATATTATCGGCACAGCCTTGTAAACCCGGGATTTCATTCTCGAGCCACTCTTTGATAATCATGAATACCTTTTCCTGCTTATTGTCGCGCTCAGCTTTTGCCAAGAGAAATGCAATTGATTGACCGATGCCGTTTGTCAGGATCAGTGTCGGTGCACCGGTAATAAAATTCACATTTTCTTCATCAACACCTTTTGTGTACATCGTGTCTATTTTTTTTAATACGTATTCTGCCCGCAACTGTTCTTTGGTCGGCATATTTTCCTCCTCAGATCCACGTCAATTCGAAATACCCGCGCCCAAGCGTTTCATCCCCACCGGCCTGCAGATGCGTCGGCATCACATCGGCTGTAATCCACTTTTTGACTTCTTCGGCTGTGTGTTTTTGATCTTCGTCCCGTGTCCCGTTCCAGAGGATGACACTATAAAGAATGCTATCCGCGGGCAACTCTTCCTGATAGCGCAGTGATCCGGTTTTTGTTGTCCCTTTAGTCTGGTCGATACTGATCTGTGCCACAACCTGTGTGCAACTGCTAACACCATAGGCAAAGACCTCATCACTGACAATCAAAAGTCTTTCGGCTTTTGTAAAAAACATTTGTAAAGATTCGGGAAGACTGCCACTGCTGACCGATACCTCAAGGTCTTCAAGCAGCACACTGCCTGATATTTTGTCACAACAGACCAGCGCACGTGCCGAATCTGGCAGTACTGGAATTGAAGCTGAATCCTCTTTAGCCAGGCCAGCCAGCGCAAGGTCACGCGCCAAACGCTTTAAAACAGCCGGGCAAGTAATCCAGACAAAGGGCGCTACATTGGATCGCATCGGGAAAGCCAGTATTTTTGCATCCGAAACCGAAAATGCACCGGCAAAATCATTGTCCTTGTCCGCGCTGCTTGCGCCAAAAATCGAATTGGCCAACACGGCCTCACCACTAATCGCACTTTTGTTTTTTTCGAAATGCATCCGCATCGCGCCCTTCATGCCCGAGCTTTGTATCATTGGCCAGTTTGTATGTCGCTCGCGCTGTATCGGCAGATCGACAACTCCGACAGATGCGCCACTACCAGCATGGCAGGGAGTAATTCCATACATGAGAAGTATCGAAGCATTCATCACAGTCTCCTTTGGTTATCGCGCCAGTGGCACGCATTGATTTGAGATGCGACTGGAAAAAACAGATCCAGCCGGGTACCAATTTTCAGTTGGCTTGTGAAACCGGCGAGCCATATCCCATCCGGCAATGGAGACAGGGCGACCAGCCGCAACTACGGCAACAGAACT
>DAIREN010000189.1:0-4676 GCA_036795535.1 Spirochaetota bacterium
GCATCGAAGATGATACCACTGGCTTCCTGTTTGACGAATACCGGGACAGCGCCTTCCTCTCGGCTCTCGACCGGGCTCTCGCAGCATTTTCAAATACTGAAGTCTGGTCCTCCATGCAGCGGAAAGCCATGGAGCAGGACTGGTCATGGACGCATTCCGCCCGCCAGTATATCGGTATCTATAAAGAACTGGCGACGCCCTGCAATGAACCCGAAAACACGTGAGTCCCTGCTCCGTTCTCTCGATATCATCATCGCGCTTCCTGTTATCACCGGAAGCGCGCTCCTCCTCTTTGCCGGACACGACCCCGGGCGCTATGCCTCGGAACTGGCCGATCTTGACACGGTCCTGACCATTCTTCTTGTCGTTGATCTCTTCCTGCGAATCTTTCTCCGAGGATCTCTCCTCCGGTTTTTCAAACACGATTGGCTCGCTCTTGGTGCAAGCACCTCTTTTTGCGCCATCCGTTTTCTGATGCCTGGCGACACCCTGCGCATTGCACTCCTGGAGATCAGTCCCGACTCCCTGGCCGTTCTGGCCTCCCTCCTGCGGGTGGCCGTTCTCCTGATCCGTGGCATCCCGACCCTGATGTCGATCCGGGACGTTTTCTCCAATATGCGGACACAGCCGGCCCGGGCCGTCATCTCGGGCTTTGCCGCAGTCATTCTGGCCGGAGCCGTTCTCCTCTCCCTGCCCCAGTCCCACAATCCGGGACAGACTCCGTCATTCCTGGATGCTCTCTTTACATCCACCTCGGCGGTCTGTGTGACCGGATTGGCCGTTGTCGATACCGGAACGACCTATTCCGTCTTCGGTCAATTCATCCTCCTGCTCCTGATCCAGGTCGGAGGACTGGGCATCATGACCCTGGCGGTTTTTTTGGCGCTATTGGTCCGCAACCGGGTCTCGGCCCGCGAGCAGTACACCGCACTTTCGGCCCTGGACGCCGGGCGCTCGGACAATCTGCGCACCCTCGTCCGCCAGATCCTGCGCTTTACCCTTGTCATCGAATCCATCGGAGCCGGCCTGATCTTCACCTGGCATCAGTGGTTTGTGCCGCGACCCGGTGTCCATGACTGGCTGGACAATCTCTGGTATGCCGTCTTCCACTCGGTCTCGGCCTTCTGTAACGCCGGGTTTTCGACCAATGCCGATAGCTTGATAGCCTGGCGCGGGGATCCCGTGATCAACATCGTCATCATGCTCCTGATCATCCTGGGAGGCATCGGCTTCGTCGTTATCGGGGAAACACGCGTCTGGTTGGCCGACAGACTGTTCCTCAAAAAAAAGACCTGGCTCTCCCTCCATTCCCGTCTGGCTCTCGCCACGACTTTTTTCCTGATACTCTTCGGTGCCGTTTTTTTCTTTTTCATGGAACAGGGGGCCACCCTCAAGGAGAGCGGGACGGGCGAGTCGGTCCTCGCTTCCCTGTTTCAGAGTGTCACCACAAGAACAGCCGGTTTCAACAGCCTTGATTTTGCGGCCATGACTCCGGCCACCCTGTTTTTGTGTATCGCCCTGATGTTCATCGGTGCTTCACCGGGTTCAACCGGAGGCGGAATCAAGACAACGACCTTTGCCGTGATCTGGTTCGCCATCGGAAGCATCATCAGGGACCGGAGCGTTGTCGTTGCCGGTCGGCGGGCAATTCCCCGCGAGATCGTCAACAAGGCACTGGCCATCACCGGATGCTTTCTGGCCTTGATCTTTCTTTCAACCCTTCTGATCCTGGTCATCCAGCCCGGGATCGAGTTTCTCAAAGTGCTCTTTGAGGTCGTATCGGCATCGGCGACAGTCGGGCTTTCGACCGGAATTACGGCCGGCCTGGAACCGCTCGCCAAGCTGGTTCTGATCGGAACCATGTTCCTCGGCCGGATCGGACCCTTGACGCTTATTATTGCCTTTGGCAGCCGGTCCCCGACCGATCTGCGCTATCCCCGCGAACGAATCATGACAGGATGAGAGAATGAACAGAAGCCTGATTATCGGTCTTGGAACTTTTGGCATGACGATTGCCGAGGAACTCTCGGCCAAAGGCGCCGAGATCGTCGCCGTCGAAGTCAACGAGTCCGTGATGCACCAGGTCTCCGGAAAAATCCCCGACGTCCGCGTGATTGACCCGTCCGATCCCGCCTGGCTCGGTGCCATCGACCCGGATTCGGTCGATCACGCTGTCGTCTGCATCGGCAATCTGGAACAATCCCTCCTGATGACCCTCCAATTGGTCGAACATGGCTTTGCCAACATCCATGCCCGGGCATCGACCGAGGCCCACCGGAGAATCCTTCTCTCGATCGGGATCCGGAATGTGATCTTTCCGGAGCTGGACGCCGCCAAGGCACTGGCCGACCGGATCACCGCCCCCAGCATCCGATCCATCGTCCGCCTCGCCGGTGACAAAATCATGGCGGATTTTGCCATCCCCATGGTCTTTGCCGGTCAATCCCTGGTCGAGCTTGATCTTCGGCGCCGCTACAACGTGACCGTGATCGCCCTGCGGCGCTTTGTCCCTGCCATCGACAGCCTGACCCGGGAAAACATCATGCGCGAGCAGTTTCTCGACGCACCCAAACCGGATGACCCTCTCGAGGAAGGGGATGTCCTGGTTCTTGTCGGAACCGAAGAAAACATCCACAGCCTGATCGAGGCCTGGGTAGACGATGACGGAGATACAGCATGAAACGTTCCTCCCGCTTTGTACGAATCAAATTCTTCCTTCTGTTGCTGGCTGCCATCCCGATCGTCCTGGGAACCGGCCTGGCCATCCATTCCTCGCTCCTCTCGCACGGTGTGAGCGCACTCCAATCGTCCCTTGTCACAACGGATTCGGCCAAAAGCCAATCCGGACGATCCGGTCCGGAAACACATCCTGCCGGAAGGCCATTGACCGAACTCGCCGCACATCTGGAACGCTACAGCACCCTCGGCCTGATCGCCGGGATTGCCGGACTCCTTCTCCTCCTGATCCTGATCGTTTCCCTGCACCGGGGCCGGCTGGGAATCTACTGCACCTGTTTCCGCAAGGCACTCCATACCGCCTCGGACCGGACCGTTCTCGATCTCGAGACGCTCCGATTTCCTGATGAGGATGACCTCGGACAACTCGGTCAGGCCTTGAACGGAATCGTCTCCCGTCTGCGCGAATATGACGCGTTGCGACGGGATGAATTGCTGCTGGCTGATTCGACCGTGCGGACGGTGATCAGTACGCACGAGCAGGCACTGGCGGTCTTTGATGACCAGTTGACCCTGGTGTTTTTTTCCGGCATCTTTTCGGACTTGCTGGGAGGCCGGTCCAAGGCCGGACTCAAAACCAGCGATCTCTTTACCGATGCGACAACTCTTGAACAACTTGTCCAGAGCTTGCACAAGGACGGGAAGACCGAGTTGCCGCAACGGCCGGCAGCGGATACGATCATACCTCTCCTCTGCGTCACCCTGACAGTGCAAAAATCTTCTGCCAGGCGTCTCCTCGTCCAATTCGGAAAGGCCAGCGGCGACTACGTGTGACCCTCTTTCACGAGTCCTCCTGGATTCCGGATCCCGTTGCGCACTTGGAGTCCGGAATCTCTCAGCGCGTCACTGTCACAGCCGGCCCCCAGTCAAAGACATTCGAAGTCGAGATAATATTGAACATCAAGGGCTGCACCCGGATGGAGGCGTCAGGCGTGATACCGAAGATCCCGATGGGTAAAGCCAACTCGATAACCGAACGCCGGGCGTAGCGCACACCGTACGTCGTCAGGGGATACTCATTTGTAGCTCCAATCAGATAGGCAAAAAACCGGCTGTCATAGCAGTAGACGTTGAACTGGTCTGCGCTCCCGCTTAGCCTGAGCTTGAGCATGAGCCTGTTGGTCTTGTCAGTCGGGTGCATGGGCCCGACCGTCTGAATCCGCATGTAGAGCACATCATTGCTGCAAAAAGCCAGGACATTGGTCATGTCGGCACCCGGATCGCACGTGAATTGCGAGGGCTTGCCATTGACCATGATCGCATCTCCCGCAGGGTCCGGCGCAGACACCAGTCCCGTCCGACCGTTCCAGTCCGCTCCATATCCATCAATCGCAAACGGGACGGAGACTCCCGCCTCCTCCCCTCCAAACCGCAGGACCCGCACACGTAACGGAACACTCGTGTTTTCAAAGCGCAGGGTGATCTGACCGCCGACCCCGCTGACCAGCTCGAACATGTCCGATCCGTACTGGTACAGTTCCAGCGGGATCGTGGCGGGAAACGTCGCAAGAAATCGCGTCCTGACTCCCTGAAGATTGAGAATGTTTGTCATATTGGAAAAACCGTTTTTTTCCTGCGTCCAGTACCCCCGCGACCCGGTCATCGGGATCCCGCTGTCCCCGGGATGGAGCCCGACCGCCGGAAAAGAAAATTCGTCACGATCCAGCCAGAGGGCGGTCAACATGTCCAGCACGAGACGCGGCCAATCGCCACCGTATCCGAGCCGGCCAAGAGCCGCATCCAGATTGGCCTGGCTTGAAGGGGGCGCATCCCTGAGCGTCGTGACCGCCTCGAGCCCAAAGCGGCGCACCAGATAGTTTGCGAGCACATAGGCCGCATAGTACGAGTCCACCCGATCGCGCCCCTCCATGTACCAGACCAGCCAGGATGTCCGCGGCCGGTTTTGCACATCCGCAAAACGGGGCACCATCGGACCATAC
>DAIREN010000190.1:0-4609 GCA_036795535.1 Spirochaetota bacterium
GGTCATTGATGCGGGGTACGATTCAGCCCTGACCCTGACCGGTTCGTTCAACTTTTCCCCATCTGCCGCCGTTGACGGAAACGACGAAAACTGCATCATCATCTCAAACCGGTCCATCTCCCTCCGCTACCGTGACGAGCTCGTCCGGTTGTACACACAGGGCAGGCATCCGTCCCGCAGCCTCGGCGGGGACAAGGCAGGCTGGCTGGATGTCATCATCAATGAGATCAACTGGGCGGGCAGCCAGTCCGACAGCGGAACAAAAAACTACAACGACAAGTTCATTGAATTGCGCAACCGGACAGGACGGGCGATCAATATTTCGGGTTGGCAACTCTGGGGGACCTGCAGCAAGAGCTACCGGATCTATGGGCATATCTTCCCCGCAAACACTGTCATTGCTGCGGGAGGGTACCATGTCCTCGGATACTCTCCATACTCAAGCGCCTTTGCCTGGGACAGTACCTGGAATGACTACATGCTCCTCAAGGATTTTCACAACGCCAGTGACCAAAACTACGTCATGCTGACCCTCAAGGACGCCTGGCAAAACCATGTCGATCGTGCCGGGCACCCGAGTCAGGTACCGTATGCCGGTCTTCAGCCCTCAAGCGGAGCATTTGCTTCGATGCAGCGAACAGCCCTTGACGGAACAAACGCCGCAAGCTGGGCGACGACGACCACGGCTGGTGCAGGGGTACGCACCGGCTGGAAGACAAGGACCCTGGCCACCCCGGGAAGTGACTGACAACAGGCTGCCAGCCTGATACTCAACAAGGAGAAATCATGAAACGTATCCTGATTCCGCTCGCCTGCCTGTTTGTAGCTGTTGCTTCAGTTCCGGCTCTGGCCCAGGAAGGAAGCACCAACACCAGAAGCAAGCCTGATGGACTTGTGCGCTCTACAGCCTGGTCTGTCTACTTCAACAATTATCTGTATCGCTTCAGCAACGGTGATCTCCGTGCGACGGACAATACCAGCATCCAGACGGTTGAAAATACGGATGACGAGTTTTTTATCGGGTATCTTGAGCTGGGCGCAATTTTTGAAGCCAACCTTGCCCACGGGATCAATTTTTATGTTGATCTCTACAGGGTGGGGTTTTGGGGAAACGATTCGCCCGAGTATGTTGCGGCAAATCCTGTCTACTTCAGGACGCTCAATTTTTCTCTCGGTCTCTTTGAGGGCGCCAGTCTTGTTGTCGGACGCCAGCGCTATTCGGTCAATCCGGACCGCGCACATCACAACTATGTCCTGACCGACAACATCGACGCCGTCCTCTTCTCGCTTGACCAGAAATCATGGGGAGTAGACATCTTCGCCGATCTCTTTTCAATGAATTCTCCGGTTGATGCCGTCTATGAGCTGCATGCCGACCGGCATTCGGGGACCGTCAAATATTTTGATGGAGACGTCAATATCGTCCGCTTTGCCGTTGTTCCCTTTGTAAAACTTTTTGATGATACCGATACCACCCTGACCCTCAAGCCCTACGCGATGTTTGCCCGCGTTGGTGCCACCGGCAAGAAGGATGGATCACAGGGTGGCAACGAAAACACCTCTGCAGGTGCAACCGGAAACCATGCCGACAACGACTGGCTCGCGCTGACGGGAATTTCAGCCTACGCCCGCGTTTCGGCCTTGTCATTCCTGTTTGAGGCCGGCCTCTCCTTCGGCAAGGACAGAAAGGGACCCGGTGTCCCTGATGTCGATTTCTCGGGGTATATGCTGCATGCTTCGGCGGTTTTAAAGACTGGTGATCTGGCCAGCTTCGGAGCAGCCGTGATCTACGCAAGCGGTGCCGAGACAGATGCTGACGGGAACTACAAAAACTACGGATATGTCTCTTTCAAGGCCGACAAGATCGGGGGATACCTCTTCCGCGATTATTACGGAGTCTACCCCTACGGCATCCTCAGTACCTCCGGTATCCAGATTGACCCTTCCGAAAGCTCAAAGCGTTCGCCGATGGCCGGTTTCATGCTTCGGGGGAGCATTGACAATCTCGATCTGGCAACCTTCAGCAAGGGAAAAAACGGGCTGGACATCGATGTTGAGTACTGGATGTATTTCGATACCAGTACCAGCGGTGCCAATTTCTCATCAACAACCCTCGCCGCTGACAAGTTTGACCAGAAACGCTTCGGGGAGTTTCTTGGCTGGGAACTGGACCTGCGCATCGCCTGGTCGATCGACAGCGATGTCCTGACTATCGGAGTTGAAACCGGATTTTTTGTACCGGGTGAATTTTTTGCCTGGCCTGTTGCCAATGCCAGGGCCCCCTTTGGGAATGACACGTTTTGGGGTGTCACGGTTTTCAGCGCCCTCAAATTCTGAACCGGAGAAAGCAACGTCATGACGCGAAACCTGATTCGATGGACGGCTTCCATGGTGGCTGGCATGCAGCTGCTTCTGGCTGCGGGCTGTGGCCTCGGAGATCCCGCTGGGGAGGCTCCGCTGACGGACGTTTCCTTTTCAAGTCCTGCATCGTCAGCCATCCTGAATGCTGTCCGGACGGCTCGTTCGCATGTCAGACTGGCACTTAACCGGATTGTCGACAAAAACCTGATTATTGCCTTGAATGATGCTGCCGCACGGGGCGTCCGGGTCGAACTCGTAGTTGATTCAACTCACGAAGGAACAACCAGCGGCATCTCCTCCCGGATCAGTTTTGCTGCCGGAAACCCGGATGGCGAGATGAACAGTAATTTTGCCATCATTGATTCCGTTGCCTTGTTTTTTTCGGATGCAGACCTGACCAATCAAAGAACGATCGCCCTGCGCATCCAACAGGACGACCTGGTCACAACCCTGGCCTCCGAATTTTACCAGATGCACGATAACGGTTTGTATGGTTCAAAAGACAGTGGGGGAACACCCAAGCAAAAGATCAACCACCAGACCGTGTTCGAAACAGCAGATGGTGCTGTCGAGATGTATTTCCTGCCACAAAACGACGCCATCACCTATATCTCGGCCAGGATGAAACAGGCAAAAAAATCGGTTGATGTCTACGGCAAAATCATGGAAAGCGCAAGCATCGCCGCAGCCTTCACCGATATCGGAAATTCTGGTCTTCCCAATTATTTCTGCTTTGGCAACACCGGCCTGACCAATCTCCTGCGCCACGCCTTTATCATCGGGAATGCGTCCAACACCATCGTCGAAGCCAGCATGCCGGTCAATTCAATCTTTGTCGATGCCGGAACCATCGATGAAACCTTGCTCTTTACCACATTTCCCTATGATGACGATACTATCCTGTCAAAAAGTGATGGCGTTGTCATTTTTGTACGGGGGAACACCCTCAGGCAGATTCAGAATCGGCTGGGAGAGACAGTGTCCGCTCTTCCCAAGTATTCCAGCCCGGAAGACAGTGCCGTATCCAACTCCGTCCGGATCGCTACCTTCAACGCCCTGCGCCTGGGTGAAAACCAAAAAGCGTATCCCGAGCTGGCACGAGTCATCCAGAGGGGTGGCTTTGACCTGGTCGGGATCGTTGAATTGATGGTGGGTGCAGACAACGCCAACGTGAGTATCGGAGACGGAGCGGTACTGGGCGTCGGGAAAGGCCTTTCTGATCTGGCGGCCATCCTGCAAACCCTGACTGGTGAAAATTGGAGCTATCATGTCTCTCCAACATCGGTCGGTTCAGCCAGTTATTCCGAGTACTACGGTTTTATCTACAAGACAGCAAAAATCGCATCCGTGCAGAGCCTCGGTTTCTATAACGATCCCGCCAGCCAGTTTGTCCGCCGTCCCTACGGGGCCACGTTTACCAGCGGGAATGCCGACTTCACCCTTGTCCTGCAGCATGCCATCTATGGCAGCAGTGAGTCCGAACGCAGGGCCGAAGCCAGCGCCCTGATCAATGTCTACAACTATTTCAGGTCTGCCGCCGGAAGTGACCGGGATGTGATCATCGCAGGTGATTTCAACCTTGCGGCCGACGATACGGGATTTACAACACTCTACTCGACTGTAGACAAGATCACCTGGGCCATCCACCCCTCGACAGCAACGACAGTCGGAGACACCGGATTTGTAAGTGCTTACGACAACATCTTTTACAGCAAAGTTCATTCGACCGAGGTCCTGACCCTGCAGCGTGGCGCCTGGCGTGACTGGGTAAACGAAAGCGATTTCTCACCCTGGGCGCCCACCTATACGGGAAACAACTACAAATTTGCCAATACATATATCTCTGACCATATTCCAGTATTCATAACTTTTAATACGACGGAGGATGATGATTAATTGGGCTTGACACCCCCGTGCCCCAGGGGGTAGAATGATGCCGTAGCTGTGTTGTGCAAATATATGTGCAGTAAAGAAACCTATTTTAACATCAAGGAAGGAGTTTCATACATGAGGGTTGCAAGATGTTTTGTACTGTGCCTTCTTTTGGGACTGGTTCTCGTCGCCTGTGGTGACAGTGACCCGGTAGCGACTTTCCCCGAAAAAGACACGCTCACGATCATGACGTACAACATTGAAGATTGTGATAAAGGTGGTACAGATACCTCTTTTAGTGTTTACGAAAGCATAACGTCTCTCGTCAAAAATGAAGGAGTAGATGTTGTTTGTTTTCAGGAGGTTCAGCCAGGTA
>DAIREN010000191.1:0-4580 GCA_036795535.1 Spirochaetota bacterium
CCTCGACACCGAGGCCAGCCAGGCCTACAAAAACGGCGATATCATCAAGACCATGCACCATCTCAAATCCCTGGCGCCCGATGCCCGCGATCTGGGTGCCGAGATCACCTCGATATTCAGTCTGATGCAGCGGGGCATCCTCCCCAAAAAACCCGAGCAACTTGTCTTTCTCGTCTCGGACACCGACGACGGAATCCTGACCGGGAGCCTCCTTGTGGCCTATTACAAAAGCTGCTACGGAATCGACAAGGTCACATACGAGATTTGCACCGGCCTGCGTGATGACGATGTTGAGCGCTTCAGGGGAGAGGGACTGCGCAATCTGGTACGCAAGCTGGCACAGCATGTCCGCTCCCGGGGTGCCGGCACGACCGCCATCAATGCCACCGGCGGGTACAAGGCGCAAATTCTCTTTGCGGGTGTGGCCGGGCAGGTGATGAAGGTTCCTGTCTATTACAAACACGAATTTTTTGACGAAATCATCGCCCTGCCCCCGCTGCCCGTGGCCTTCGACATGGAGCTCTGGCTGGGATGCATCGCAGACTTCATGCACCTCGAGCGCAACGACCTCGTCGATGCCGCTGACATCGCAGATCTGGCCAGGCGCGAGCAAGCCTCGTCCCTGATCGACATGCAGACAATCGATGGCCGGGAGATGGCCGCACTGACACCGGCCGGACAGATCTTCCACGAGGGATTTGTACAGCGCTTTCATTTTTCGAGGAAGAACCTCACGCCACCGGCAAGCGCACTCTCCCCCGATCAAAAAGAGTTTCGCGAGGAAGGCGGGGCCCCGACGGACAGGCCGCCTGGTATCAAAAATCTCGTGTCCCGTTTTTTTGGACACCCCTGTATAAGCGGGGCCTTTTCGTGGTATTACAATCCCGATCTGCCAGAAAAAAACAGGTTGATGCCCGATGCACGCACCTCACCCGACGGGATCACCCTGGTCTACTCGGACGGGTCGGCCACCGCCAAGGTCACGCTCAAAACGACGGCCACCAGTCCCGAACAACAGTCAGCCCTGATCGCCGAGCTCTACAGTCTGCTGCCGTAACTCAGCCTTGCCTGTGCTCGCAGACAATCTTGGAAATCGACGGAAAGATCTCTCCAAAGCGTTTGATGATGGCCTGCGCCTTGGCCGTGATGTCCGGGGGCATGGTCGTGCCTGTCCAGGCATGGTCAAAGCCGTTACGAATTTTTGCAAGGGCCCTGTAGAAATTAGACAAATCTTCCCATTTGTCTTTCATCGTTTCTTTCATGCTTTTTAATTTATCAACCTGCACTTTGTCATCATCATTAAAATCCCAATTAATTTCATCGTTACCAAGCATTCGACAAAATAATTCTGCATATATGCGACTATTCTTTGGTTTCTTATCATTATTTATGTAACGCCATGTCATGCCCAGCGAGCCAATGCACTCGCGCATGACGGTGAATGCCTGCATGAAATAGCCATATTTGCCAAGCAATTTGATGATCGCCTGCTGGAGATCATAGTAGGTTGCATCATAGTGCTGCTCGCCCTGCTTGCCCGCCAGTTCGCCAAAGGCCTTGATGACGCTCTCGAGCAGGAGCCGCTCGGCCTGCGTGGCACCGACCATGCGCTCTTTGACAACTGCGAGGGCCTTATCGGCGACTGTGGCCACTTCGTTGACGTTGATATTGGTCAGGCAGAGGCCAAGTTGTTTGAGGGCATCAACAAGGGTCGGGTCGGCCAGATGGCCAAACTGGTGGTCGGGTGCCGTACCGACCATCTCAGCCAGCTTGCGGGTATCAGCCATGTCGACCACGCGTCCGATCGCATCCGCCCACTCGTTGATGGCGTAAAAATCGACGATGTTGACGATTGGGAATACTGTATTTTTTGATTGGCCCTGTTCAAACATTCCGTACAAGACGTGTGTAATTGTTGCTTTCCGCACCTTGCGGATAAAGTGAATCGCCGTCGAAAACACTACCGAAAACATGCGCCATCCATGCGTCACATCAAACACTATCTGATCATCATCACGGACACAGTCTACAATCTGATAGAGCCAGTCCCAATAGACTGCCGAGTCATTGACGTTGTCGTTGATCACGATTTTTTCCGGTTCTTTGTTTGCAATCTCTGCAATTTTTTCAAACAAGTCCTTGCCGTGAACGCTAAAAGCCTTGTTTGTACTGATGATGTAGATTGCATCAAAACTTTTGGCATCAAGTAGCTCAAGTCCGGCAACCTGCACATAGGGCGTGCGCTGTGCTTCAACACCTTCAAGTGCATACAGACATTCCTCATAATTTCCGGTACCAAGCATTGCGAGATATACGCGTCGTGACATGTGGGGCTCCTTTGTGGGGGTGGTAGAAAGTATATGTATTCCAAGATAATGTGACGTAGCAGGCATGCCTTCACTCATCCGCACCCGGGGGATCCAGGAGATATACTTGAAGCATTTTATATATCATTTGATAGTCCGAGCCTGCCTTCGTGTATGTTTTGTCCTCTGTGACTTTACCCTTGACTACAAACTGTGCCCGCATATTTGCTCCGTTATTCCAAAAAAACAATCGCATCGTACCATTGCCAAGTGCGATGGTACAGTAACCGGTAGGCACACCGTGGACAAAATTGGCATCGATATCATAAGTCCCCCGAGCCATTGCCGGTCCATGTGGCTTCCCTTGCAGATATACAATCTTTCGGACCACATCCCCATTTCCTCCATACTGAATCATAGGACCATGAAGTTCGCCCTGCCGATATGCTGCTTCAACCTTGATTTTTCCGTCTTTGTAATACGTTTTTTCAACACCATGCTTTTTTGTATTGACGTAATTCACTTCAGCCGTCTTGACAAGTTCAAGTCGATTGTTTTCAAGGCGAGCCGAGTACTGCCGGGTTAGACCATTGAGGACGCCATTTGTGTAGTTCTCAACGAGTATTGAGCGGGGAGCCTGGCCTGGCCCCGCCCACTCATAGCGGTAACCGGTACCTGAATCCGGTATCTCTGCCTTGAGTACCGGTGGAAATGGCGAGTGCTGCTGGTGTTGTTCCAATTCGTAGCGCCAGCGCCCCGCCCGCTGTTTGATCGATTCGCGTACCGGCAGGGTAGCAAGCACATTGTCTGATGCGTCGTGAAAAGCCAAGGAAACATCGGCAACATAGGACTGCCATACCACTTTGTATTTGATCTTGACAAGTGGTGCTTTTTCGAGCGCTGCCGCCTGCGCCGGTCCGGCTGCGGCCCGCAAATATCTCGAACGGGCCATGGCTGCCCAGGTCAACCTGCCCTATGCGGTACGCACGGTCGCCTGGGATCTTTTGGCCGAAGCCCAGGCCCGTCTTGGCGACTGGGAAGCCTGTGCAGAGAGCGTCACCCGGTCCCTTGCCCATCTCGGGGATACCGAGACTGAATTTCCCCATGGCTATCGTGCGCTGTTGGAAGGGCTGACCTGCTTTGAACGCGGGATCCAGGCCAATACTGAGCTGGGCCGCTACCCGGAGGCCCTGGCCCTCGCCGACCAGGCCATCGAACTCGGGTTGGGTGACCACTATCGGGCGAAGCGGGATTCTCTGGAGTGGGCCCGCACCTGAACCGAAGGGGGAGGTTGGGAGAATCACGATGCGCGTACCACAAAACCTGTTTTTGTGTTGACAAATTACATCAAGAATAGCTATTGTGTTCCCATGGAACCAGACATTCCTCATACCGAAGACAGTGGTACGCAACAAGCTGACACCAGTGCTGCACTCTCCAGCCTGACCTGTCCTCATTGTGCTTCTCTCATTTCGGTAGATATTACCCAATATGATACCGGATCCCTCGCCCTGTGTCCTTCGTGCCACAATAAAAGCACAGTACTCTGGACAAAATCGGGGAACATCCGCCTTGAGGCCTGTACCGTACAGTCCGGCACCAGTACAGACCAACCGGCACATGAGATGAATCTGTTGTGGGCATTGGTTGCCCTCGTCGTTGCCTATGTTGTCACCCAAGGCTATCTGGACGATATCTGCTCATGGCTCAAGTTGAACTGCAAACATCACAGGACCTGGTACTGGCTGGCCATGTTTTCCATCACCTGGCTCACCGGAGTTGTCATTCACAGGATTTTCCGGGAGGCGTTTTTTGTCATCACGCTGTTGGCCGTTCTCAAATTTATTTCCGGTCTTGTACAGTAATCGGTGTCATGAATTTTACCTTGGCGAGATCTGCCCCCTGAGGCGAAGTGCTCGCGGGGACAAGCGGCACACCCCTCCGCGATGAGTTTGCCAAAGTGGAATCCCTGTTTCCAATGAATGAGCACTCCTCACCCGTTATCCCATGACAACATTGCGTGTTTGTCATGCGTATCCCGGAATCCCATGCTGATTTTGTAATACTTTTCTGCCCCATGCTCAAGTGCTACAGCACGATTTCGCAATATTCTCCGGTCTTGCGCGTCTTCCCGAGGGCGGCCATCCGCTGGCGGATGTCATCGTCCATCGTAAAATAGACCACCTGCCAGCCTTGGTCGAGCATCCGCCCCAGTGCCGTCACCAGCATCCCGCGCCGTTTCCAGTCCGACAACTGGAAGGCATCATCCAGCAG
>DAIREN010000192.1:0-4538 GCA_036795535.1 Spirochaetota bacterium
TGGACGGTATGTGTTTGTCCCCTATAGCGGCCAGATTTTTCCTTCGCACAAGATCAAGTCACTGATCCCCAAACGGCTCAGAACGACCCGGTTTGAGACCTATGTTGCGGATGATGATGAAGCCATGGGAACCCAGCAGGAAGGGATCTATGGACAGCTTGATGAATGGCATGCCTACTACCATGATATGCTGACATCCGTTGATCTCTGGTCGTATTACCGGGCAAAATCCCGGCTGACAGAGGAAGAGTGTGCCGACTTTTTTGCGGGAGTTGACGGGACACTGTATGCCTATGGCGAATTCAAGCTCTATCTCCTGGGCTGTCTCAAGTATGCCCGCGAGCGGGTTCCGCAGGCCTATCAGGCCTATCTGGCGAACACGGCCTTCCGCACGGTTGTGCTTGAGCTCGATCAGGCGTTTTCGTCACTGATCGCCAGATATTCTGCCATGAAGCCGGCTGTCATCGCCCATATGCGGGCTCAGGGACATGATGTTCGTGATGAGGGTGAAACGATCTGGATCGGTGAAACCGGGAGAGGAACCTTCCGCAAAGAGTGGAAGCTTCTCGAGACAGCCCTGGCGTCCCAGCCTTGGGCGCGGGAGTTTACCGCGGTACGGAACGGGGTTTGGCAGTAGGTGATACACCATTATATCACCCTCGGTGTGCTCTCAAATTGCATGATGTTTTTATGTACAGCTGGCAGAAACCGAACTCTGATTATCTTGCAATAATTGCAATCCGCGATTATTTGCGGTATGCTTGACTGTACTTTGAGCCATCCGGGGGTGTGTGTTGAGAAATCTATGGACAACTATTATTGTGTTTGTTCTGCTGATGCTGGCGGTTTTTGGCCTTCAGGCTGATCAGGCATCCGGTTCGTTGGTCTTTTTTACTCACGAACGGGTTGTGTTTTCGGTGGCGTTTTCACCCGACGGATCGCTCTTGGCCGCGGCCTCGCTTGACGGATCCGTCAGCCTCTGGCGGACGCAGGGGATTTTGCGAAACAAGATCCGCCTGCATGACAAGATGGTGCTGGCTGTCGCCTTCAGTCCCGACGGCAAGCGGTTGGCGTCTTCATCGGCTGACGGGACAATTGCGGTTTTTGACCATGCCGGAAAGCTGCAAACCCGTTTGACGGGGCATGTGACCAATATTATTTCCCTGGCCTGGTCTCCCAATGGTCGACATATTGCCAGCGGGGCCGATGACCGGAGGATCTTCATCCATGAGCCGGAGGGCAAGTTGGTGACGGTGCTGACCGGCCAGATGCAGGCTCCGACGACCATCGAGTTTACTCCTGACGGAAACAGCATGCTCGTCTCCGAACGTGGTCAGCACTTTGTCGTCTATGACACGAAGACCTGGCGGATGGCCAAGCTGGTCAAGGCCCATCAGGATGTTGTCTGGGATCTTGCGATCAGTCGTGACGGAAAACTGGTGGCGACCGGATCAAAGGACAAGACGGTTCGCATTTGGGATTTGAACGGTGAAAAAAAAAGTGAGATCACAGGATTTACGGATGAAATATGGACGCTTGCCTGGTCACCGGACGGCAAGAAGCTGGCTTGTGGGCTCAGAAATGGCGAATTGGTGACCGTTGATGCGATGACGTTCAAAATCCTGCGGATTGAAAAAGCTCATACAACCGGGGTGCCGGGGATTGCCTGGTCACCCACGGGCAAGCTGGTGGCGACGGGCTCCCGGGACGGGACGATCCGGGTCTGGCAGGGCTTGTGATCATGAAGAAACGCAGACATTTTCCATTTTTTCTGCTGGTCGTGTTGGCCGTGTTTGTCGTGGTTGTCGGGACTCCGTTCGGACTCGATGCCGGGTTGACCAATCTCCAGGCACCCTTGGCCGACCGCATTCTGATGGATGACGGGGACTTCGCCGAGGTGCCAATCTGGAAATGGGCTAATGACATCACGGGCGACAAGGCAGCCATCGTGATGAGCAAGACCGGCGAGCTGGACAGCTTCATCTTGCATCGGACCTGGCGCCGGGGGCAGACCGTCGGGCAGGCCGTACGGGCCGTCGAAGACTATCTCGGGCGCTTTCGGGTGCATTTCGAACGTGACACGATGACCTTCGTTTCGCTCTCGGCAAACGAACTCCAAAAAAAGACCCTTGGTGCGAGCGGGTATCAGGGATCGAGCGACGAGTCTGTAGATGACGGACTTTCCTGGAAGATCGCCGTTTTTGGGGGAATCGTCGGAGATGAAAGTGGCGAGTTTGGTAGTTCCCCCGGTATCCTGATTGGCGGGGAAGTTGCAGCACCCATATTCGGCATGTTCGATCTGGTTGTGCGGATTGAATTTCAGGATTTTTTTGGTGACGAACTTCTGGATTTGGGGATGGTAGTCTATTATTACAAGGCTGTTGCTCCTCAAGTTCTCTTCAGGTTTCTTCCATGGCAGGATGCCATCGTGACCCCATACATTCATGCCGGCTTTGCCTACAATATTCAGGCTGTTGATGTGGACGAATATGCTACTCCTGCGGGATTTCCGTTGGAGAGCTCGGTCGGAAATTCACTCGGGTTTGTGTTTGGTGGTGGGTTGCGGATCGGTCCGCCGGAGAGCTTTATGTTGATGTTCGAACTCGGTTGGCGGACAGGCGATTTCAAGTCATTCATGCAATTCCGGGGTGGCTTGGCGATTGAATTGTGATTCTCCGGCGAGTATGACGGTTCGGGAACCGACGTTGTATGACGAAAACAGGATAGTATCATGAAAAATCTCTATCTCATCAGTGTGTCTGTTTGTATTCTCATTTTTGGTCCGGGAGCGCTTTCTGCCCTGACCAATCTCCAGGCGCCCTTGGCCGAGCGCATTCTGTCGGAGGATGGTGATCTGGCACGGGTCCCGATCTGGGTCTGGGCCAATAGCCTGACCGGTGACAAGGCTGCCATCGTGCTCAATCAGACCGGCGAGCTGGATGCTTTCAAGCTGCACCGTACCTGGCGCAAGGGGCAGACGGTGGGGCAGGCCATGCGTTCGGCCGAGGACTATCTGGGCCGCTTTCGGGTGCACTTTGAGCGCGAAACGCTGACCCTGATCTCGCTCTCGGCTGAGGATGCCCTCAAAAAAAACGGGACGGCCACAGGGTATTCGGGGTGGGCGACTGATGATGATGAAAATGGACTGTCGTCAAAAATTGGAATGATGGTGGGCGTAGGAGGCGAGGAGTTCGGTCTTGCAGACCCGGTTATCGGAGTCGAATTCGGGCTGCCTCTGGGAAAGAATTTTGATGCTTTGTTCAGGTTTGATTACCACTTTGACGGGTATGAAACCGTATATGACGAGTATGCCAATGACACCATCATGTATTCTTCCGCGACCCACTTCATGGCTGGAGTGCGGTTTACCATTGGTCCACAAGCGGTCGTCGCCATGTTTTTTCAGGCGGGTCTGTTGATGTATTCATGTGACGGGGAGGGGGCGACGGGAGGTGCCATCTCCTACGAACCTTTCAGTGAGACCGGCGCAGGGTTTCATCTCGCTGGCGGCTTTCGCTTAGGCTCGCCTCGCGGCTTGATGTTGACGACCGAATTCGGTTTCGATACGGCAGTGGACGGGATGCTGTACGGCCAGTTTCGGGGCGGGCTGATGTTTTGGCTGTAAGGGGATACTTTGGGTGCAGGGCGCATTTCTGAACCAACGGTGTTTCAATATGGTATACCCTGTATTCGTTTTTCCTGGAGGCCCGTCATGCGTATTACCATCACCCTTTTTTCAATACTTGCCCTGGCTTGCACCAGTGCATCCGCTATTTCCCCGGAGATCGCCCAGGCCCGGACGGCTTTATTGGTGCGGGCAACGGGCGAGTTTGGTCTGACCCTCTTCTCGAGGCTGCACGCCGAGGCTGGCGGAAAAAATCTATTTCTTTCTCCTCTCTCGATCCAGATGGCCCTCCTGATGACCTATGGTGGTGTACGTGGAACGACCGCACAGGCGATGGACAGCACGCTCCGCCTTGGCGGCATGGATCCCGCGACTGCAGCGCAGACGGCAAGAGCGTATCTGGATGATGTCGTGCGCCATGCCGGCGGGGTCCGCTTTTCGATCGCCAACTCGATCTGGCACCGGCCCAACCTGACCTGTCTGCCAGAATTTCTCCATCTTGCGCGGGGTGTCATGCAGGCCGGTGTGCACAAACTTGATTTTGCCCGCCCTGATGCGGCAGACCGGATCAATGACTGGATCGCGGACAAAACTGAAAACATGATAAAAAAGGTGCTCGACAGTATCCCTGAAGATGCGATGATGTATCTTGTCAATGCCATCTTCTTTCATGGAACCTGGACTACCTCATTTGACACGGCCCAGACCAAAAATGAGGCATTCAACAAAGATGATGGATCGAGTCAGCCTGTTCCCATGATGCGCCAGTCCGACAGATTTCGCTATCATGCCGATGCCAGGGGCGCTGCGGTCGAGCTACCCTATGGTGACGGCCGCTTTGCCATGCTGGCCATCCTTCCGGCGCAGCGCGGGAATATGCGCGACTATCTTGGCTCTTTGGATTGGGCCGAAC
>DAIREN010000193.1:0-4418 GCA_036795535.1 Spirochaetota bacterium
AAAATCTCCCCCCGGAGGGGAGACAGCCCCGATCACCGAGACGGAACCGGGACTCCCGGCCAGTGTTTCCACAGCGCCCGCCCGTTCATAAAATTCCGCCAACCTCGAAGGAAGATAGGCCGGAAACCCTTCCTCCGCCGGCATTTCTTCAAGGCGTCCCGAGAGTTCCCGCAAGGCCTCCGCCCAGCGGGATGTCGAATCCGCCATGATCGCCACATCATAGCCCATATCCCGGTAGTACTCGGCCATGGCGATCCCGGTAAAAATGGATATCTCGCGGGCCGCAACGGGCATATTGGATGTATTGGCAATCAGGATGGTGCGTTCCATCAAGGGCTTGCCGGATTTCGGATCCCTGAGCTTTGGAAATTCGTTCAGCACATCGGTCATCTCGTTCCCGCGTTCGCCACACCCGATGTAGACAATCACATCCGCATCACTCCATTTGGCAAGCGCGTGCTGCGTCATCGTTTTCCCCGTCCCGAAGCCGCCGGGGATGGCCGCGACACCACCCTTTGATATGGGAAAGAAGGTGTCGATGATCCGCAGCCCGGTCAGGAGCGGACGGTCAACGGGCCGTTTTCCCTTGTAGGGCCGCCCCTTGCGGGCCGGCCACCAGTGAAAAAGTCCGCCCTCGTGCTGCACACCGCGCGCATCCCGGATACGCCAGACAGGATCCCTGATTCCACGCATCCCGGCGGGGGCCAGGTATTCCAGCTCACCCTCCAGTCCGGGCGGAAGCATGACCCGATGCCGCACAAGGAATGTCTCGTCCACCTCGAACAGCACCTCTCCGCCCCGGACCCGGGCCCCCTGGCGAACCTGTGGACGAATCTCCCACTGTCTGGTTTCATCCAGCGGAAAGATCTTCTCCCCACGGAGCAAAAACGACCCGGAGTGTTCTTCCAGCACCGAGAGAGGGCGCTGAATCCCGTCATAGATGCCACCCAAAAGGCCGGGCCCGAGCGCAACCGACATCGGCATCCCTGTCCCGGTCACCGGTTCACCGGGTTGCATCCCGGTTCCGTCCTCATAGACCTGGATCGTGGCCAGACCTTTGTCAAAGCGGATGATCTCGCCCGTCAGCCCCATGTGGCCGACATGGACCAGATCCATCATCGCGACATCCACAAGCCCCTCGGCCTTGACGATCGGCCCATTGACCGAGATGATTCGTCCCTCAGTCATCCTCTTCTCCCTTGTGAATTTCAAGCGCGGCCTGACGCATCTCCCTGTCATGTTCAATGGCCAATTCTTCCACGAGAATCTCGTAGCGCAGGTCCCCGTCACCGGAAGCTATCACTGCCTCAACCGGTGCGAGTCCGGGATCCCGGCGAATCATGCCCGAGAAGCGGAGACGCGCGACGAGTGCCTTGACCTGCACGTCATCCAGTTCCTGAGAGAACGTGATGCTCCCGGCATCCTCGCCCATCACCGCCAATCCACGGGCCAGCGAATCAGCCAACCAGTCCGGGTGCATCTCGAAACCCTGACGACGGGCCAATTCTGCAGCTTCAGGGATGAGCGTATCACAATAGTCCCGGTATCGCACAAGACTGTCCTTGCGGATTTCAAGCTCCGTGCCCCTCAGAATCCGCTGCTTCTCGTTCTCTGCCCGGACGCGGGCTTCCGCGAGCATCTTTTCACGGTACCCGGCCGCCTGACTTTTGGCCTCGGCGAGAATCGCCCCGGCCTCACGCTCGGCCTTCCCCAGAATCCGGGCGGCTTTGCGGTCCGCCTCGGCCAAGATCTCCTCGCTCAGGCGGCGACCCTTGTCCAGTTCATCCATGATTGATTCTCCTTTCTCCGCGCGTCAGTCCGCCTGAATGCTGATCCCGATCGCACTGCGGATCGACTCCATCAGGGATCGTCCCCCGAATGAATCCGAAAGGTTTTCGGGAATCTCGATGACCAGGGGAGCCCGGCCCTGTTGCCTGTGAAGATTGATGTCCCCGGAGAGGGCGGCAGCAAAATTTTCGGTAATCACAAGAACAGCGGTTTCGGCATCGGCAAGCGCGTCCCGAAAAAGCTCACCGGCCTCGCTCTGTGATGCCGGAGTACGGACAACGACTCCGGCAAGAGCAAAGGCCGCTGCCGTGTCAGGATCTCCGATCAACAGGCAGCGGTACACGGATTACCCGGCCTTCCCGATCAGCATGATGGCGATGATCAACCCATAGATGGCGATGCCCTCGGCAAGACCGACAAAGATCAGTGCACGCCCCGCCAGTTCCGGCTTTTCACTGATCGCACCGAGGGCCGCTGAACCGACCGTGCTGACAGCCCAGCCCGCCGCAATCGAAGAGAACCCGACAGCGAGGGCCGCAGCGAGATACAGAATGCTGTTGTCGGTTGCCGACTTTCCGGGTGCCTGATTCTTGCTCCCTGTCTGCTGGACGGATTCCTTCTGATCCTGCCCCGCTGTTGTCTGGGCGGGTTGCGCAAACGCGAGAAACGATCCGAAGACAACAGAAACCACGAGGACAAAGAGGGTAATCTTGATGAAATGCCTTTTCATGCTTGTTCTCCTTGATCTGTATACATATGCCTAATCGGCACAAAATGTTGCAACACTTCATCAGGGGCCGGATTCTCGAGCGACGCAATCAGGCAACCTGCTTCCGTAAACGAATCCGTCTCCTCCCGGCCCGGGACACGGCGGTACGCCCCGTCAGCCTGCAATTCCCAGGCATTGAGCGTATCCCGAAAAAAAAGATCCAGTGTGTTTTTCAGGAACAAACGCAAACCGGCATCGAGAACCGGAAAGAGGAACTCGACCCTCCGTTCGAGATTGCGGGTCATCCAGTCGGCACTCGAGAGATAGAACTCCTCATCCCCTCCGTTATGGAATTGCGAGACGCGGGCATGCTGCAGATAGCGTCCGACAATACTGCGGACCGAGATATTCCGGTCCGGCACAAGAAGACAGATCCCGCGCACAATCAGATCAATCCGGACACCGGCGGAGGCCGCCCGTTCAAGTGCTTCGATGATCCCCCGGTCGGAGAGGGAGTTCATCATCGCCCGAATCATGCCCTTTCCCCCCCTGCGTGCATTGTCCTCCTCCCGGGCAATCAAGGCAAGGAGTTTTTGCCGCATATCGAGGGGAGCAACCGCCAGACGGGCACCGCTTCTGGGCCAGGTAAATCCTGTGAGCATATTGCAGACCGCAGCGACATCGTCCCCGAGAACACGATCGACGGTAAAGAACGAGAAATCCGTATAGAGCCGGGCTGTGCTCTCGTTATAGTTCCCCGTCGCGAGGTGCAGATAGCGTCTGATCCCGCCCGGCTCCTTCCTGACGACCAGAAGGAGCTTGGCATGGGTTTTGAGACCGGCCAGACCGTAGACGACATGCGCACCGGCATCCTCGAGCCGCCTGGCCCAGGCGATATTCCGTCGCTCGTCAAAGCGGGCCTTGATCTCGACGACGACCGAGACGTACTTCCCGGCCCGGGCCGCCCGTTCGAGCGCGTCGATCACCGCCGAATCGGCGCTTGTCCGATAGAGCGTCTGCTTGATGGCCAACACCGCCGGATCGTCCGCGGCCTGGTTGATGAAATCGATCACGGGTTTGTAGGAATGCCAAGGATGGAGGAGGAGTCTGTCCCGGGTCGCGATGGCTGCAAAGGCCCCATCCACGGCAAAATCGCGGACAAGGACGGCCTGCGCCTCCGGCCAGACGAGTCCGGGCCGGGGAATCCGCTCCACAAACCCGGCCAGATCATGCGGGGTAAAAAGCCCCTCGATCCCGTATTGGTCGGCCTCGCCCACACCCAGTTGCCGGGCAAGCAGCAGGCGCATGGTCTCATCCATGCCCTGTTCATACTCCAGCCGGACGACGGAACGGTGGTGCATGCGTGTCAGTTTGTTTTCGATCAGCGTCAACAGGTCACCCGCGGCATCCTGCTCGATGTCCAGGTCGGCATCGCGGGTCACCTTGATCAGCCATGCCCCTTCAACACTGTATCCAGCGAACAACTCGGGAAGGAAGGTCCGGACAACCAGTTCAAGGGGAACGAAGCATCCCTCTTCCAGACGGAGAAACCGGCCGTGGGCGCGGACAGGGATTTCGACAAACGAAAGCCTGCTTTTCTCGATCTGGTCCGTCCGCGCCTCGTCCACCCCGAGCGAAACGGCCAGATAGAGCCGGCCCGTGACCAGATTGGGAAAGGGATGCGTCCCTCCGACCGAGATGGGTGTCAAAACCGGCCGGATGGAATCGCGGTAGAGGATGAAGAGTTCGTCAAGCCAGGGCTCGATCTCCTCCTTCTGCAACATGATGCGGATCCCGTGGGAGGCCAGCCCGGGGAGCAGCTCTTCATGAAACACCCGGTACTGCAGACGAACCATCCCGAGAACGCGCTCGCGGATCCCGGCGAGCTGCTCCCGTGGTTCGAGTCCGTCCGGCGAACGCG
>DAIREN010000194.1:0-4394 GCA_036795535.1 Spirochaetota bacterium
TATCCCGGGGCTTTCCCCTTTGCTGCCAGTCAGTGGGATGCCATCACGATTACCTCGGCAGATCCTTGGCATGCCGGTGCACAGACTGCCGCGTTCGGTGTCATGGTCGGCGGGATTGACGAGATTGATGGCGCAGATCCAAATACCAATTATGCTGCAACCAGGCTCTATGCGGGCAAGACTCTCACCATGGCCTACGTTCATCCGCCGGTTTCCACTCAGTACTGGATTGACGGGTTCGGGACGGGGACAAAACCCTTTGTCTATGTCGCTGCCAAAAACAGCACGCGGACGACCAATATCATCGTCCGTTTGAAGAATACGGGGACGGCCAGCAATATCATTCACCGGGTTCGCTTCGAGGTTCCTCCTGTCTTTTCCGGGATTTCGTTCCTCAGCAATACGATCAGCGGTGCCACAGCCAGTGTCTCCGGCTCATTGATCGAGGTGACCTATCCGGGTGACAAACTCCAGGCAGGTGCCACGGATGCCATCTGGATGAACCTGGTTCATACCGAGACGGACGCCACCAACAATCTCCTCTTCCAGGCTTTGGCCGACAATGGGGACGGAAGCGGGTACGCGCAGTCCCTTATCCCCTCCGGAGCCTTCGCGACCATGGATATCAAGTATCCGCCGATTGCGGTTTTCGCCGGGATCAAGAATCTTACTTCGATCTATACGATCAATACCAACGCCGTCATCAGCTACCAGGTCCGCAACCGGGCCCAGGGGTATTCCCTCTTCCGGACGATCCTAACCAATCAGGCTTTCAATCTGTACGATTCGATTTCGGCCACGAGCAGTCGTGGGGGTTCCGTTCTGGTGGACAAACCGGCAGGGAAGGTGACGGTGGAGTATGGAGTACTCCCGATCGCATTCAACGAGATGGATACCGTCACGCTCTCGATCAATTACCGGATCACCAACGAGGTGGTCAGGACCAATACGATCGAGGCCATTGTCTCCTTGACCAATGCCTCCCTCCTCATGCAGACCAATATCCTGGCGGCCGAGCTGGACGCGATTGATACCGATACCGGAAGCAAGGCCAATCAGACCTATACCATCGGACCGGCACCGTACGGGATTTTCAGTGGATCGATTCTCCCGGTTTTCAAGACCGATAAAAAATCAACGGGGAGCTTCCTGCCCAATATCGTCAAGATCGAGCTGATCACGAGCAGCAACAACACCGTTGTGACAACACCCTATTCCCGCGAGGTGGGGAGTGACGGAACAATGCAGGATGCCTCCCTCGTCGTGTACAGTGATCCGATGGCAGGAGGACAATTCAGTCTGCCCTTTGTCCCGCAGGGGAACTTCCGCATGCGTTTGAGTGCGGACGGCTTCAGACTGACCGTGACCAATGTCCAGTCATTGGCCAACAGGATCCAGACGCTGGAACGCATTGTCCTCAAAAACGATTATCTCGATTCGAACCTGACCAACAAACAGATTGTTGTGGACTATGCCGACACCAATACTCGCTTCATTCTTGGAAGCGGGACCCTCCTTGACCAGTTCTCCCTCGATATCACTGTGGTGGACATGACGACACCGCAGGAGTCGGATGTCCTGCGCAACCGGTTGGTCCTGGCACCCCCCGACGCGACCCTGCTCGGCTGCTTCCGCTTCGATATCAGGGATCGACTGAATGTGAGTGTCCCCGGAGTCGGTGTCGGAGGGGATGGCATCGTCCAGCTTCACTATACGGCAACCAACCTCAATCTGCCGTTGACAACGGGAACCTGGCAGGAAGACAAGCTGGGCATCTGGTACTGGAAGGAGACGACCTCGGAATGGGTCCCGGTTGGTGGTCTTGTGGATCCCGTCAAGCAGACAGTCAGTGCCAAGGTCAACTATCTCCATAATTATTATGCTGTGCTTTCGGTTCAACCGGCTGCGGCTGCCCAGCAGATTTACAATGTCAAGGCCTCACCCAATCCCTTTACTCCGGGTCGTGGTGGTGACAACAGCTCAAAACTCAAGCTGACCTTCTCTTTCTCCAAGGATCACCCGACCTATACGGTTACGATCTACAATATGCGTGGCCAGAAGATCCGCGAATTTACCCGGGACGGAACGTACCGGCAAGGTGAAGTCTTCTGGGACGGACGACACGAAAACGGCTTCGCCTTGCCGGGCGGCGTCTATCTCTACCAGATACGGGCGGGCGGTGAGACCTTTACCGGCTCTGTGCTCGTGCTGAAGTGAGGGGGCGGACGATGAAGACACGACAGACTAAAGGAAACGCCACTATGCAGACGATATTCCGTGTGCTTGTACTTGCCGTGCCGGTCTTTGTGGTACTCTGGCTGACGGCCAGCCAGCTTGTCGGCAGATCATACAGCTATGTGCAGACCTTTAATACGATTGGAGATGCGACAAGCACAGGCTGGGCCAATTTCGGGACAGCTGCTGATGCTTGGCCAAATGGTCCATACAGGATGGGGCGTGGAGGTATTTTCTCCGCCAACAATCCATTGTATTTGGCAAATGATCAGGATACGCCATCTGTGATCACGGTTGCAGGAGGGGAGCTTCAGATTTTTGGCCGTCCGAATAATTGCGATATTACTTTCAATAATATCTGGATGGGTAAAGTAGCCAGATTTTTGCCTCAGAATTCAATATCATTCGGCAGCAATATCCGGGCTTCGTCATTTACTCCATTCGGATTTATGGTAACCAGGACATACGCTCATGTTGATTCCAACAACGAACGTGCGACTGAATCAACCTATCACCAGAGTGCTATTAATATCTGGCTCGCCCGGTATGAGGCAAGCAAGGTAAATGAATGGGACCAGTTGACGGATGCAGTCTATTTTTTCGAGCTTACCAAGCGCAATTGGACGGCTTCGATTGATACAAGTCGCTTGGGGTATTTTGACGGGAAAGAAAATTTTCCAGCAACGGCAAGTGGTCCGACAAATCAGTCGTACAGTGGGTTTTCGTCTTCGGATTGGAGAATAGATTACAGCGCTCCAGGTGATACACAGTACAATACCACAACCGCGACTACCGGTTTGCTCAATGCTTACAATTATGTGCTTAACGGGAGCGTTATAAATCCAAACACAAAAAAACTTATGATCCGCATGCTTCATGACGGGAGTTCTGTGCGGTATTATCTCAATCCGAATTCGGATGGAGGATTACCTGGTCAACCAAATGAATTTTATATGATTGGCAAGTCTGATGTGTCCTGGAATAGCGACTTGATGGTCATGTTTGGCCATGAGTCATTGTTCTATATGAGCGAAGATCAAAGTGCAAAGTACGATGACTTTGTTGTGCGATCAGTCTGTGATGTATTGACTGCAAGTATAAATCCTAGAAGGGTGCTAGCGGGTGGTTCGGATATCAGATATACCATCGATATTACACCGACGATTCAGTCTTCTGATTCAGGTATCGGCGAGATCATCATAGCAAAGCCTGCATTCATGACAAATAAATGGCAGCTTGCCACGATTAGTGTCTCCAACGACTATGACGACAATGGTTCTCTTTCCAGCTTGAGTATTTCAACAACAACAATGCCTAGTGCGGCCAATCAGTGCTACGTCAGAGCATTTACAAACTACGATGGCCGGGCGGAAATGCTCAAGATCATTTTTCATTCAACACCGACTTCAACTGGTGTCATTCGTTCGACAACAGATAACAAGATAATTCGTATCGGTTTTAACCTGAAAACACCTGCCGTTGCAAACAGCACGGGGGGGGAATTTGAGGTCTATGCAAACCTTGAAAAGTACAACGATTTTACTTGGACCTACGCCCAGATGGTCGGTGATGCCAATGGTGGCCTGCCCACAACGGGCATGAAAAAAGCCGTTCCGGCGACCGAGGTCGGTGTGACGGCTCCTGATACGACCATGACTGTTCGCAGCTATGGCCAGCCTCGGGCTTTTGCTTCGGTTACAACCTCTCCTGCTGTCATCAACCAAGGAACAACAACTGAGAGTATCACCGCAGTCACCTATGAAATTTCGACCAAGGGAGTTGTTGACAGGCCGGCCATATCCCAGGCTGTGATCGAACTTCCGACGAATGCATTCCTTGTCACGAATGCCAGTTCCTTGTTGATCAACGATGACGCTGGCAATATTTCGTTTTCACAGACTGGAGGGAAGCGCTTCATCACCCTCAACTATGCGCAGGACTTAGTCGGTTCGTTGCCCGGGATGAACGGGTATGACCGGATTACTTTTACCATGTACGGAACGCCCATCCTGCCCGAGGGTGTGACCAATACCAATATGGTTTTCCCGTCCACAGTCAATGCTTCAGCCTTTGTCAATGGAGCGACAGCTCAGTATACCGAAACCAATACCGAGTTTCTCAAGCAGACGGTATCCATTGCAGCGGATAATCCAAAGGTT
>DAIREN010000195.1:0-4323 GCA_036795535.1 Spirochaetota bacterium
GCCGCGGTAATCGTGATGGCATCCCACTGACTGGCAGCAAAGGGGAAAGCCCCGGGATAATCGATGGAAACGGTATTCGAACTGAAGCTGAGCCCTGACCCCCCAACGGCACCACTGGAAGCCGCGCTCACGCTGAAGCCTGCAGGCAACCGGATATGGACACGGCGGATGGCTGCATCACCGGTGCCGTCATTTCGTACATAGACGCGATACTGCGCCTCAAAATCCGTCGACCAGAGGCGGTTTTCGACCCCGTCCCTGGGACTGACAGCCTCTGCATACACGGAGGGCGCTGTCACCACCCGCTGCAAGAGGGCATCCGTCGTCCACTCCGCAACACTTTTTTCAAGAACCTTGTTGGCGACTGTCATGGCAAGCTTGCCCGAGTAGACGTCCGTGTAGGTATTGGTCAGATCGAGCCAGAGCGTATCCACTTTTCCGACCGTAAAATTGGTATAGGTCAGGGTGAGTACACCGGCGGTGTAGGCCTTCGCGGCCGCAAAGCTGTTTGTCACCATGCCCGGCCCGAACCCGGGCTGCATCCCGGCAGGAATGCTGATGCGGACCGTCTCGACCGCGTTGCTCCCTGAACCGGCATTGGTGATATCGAGGACCGTCATGAATCTGGGGGTCGTTGCATAGATCATGCGCTGCCTGAGCCGGGCTTTGGCGGCAGGAGCCGGCATCTCGAAGTTGATGCTGTCCGATTTACCAGCGACCAACTGGTTGGTCAGGAATTTTCCGCCGGATGTCATAAAGCGCGAAGTTGAAATCCAGCGTGAAACCGCATTCGTTGATGAAACACGGTCAACAACCGCAAACTGGATGGTATCACGCTGGGTGGACGCGAGTTTGGTTCCATTTGTATACCAGATTGTCAGAACGCTGCCCGACAGATCGACAATACCCCCACGCTGGCTGGTGATACTGGAGAGGGTAGCTGTATCAACATAGACATCCGGCAGATAGAGCCGCATCGCGTCCAGATCGTTGTCGGCCGCTCCATCGTTGACAAGGGTATAACGCAAGGTACTGGTTGTCACTGTTGAATACACAGTATTTGGCTTGTCTGCCGAAACCCGGTTGACCGCCTCAACATATGCCGAACCAAGATAATCCGGCCTGAAATAGCTGATTTTGAGGCCACCGGTTGTCTGCTCAGTGGCAACGCGATACTCCTCATCCGACGTCGTGTTCGAAACCCTGATCCGGATGGTTACATTGGTTACTTCGTCTGCCGAATCAAGCGCAGCAACAGTAATCGTGTCCTTGTACCCGGATGGAAGATTCGTCGCCGAGGCAGCGTAGTCAAGAAGCAGATATCGGTTACTGATGACGGTTCCCGCACCGGCACCAAGAATGGCACTCGACCGTAGGCCAACATTGGTGACATACTTGCCAAGGTCGATTTCCATCTTCTTGATATGGTTTCCGGCAACTCCGGTATTCGTTACGATAACCGTGAACTGGTTACTGACCGAGTTCATATTGACGAGACGTGGAGTAACCGTGGCATACGCCGTGGCATCCGGGAAAACAAATTCAACCCCCATGCTCTTGCCAGTCGTTACACGAACCGGCTTGAACGCACCACCGTCCCCGTAATCCGCCCAGGCGGTAAAGACGATATTGGTCGTACCAATAACGAAATTGTCGCGAAGACCGACCGAAACCTCATCCGAACTCCCGGCATCAAGCTTGGAGGCGGAGTAATTGACAAAGACAGACTGACCGTTTGTCGTCTCGAAGACTTCTGTCGAACTCGGCCAGGGGCTGGAAAGAACAGCTCCGGTCGAGATGAATGGATTGGGCACATCAATCCGCAAACGGGCAATCGGCTTCCCGCCGGTCACTCCGTTTTTGAAAGTAAAGGTAAAAGACGAGAAAGCGTCTGTCGTATAGATCTGGTTGGGTGTTGCATCATTCTGCGCCAAACAGATTTCAGGGCGTGTCACCAGGGAGAGTGCCGAAGACTTGCCAGCCGGAACAGTCGCGACCTGCAACCCCTCGCCGTTGTCAAACGAACAGGAGAATGACTGATCAATGATTTGTGAGGCCATGTCGGTCCGGAACCAGATGTATATCTTGTCACTTTTTGTCGCCTGGAGTTTGAGCGAACTGTAATCAATCGTGATTCGTGATTGTGAAGCGAGCTGATTTGCGATCCCTGCGCCGCTGTCATTGCTGACCGAAACCACCTTGTACTGCAACAGCGACGGGAAGTTGACAACAGCGCTTGTAATATCATTCCCGGTTGTCCCGGTATTGGTCAAGGTCAAAACCAGCAGATTGGTCGAGACCAAAGCTCCTCCATCATGGTGATACAGCACATTGGGCGTCAACGCTATCTTGCCCTGTGCCGGAGGCTTGCGAATCGTAAGGGTATTGGTTCCTCCCGATGTCGTCCCGAGCTTTTGCCAGAGGTTGCGAACATTGGATGCCGTCGCAACAAGCGTAAGATTGGTTGCGCCACCCGGGTGACAATGCACAATACTGAAGGTTATGGTTTCGGTCATCCCCCCTCTGAAGGGCTTGGCCGGGGGATAGGTAACACGCACAAAATTCGAGAGACCCGTCGTACTCACCGAGATATCGCTGCTTGAAAATGAATTTTCGCCAAGTATCAGGCTAGCAGCCGAATTGACAATATTTGTCACGATAAAATCAGGTACATAAATCCTGAGTTCTCCTATGATGTTTTCCGGCTCCCCGGTATTGACGATGGTCGTGACCAACTGATGCGTCAACACATCGGAATCGATCTGGATTGGCAATGTTGCCATTGTTGCCAAGAGTGGTGGCCGGATAAAGTTGACCTTTTTGGTCTTGCCGGGGACCTCCCCGGTGGGCTGGAGATTGGACTCCCAGAGGGTATTGGCAAGACGAACCGAGAAGGCCGCAACCTGTTCCTGTGTCAGACCGACAGCATCCTTGAGATCAACCGAAACCGTGTCACTCTGTCCCTCGGGAATACCCAAGCCGGCATCACCGTACTTGACCAGAATGCGGTTGCCATCGAGCGTGATCGGCGAAGCTGCATAAAAGCTGCTGGCAGCATTGGCAATATTGGTAAATTGGGCCGGAATGGTGATCTCCACAAATCGGACAACATTGGCCGTCCCGCCAGTATTGTTGATCCCCAACTCAAGCCGTGTAGTTCCGGTCGTCGAGGTATAGATGTAATTCGTTCCCGGTGTTGCCAAGCCGTTGACCGCAACAACACTGGCCGAACCAGCGGCGTCCGGGCGCTTCCAACGGATGCGCCACGTCTGACTCCCTTCCGTGGCTGCAACATAGCCTTCTTCGTTTTCATTGTCTGCCGCCACAGGAAATGCATGAATAACCGGATCAGACATCGTCCCGACAGAATCCTGGATATTGAAGGTAATAATATCACTCTGGCCCGGATTAAGGACCTTGGACTGGCTTGCATAATCGACAATCACCTGGTTGAGGACGTTGTCGTAGTTCATCCCGATCCCGCTCGTCCCTCCGATGACCGAACTGCTTACCACATCCACGGCACTGACAACCGTGGGCATCTGGATCCGGATACGCTTGATCAGGTTCCCGATGCCACCGTTATTCTGGACAGCAACCGTTACCAAGTTGTAGTGGTTGTTGTTATACAACGTATTGGTCGTGCCCTCGGGAATCGTCGAAATCGAGGCAATCATGACCGGAGGAAGCTGTCTGACAAGGAGTGCCATATTGTTGTAGGCTGAATCCTGCCGGCAGACTGTCCGCACGGTCCCCGGAATTTCGGAGTTGACCGAGGCCTGCCAGACGGTATTGGTGGTCGCTCCCGTAAAACCAGCCGGAGTCGATGCCACAGTGATGGCGATCCGGTCCATCCCCCCGCTGGCGGGCAGGAAGGTACCGGCTCCCTTGTAGTCGACCTTGATGTAGTTGGTTCCGTTTTCCGAAATCTTTGTCACATAACTGGCGTCGGCGCTGATGATCAGCGAGCTGTACGTGTTCCCGGATGTGTTGTCGGCGGAGATGTTGTACCCGTCAGGAATCCGGATGCGGAGCTCACTGATATCGGGGGAATTGATATTGGTCGTTGAAACATAGAGATAGACGGAGGTTGCACCGACATAGGTCTCGGCCGGTTCGATGGCAGACCTGGCATCCGGATTGTTGTAGGTCTTGATCTTGAGCGAGCTCCCCTCGATGAATGAAGAAGCATCGCCGGCACTGGCCTGGATCATACCGGTGGTACCCCATCGGGAATAATTCTGTCCATTATATTTGACGCAGTCGGCATGCACGATAAATGCTTCGCCCGCACCATTGGCTACTGATGGAACGGTAAACGGC
>DAIREN010000196.1:0-4312 GCA_036795535.1 Spirochaetota bacterium
CCCGCCTTCAATCGGATACGACAAGGTGAATTCGAGCTTCAACTACAACGTGCGCAACGATACCCTTGTTGGCAACCAGGGCTTTACCAAGCTGCGCATCGCCATCCCGACGGGATTTGAAGTACAGAACACATCCAGCCTGATCCTGACAGCGGCCGAACGCGCCCTGGCGATCGGTGTTTCCAACTCCTACATCTGGGTCGATTATGGCAAGGTCGGCAAGAATGTCCCGGCCGGTGGTGGTACGGACATCATCACGTTCAGTGTGGTCGACAATTTCACCAATACGCTGACCGCCGGCCCGCACGTTTTTTCGAGCCAGGTTGACGACGCCGTGGCCCCGGTGGGCTGGGTCACTACGGGTATCCAGACAGGTTTTACCAACGCCGTCATGGTCACTGCAGTCCAGGCCTCGGCCTCGGCCTATGTCAAACCCAACACCTTCTACACCTCGGCCACCAACACCGACTTCACCTTTTACCTGGTCAACAATGCCAGCGGTGTCAACCCGATCAGTTGGGCCAAAATCACCCTGCCGCTCGGTCTCGGCATTTCACATGTGACCAATATCCGCAGCTCGATCACCACCAATGCCGGCATCACCCTGCTGGCGAGCAATGAATTTGTCATCAGCTACTCCAATGCCTCAAAGAGTCTGCCGACTTCGTCCATCGACATCATCACCGTCAGGGCACGCGATAACTACACGGCTCCGGTCTTTGACCGCAAGTGGTCCGCGATTGTCGATAACGGATTCGGCTTTGGACCTCACGCCCAGGATGCCGGCCTGTCAATCAATGCCATCGACTCACCCTATGGATCCATCAAGGGACGCATCCTGCCCGCCAATGTTCTTTCTTCAATAACGTTGTACGAAGGAACCAATGTCCGGGGAACTGCCGTCACCGACGGGGTCACCGGAACCTACCAAATCCTGGGTCTCAATGCCACCAATGCCAGCGGACAGAATATCGTCTATGATATCTACGCCATCGGCATCGGTTTTGCCGGGGCCAAGTACCTGACCGGTCTGACCCTGGTTCCGAACGGAATCGTCACGGCCCCGGATATCACCATGAGCCAGAATCCGATCTCGGGTGCCTATGCCACACCCAAGACGCTGTACACGGCTATCACCAACGAGACGTTTACGATCACGATCAGCGCCAACGAAAACGGGGATTACCCGGTCAACTGGGCCGAGATCACCGTCCCCGGCGGATTTGCCGTCGAGAACGTGACCAATGTCAAAAGCAGCATTATCGGGAGCGGGACAACCGGCATCAGTCTGTCAACCGTCGGCACAAATACGGTCATTACCATCAACTATGCCACCGCGGCCAAGACCATACCCAACGGCCAGACCGACACGGTCACGGTCGCCATCCGGAATGATCTGCACACACCAGCCAGCAGACGCTGGACCATCAAAACCGACAACGGATTCGGTTTCAAGCCCCTCGTCCAGGATTCAGGACTTGGCATCTCAATTTCAGATTCACCGTACGGCATTGTCAGTGGCACGATTTATCCGTTACGTTCCCTGGCAAACATCACCATCTATTCCAACGGAACTGAAACGGCAGTCGCAACCTTTGCCACAGACGGCGTCACGGGAAAATACATCATTCGTGACGTAGCACCCGGTCTCTACGACGTTTTTGTTACGGCAAAGGATTATGCAGGAAAGCGTTATGTGACCAATATCACGGTTTCGGCCAACAGGAACACCTCTGTCCCGGCCATCACGTTGAGCGCTGTCGCTCTCGACTCCGAATCCGGCGAAACCCAAACCCGTATCTTAAACGACGATCCGGCGACCAAGGTCGAAATCCCCTCGGGCGCCCTGTATCGTGACGCTTTTGTCAGCCTCTCCAAACCGGCAACACTTTTGTCCCCCGAGCAAATGACTGCATTGGCCAACAATCGCTGGATCAAGCCCCCGAGCACAACCGGAACACACAGTTTTATCCAGCTCTCGCTCCAGGATGCCAGCGGCACAGCCATCAGCAACCTCCAGTTGAAGAAAGAAGCGACCCTGACAATCCATTATGACCAGACCGCGATCACGGCCATGGGCTGGACCGAAGCGAACCTCTCGGTCTTCTTCTGGGACGGCATCCGCTGGATCCGGATTGGTGGCACCGTGGATGCCGCCAATGATCTGGTCAGTGTCAAGATTCGCAATATCAACGGGGTGTATGCTGTTTTCGAAGCTGTCTCTACCAGCGGGGTCATCCGCAATGTAACCGTTACCCCAAATCCCTTCACCCCGGATCAGGCCGGTTTTGCAACAGCCACACTCTCCTTCCTCCTTGACAAAGCCTACCCCGTCGTCGACGTCCGGATCTTTGACCTGCGCGGCAGGCTCGTGCGCAGCTACTCGATCGACGGTGGCCTGGCCTCCGGCTCGGTTCCCTGGGACGGCAAGGACAAGGACGGATACATGGTCAAGAGCGGAATCTTCATCTACCAGATCACGGCCGGTGGCCAGACATACTCGGGCCGCATCGTGATGATCCGCTGACTGAAACAGGAAGGAGACACCCATGAAACCATTACGCATTCTTACGACAGTCACCGTCCTGTTTCTCACACTGACAGGGACGACCTTCGGAGCTTTCGAAATCTGGGGCGCGAGTGTCCGCGCCAAAGGCATGGCAGATGCCATGGCCGCCTATGGCGGGGATATCAACGCACTTCCCCACAATCCAGCGGGCCTTGCCGCATTGGACACGCTCCAGGTAAATGTCCAGTATGATTTGCCATTTACTGGACTGGATGATGTTTCGATCGGAGTATTCAACGCAAGTTACGCCGCACCCTTTGTCAATGACGGTCTGATCAACTGGCCGGCCAGCATCATCAATCTCCTGACCTTTGGTCTGACCCGGCCGGTCTTCCAGGATGGCGCCTATGGCCTCTCGTTTTACACACTCTCTGACGAGCTCTATTACGAGAGGGCCATCTCGATGGCGTTTGGCCGCAGGCTCTCGAACATCCTGAATACCGGATTGAATTTCTCGGTCGGCTTCAGGATGAACATCCTCATGCGGGGTGTCAACGACAACGAATACACCGCTGTCAATCCGTATTTTGCCAATGGAACGAGCACAAGCGCTTTTGGACTCGATCTGGGCGTGATCATGCACCTCTCAAAGAGTGTCCACATCGGGCTTGTCTTCAACAATTTCATTGAACCGGACATCGCCATCAACGCAGACACCGAAGAACCGCTCAACAGCTCGATCAAGGCCGGCGTCAACTGGGAGGTCGGGGACTTGCTCTTCATGCAGGATCTCAAGATCGCCTACACCTACACCAGTCTCGGGCGAGATGAGGACGATATCCGGACCGCTAAAACTGTCAACGGTTTTGGATTCGAGTTCTGGCAGCTCTCGCACTCCTTTGCCTTCCGCTCCGGTTTTGAGTGGGGCGATGATCTTTCAAATCTCTCCCTCGGTATCAGTTACATACTCGGGCTGGGAAGCCATGCCTTTACCTTTGACTATGCCTTCATCCTGCCTCTCGACATGAAAGCCACAAGCGGCACCCACATGCTTTCGCTGACCTGGGCACTCGATCTCCCCAAGAGTGCCTTCGAGTTTGACGACAAGAAGCAGGCCGAGATGCGCCGCCTCGAGGATCTGGCTGACAAGACCGGGGGGGAGACATCCACCACGTCAACCAATAACAAGCCAAAGTAAGTTACGAGTCCGATTGATGCAGCGGAGCTGTCCGGGAAAAACTGGGCAGCTCCGTTTTTGGTCAGGCACCTTGCCGCTTGCGCAAACCATGAAGGGATGTGGAATCCGGAAAAAGGGCGCACCGTCCGGCTGTCATGTCACGATGCTACGCCCCCTTTCGGCCGGACGCCGTTCATCATACAATACAGTATCATGATGTACGCAGACACGCCGAACGGATCCGGCGTGTCCCGCGAAGAGGGTGGTCATCGTATTGCAATATCTCATACTTTCGATATTGCAATACGTGTCTTACTCGGCCCTGTGGGTAAAGGTCATCGTCGCCCCGGCCGCACTGATGTTTTCGATATACACAGTACTGGCGGTCGTCGTCAACGCCCAGGGGCTGGCCGTCGCCGTGTAGCGCACGGTGGCTGGCGCGGTCGCAGGTGTAAAGCTGCGGCTTTTAAAAAGATCGGCCGCTTGACCCTGGCTTGTCTTGCCCCACAGGCTGGCATTATTGTCCGCCTCGATCACGTTGACGCCATGGATCCTGCTTGAAGTATCGTTGACCGCATTGCTGGAGAGGTAAGCCGCGGTCACCCCGTCATGGATGTGGCAGATCA
>DAIREN010000197.1:0-4254 GCA_036795535.1 Spirochaetota bacterium
TCTACAAGCTGGATGAACCTGTCCACGACAGGTACTGGACATGGACAGGTTCATCCAGCTTGTAGAGTTTGCGCATTGCCTCAAGATGGGCCTTGGTGCCCGCACCCTTGGTCGAGAGGGCGCCACCGTACTGCATGGTCACCGGATCCCCAGGGGCTGCCTGCATGATGACAAAGGTGACCAGCGTAATCCCGAAGAGGGTCGGGATGGCGATTCCCAGGCGACGCAGGATGTATCCCAGCACACCGTCTTCCTATTCTGCCCGCACGCCGGCTGCACTCCAGGAGACGAGCCCAGGCCAGGACGAGTAGGCACCACGGATCGAAGTCATCACACCGCGCATCCGGGCCGTGTGCAGCCCGAGGAGTTCGTTGGCGATCAAAAAGGTATAGGGCTGGTCATCATGGATCAGCCGGTGGATGCGGTGGGCGATCCTGATCCGCTCCGGCATCTCGAAGGTGCCGCGTGCTTCCATCAGAAGCCGGTCAACCTCGGGATTGGCGTAGCCGATGTGATTGAGGCCGTCGTTCTGCATCGAAGAGTGCCAGAGATCATAGACATCACAGTCGACGGAGTTGTTCCAGCCAAACAGGGCTGCGGTAAATTCGCGGGCGGTGAGTTTTTTGTTGAAGACCGACCACTCCAGGGTCCGCACCTGCATGTCAACACCGATTCTCGCCAGTTCGGACTGCAGGATCACGGCGATCGCCCGTCCGTTCTCGGACCCCTGGGTGACAAGAAATTCAAACCTGAATTCCTTCCCGTTTTTGATCCGGATTTTTCTGGCGGGGTCCAGCTTCCAGCCAGCCTCGTCAAGGAGCCGGGCCGCGAGTGCCGGGTCGTAGACAAGCGGAGCAATGGAACGATCCTCTGCCCAGGAACTCCGGTAAAACGGCCCTGTCTGCACCTGTCCGACTCCGCGGTAGATGTTTTTGAGAATGGATGCGCGGTCGAGACAATGCGTCATCGCGCGCCGGACCAGGACGTCGCCAAAAAACGGATTGCCCTTTTGCTGCCAGGCGATGACCCCGTAGGAGGTGCTGATGCTGCGCAGTCTCCCGAAATTGGTTTTTGCGTCTTCACGGACAAAGTCCAGCCAGGTGATGGCCCGCAAGGAATCAACAAGATCGAGCGTTCCTTTTTTGAGAGCCGCCATGATCGAGCCTTCTTCGGGAATAATGCGAAAGAGGACCCGGGTAAAAAACGGCTTGCGGTCACCCCACCAACGGGGATTGGTCACGAATGAAATATGTCGTCCGGTTTTCCATTCGAGAAATTTCCAGGGACCGTTCCCGACCGGATGTCTGTTGAGGGTCGGATCCCGCATATCCTTGCCCTGCCAGATATGCTTCGGAATCGGGGTCATCCCGGCAATGGTCATCATCGAGTTGACCTGGGGCTTTTTCCAGAGTGCCGTAAAACTCCAGTCATTGTGCACGGTGATCGACTCGATCTCGGCCAGATCACTGATCTTGTTTTGCGCGCCGGATGCCGGGTCGAGGATCATCCGCCAGGTGTATTCGACATCGTGCGCGGTCACCGGTCGCCCATCCTCCCAGACCGCATCCTGACGCATCTCTACTCTGAGGGAGCGCTTGTCGGGACTGACGGTGATATTTGTCGCCAGCGCCGGGCGCAAGGCGTTGGTCGCATTCATGTCGATTTCAAAAAGCGGGGTATAGATCATACCCACGGCCTGAGCCTCATAGGCACTTGAATACGGAACATAGTTGAGGTAGTTGGGCTCGCCCTGGAGCACCCCCTGGAACGTCCTCTCGTCCGGTTTTCCTGTGCCGCAGGAGACAATAACGAAAAAACACAATACAACGATACAAGAAAAATGTCGGGTCACTTCTTCCTCCAGAGGACGCATACGCCATGAGTAGTTCTTTTTGAAGATTGTAAACCATCAGACTGCCGCACGCAAGCGCGATCCACGCGGGCTGACCTGATATTTTTTTTGGGTGATGGCGTCCGCTGTCTCCCGGGTATCCGGCACTGGTCCGGCGGGAGCGCAAGCTGTGTATCCTGATGCCCTGCTGAGGCTGCATGGAACGCACCCCGGGCTATTTCCGGTATTTCTCGTAGAGGGCCCGCATTTCGGCGCCATTCACCACCCGTGAATAGATGGCAATATCATCTGCCTGCCCGTGAAAAACCCCACCCCAGCCCGGTTGGCTCAATCGGATTCCGTAACACCCGAGACGGGAAAGCCCGAACTGTTTGAGATGATCGACAAACCGCTGTGTCAGGTACAGGTCCTCTTGTCGCTTTCCGTCGAACATGAGCTTGACGCGGCGGGAAGTAAAGTCGGTACTGATGATCACACTGTGCCATTGCTCCTGTGTAAACGGAATTGAATGGAGTGGATACACGTCCAGGGAGTAGCGGTATTGTCTGGCTGTGTTTTGGCCCGAAAGATCGGCGACCAGATCAAGAGCGCCATTGGAGAGTTCAAGGACCAGGATGGAATACCCGAAGCCAAAGACCAGCCGGCGACCCTTGTCGGATCTGGCAAGACTGATGTTGGCGTGAATGGTGACGCCATTGTCGAATGCAGATGCCCCTTCCTTTGGGGTGAAGTATCCACCGGAAAACCGGCTGCTGTTGTACACGCCATCACACGAGAGCGCACCATCCCTGATGGTGTCGCTGCCCATCAGGGTAAAGGGGTTTTGCCTGCCCTGGCTCTCGTTGGGGGAACCGTCGAACAGGTATTCGGCAATCAGACCACGGGAAAGGTTGATCCTTCCTGTATCGGCCTGTGGTGGCAAAAACAGGGCATCCGGTTTGGCCAGGGGGAGCGGCAGATTGTGCCGCTTGAAGACCTGGTAGACCCAGTGCTGCTTTTGGTTGAACCCCGCTGTCTGGGAGACTCCGTATTGAGTGTCCCGTGAAGATTCAATGATCCGCCCGTTATGGATCACGAGCATCTCGCCGGGACGGAACCCGCGATTGAAGATCTCCTGTGCCTTGGGATACTCAATCACCGTTGCAGAGACGTTCGAGCAGGGTTCCATGGACTGGAAGAACAATTCGTTGGCATAACTTCCGATATCGCAGTTCATGGTGATAAACGCGATCACGGTTGCATTCGAGAGGGCCCGCTTGGCCTCTTCGGCTGATTTCCCGGAAAGATCGAGCAGACTGGCGCCGGAGAGTTCGAAACCCAGGAAGATGGAAAAAAAGCAGGCAAGGACCGTCATACGGCGGAGCTGAGGGCGGTACGATTTCATTTGAATTTCCTCCTGTCACCCCGGTATGCTGGTGTGTGCCGGGTGTCGCTTGAAAAATGAAGCACAATGCCATTGAATACACAGTGCATGGAAAAGTGTATATCGAAACAGCAATGATATCAAGGAGGTGTGTATGATCATGCTCGGATTTCTTGCCGTCTCTGGCTTGCTGTTAGGCTCTGCAGCGTTTGCCGGGAATATCGGAGCCTGCATTAATGTCGACAGTCTTGTGCTCGTCCTCGCTGCAATGTGTATTGCAATGCCCGTTTTTTCGCGCGGGGCCTGGAAAAAACTTGGGATTGGTCTGCACACGATCGTCCGTTTTTCAAGGAACACGCCGGATCGCGAGACGGCGAAAATCTTTACCGGACTGGCCATCAGTCTGCCCGCCTTCGGCTTGCTCTCGATGCTGCAAGGCATCTATTCAGGCCTGATGGCGGGAGGGCGGATCCCTCCCGAGACCATCATCTGGTATGCCTCCTACACATTTTTTTACAGTCTGCTCATCAGTCTCTTCCTGTTTTTCCCTGTCGTGCTTGCGCACCGGGCAGCACAGGAATCCTGAATACCTGTCCGGATGCACACGGGACAAAGAGTATGGGGCATCAGGGAAGAGTGACTGAAAGGGCCGCGTATCGTTTTTTGTTCACCAGCTGTTTAGCCAGGAAAACCCCGTGATCCGGCCATTCGAGATCGTATACGTGACCTGCATTTTTTCGAACGAGCGTGAAACAAGATTCGAACGAATGCTGGTCTGTGCCGGGTGAATCAGGTTGGACAAAATGGAAACCGGCTCTCCAATGTCCAGCCCCTGACGAACGACTGCCGGGGCAGTGGTGTCGACGACAGCCAGGTGGATCGTCTCCAGCTCGAGCGCCTGGGAAAACCCGATCCGCATGCCCGGCCAGGCCAGTTCCTGCTGGAGCACCGACATACCGCTGACGTCAATGGCGGATTGACGCAGCGATCAGGCGCTTTGGCCAGCCCGTCTCGCTGCGTCAATCCGCCATTGACGTCA
>DAIREN010000198.1:0-4142 GCA_036795535.1 Spirochaetota bacterium
TCCTGGACAGCGAAGAGATCCCCCATCCGGTCATCATCACCGAGAGCGGCCGGGCGATTGTCGCCTACTCGTCGATCCTCCTCTTCAATGTCCTTGATACCAATACCTGGCAGGCCGGCACGATTCCCGAGACACTCCCGGAGGAAAGTCCGGAGCTCCTCGAGAATCTCTGGCTGGTCAGACAGAGCATGACGCTCAAGAACATCCAGGAGTGCTACAACGACGCCGTCTACTACCGCGAGGAGATCCGCGAGCAGTTTAAACACGGGAATATCTCGCTCAGACAGCGTGCCCTCTCGGACAGCATTTTCATCGATATCATCCACAAGATTGCCGCCTCGCTCGACAAGGTCAAACGGGTTCCGCCGGAGCTGGTCGGTCTTCAGGAAGTCCTCTACGATGTCTATTACGGAAATTTCTCGGTCTTCCAGAGTCTGCCCGATGCCTGGGCCATCGACCAGATCTTCCCTTTGATGCCGATCCACAGGCTGCAGGAGGAACCGGTCCGCCGGGCGATCATCGCGGATATCACCTGTGACAGTGACGGCAAGATAGACAAATTCGCGGACCTCCACGATGTCCGCAAGACCATCCCCGTCCACACCCTGCGGGATAATGAAGAATATTACATCGGCGTCTTTCTGGTCGGGGCCTATCAGGAGACACTCGGTGACCTGCACAACCTGATGGGGGACACCAATGTTGTCAGTGTCCGCATCAACGACAACGGGAGTTTCGATTTCGTCCGCGAAATCGAGGGTGACTCGATCTGGGACATCCTGACCTATGTCGAATACGAGCCAAAAAATCTGGTCGCCCGTTTCAGGGACAAGGCCGAACAGGCCGTCAAGGACGGGTTCATCACGGTTGCCGAGCGGAGAACGGTTCTCGACGAGTTCGAGGCAAGCATCCGCGGATACACATACTACGAAAAATAAGTCGCACAAAGCGGGGGATCAGCGAATGGCAAAGAAAGTCTTGATAATCGGAGCGGGTGGCGTCGGACACGTCGTGGCCCATAAATGTGCCCAGTCCCATGAAACCTTCGGCGAAATCGTTTTGGCCAGCAGGACGGAATCCAGGTGCAAGGCGATCGCCCAGGATGTTTCCCGGCGCCAGGGACGGACCATCAAAACGGCCGTCGTTGATGCCGATGACAAGTCATCCGTCATTGCCCTGCTTGAAAAAGAACAGCCCGATCTGCTTCTCCATGTGGCCCTGCCCTATCAGGATCTTGTCCTGATGCAGGCCTGCATCAAGACGCGAACACACTATCTGGATACCGCAAATTACGAACCTCGTGATACCGCGAAATTCGAATACGTCCCGCAGTGGGAACTCTCCGAAGATTTCGAAAAGGCCGGCGTGATGGCCCTCCTCGGGAGCGGATTCGATCCGGGCGTGACCAATGTCTATACCGCCTGGGCGCTCAAACACTCCCTCGACACGATCGAGTATCTCGACATTGTCGATGTCAACGGCGGTAACCACGGCCAGCCTTTTGCCACCAATTTCAATCCCGAAATCAATATCCGCGAAGTGACCGCACCCTGCCGGCACTGGGAGAACGGTTCCTTTGTCGAAACACCGGCCCTCTCCCTGCACATGCCCTTCACCTGCCCGGAGAATGTCGGTACCTACGAGATCTACCGTCTCTACCACGAGGAGATGGAGAGTCTGGTGCGCAGCTATCCCGGAATCAAACGGGCCCAGTTCTGGATGAGTTTTTCAACGAACTACATCAAACACCTCGAGGTGCTCCAGAACGTGGGAATGACCCGGATCGATCCGGTCGTCTATCAGGGGATCGAGATTGTTCCCCTGCAATTCCTCAAAGCAGTCCTCCCCGAACCTTCCAGTCTCGGCCCGCTCACCAAGGGGCAGACCTGTATCGGAATCATTGCGCGCGGGAAAAAAAACGCCGACGAGAAAACAGTCTACATCTACAATATCTGCAGTCACGAAGACGCCTACCGTGAAGTCGGAAGCCAGGCCATCAGCTATACCACCGGGGTCCCGGCCATGCTCGGGGCCAAGATGATGCTCGACGGAAAATGGATGAAGCCGGGTGTTTTCAATATGGAAAATTTTGATCCGGATCCTTTTATGGATGAGATCGGCCGCTTCGGACTTCCCTGGAAGCTCCAGGACCCCGCAGAAATCCGGTTTCCCCGCTGATGGGCGGCATCACCCCGGAGATCCGCTCACACCTCGGTCTGGCAGATGACCGCCCCTATTTCGAGGGTTTTGATCCGGCGGAATTTCCTGTTCCGGCCTTTGTCGTCGACAGGGCGGCGCTCCAATACAACCTCGATATTCTCGCCCGGGTCGTCCACGCCGGCGGGGGAAAGATTCTGGCCGCGCTCAAGGCCTTTTCCCTTCCGGCGCTTCTGGACCAGATCAGCTCGAGTCTGGATGGTGCGACAGCCAGCGGACTCTATGAGGCCCGCCTTGCACGGGAACACGGTTTCCGGTCCATCCATGTCTTTGGCCCAGCCTACACCGACGAGGAACTCCCGCTCCTCCTGACAACGGCCGACCATATCGTGTTCAACTCGCCGGGACAATGGGAGCGGGCACGCGCATGCTGTCTCCGGGAACGGGATCGACAATCCACCCGAAGACAGGCCGCGGGCCGGGAAGAGCTTTCTTTCGGAATCCGCATCAACCCTGAACACAGCGAGGGGCAGGTTGCCCTCTATGATCCCTGCGCCCCCGGGAGCCGGATGGGAATGACGCGCGCCGTCTGGGACAGAACGATCGAGCGGGCACAAGCCTCCGGCGTGCCCGACCTCCTCGACGGAATCAGCGGGATCCATTTCCATACCCTCTGCGAGCAGGATGCCGAACCACTGGAACGGACACTCCTCTCGGTCGATGAGCGCTGGGGGGACATCCTCTCCCGTCCCGAAATCACCTGGCTGAATATGGGTGGCGGGCACCACATCACCAAGCCCCGCTACAACCGCGGGCTCCTCGAAAAGCTCATCAGCAAGGCAAAGAGCCGCTGGAATCTGGATGTCCTCCTGGAACCGGGTGAGGCCGTGGCGATCCACAGCGGAATCCTCACGAGCCGGATCCTGGACATCCATGAGAACAATGGCCGGATCGCGATTCTGGATGTCTCGGCCACCTGCCACATGCCGGACACGATCGAAATGCCCTACACCCCTGAAGTCTGGGGAGGTGAGATTGTCGCCGCAAAAGATGTCCTCACCGCCGCCCTGGACGAAAACACGACACGCCTCGCAGGCAGGACCTGTCTCTCGGGGGACATCATCGGGGGCTATCGCTTCACTACTCCCCCCCAGAGGGGCGAAGTCCTTGTCCTGGATGACATGGCCCATTATACGACTGTCAAGACAACCGGTTTCAACGGGATTCCCCATCCCGCCCTTGTCGTCTGGGATTCACGAACCGGTCGCGGTGAAACTGTCCGCCAATTCACGTACGAAGATTTTCTTGCACGCCTCTCCTGAGGTCAACTTTCCGGGAGTCCCAAAATGGAAAACAGAACCAGCTATTTTTTGTCGAGTGAATTCAACAACACACCCCCCCCCGATGCCCTCTTTCACGTCATTCCGGTCCCCTGGGAGAATACGGTCTCCTACATGGGCGGTACCGCCAGAGGGCCGGCGGCCATCATCGAGGCCAGCAGCCAGCTTGAGGTCTGGGATGGAACCGGAATACCTGGAGAGGCCGGGATCACGACCCTCCCCGAAATTGACTGCAAGGGCGACCGTGAGACTGTCTACTCGAAAATACGTGAAGCCGTGGTCGGGAGCCTCTCGTACCAGGTCTCCAGTGGACGGCCGATACCGGTCATTCTGGGCGGGGAACACTCCCTGACCCTGCCGGTGGTCGAGGGTGTCTCGGCCGTCCATGGTGCTGACCGGATCGGGATCATCCAGTTTGATGCCCATGCGGATCTGCGGGACAGTCTGGACGGCAACCCCTGGAGCCACGCCTCGGTGATGCGCCGGATCGTCGAGGGTCTGGAGATCCCGCTCATCCAGATCGGGACACGCGCCCTCTCGCCGGAGGAGTTGGCCTTCCGCCGGGAACACGGAATCCGCCACATGGATGGCCGTGAACTCTGGAGCACACAGACCCTCTCTCTCGACATCCCTGACGATTTTCCA
>DAIREN010000199.1:0-4098 GCA_036795535.1 Spirochaetota bacterium
AGAAATGCGTATGGCCTTTCGGGGAGCGCTTTAAAGGCGGCGTTACATACAATAATCAGCACCGGATATTCCAGATATTCGTACGATTGGGTGCAGTACACAGATATTGATGCCCCGGCAGGCGTCAGTGCCTCGGCCAATCAGGTTGTCCTGCTGTATACTGGTGTTACGCTGACAGGTGAGAGCTATCCCCGCTGGAATCGCGAGCATGTCTGGGCAAAATCTCACGGGTTCCCTGCCGAAAGCCAATATGCCCATACCGATTTTCATCACTTGCGACCGGCTGATGTTGAGGTCAACTCAACGAGAGGTAACAAGGATTTTGATTACGGCGGGAGCGCCGTAATGGACACGGATGACTCAGGCCTGCTGGCCGGCTATTCCGACACGGACAGTTTTGAGCCGCTTGATTTTGCCAAGGGAGATGTAGCCCGGATGGTCTTGTATATGGACGTCCGCTATGATGGTGATGGTTTGAACGATGGGGGGACTGCTGACTTGCGTGTCGTCAATTATACAGGGACAGCATCATCCGATTCGGGCGTAGGGCGTCTTGGAAAATTGTCTTCCCTGCTTGAATGGCACATTCTTGATGGAGTCAGTGCACAGGAGCGGCAGCGCAACGACAGAATCTATGCAAACTGGCAGCATAATCGCAACCCCTTTATTGATTATCCCGAGGCAGTTGCACTGATTTGGGGTACGGCATCAAATCCGGTTGTCTATGATCCCTGAACGCTTGCACAAAAGCTGAGTAGTATACAGCCCCGTCTCGTGCCGCACGGCAGAGGACGGGGCTTTTGCATGAACCGGCAACACGGTTTTGGGAATGCCCCGTGATGGCGGACTACGCCATTTATTCACACTGTACAATCCGCGTGCAATCCGGGACTCCAAAATTCTCAAATTTGAGAAAAATCGGACAGTATGCAATCCCGGATCGCAGGTTGAATTTGACAAATCGCGATAATGGTGCACAATAGAAGAGAAGGATCAGGAGATGTCCACGGGGCGTGGCCCTGCGGAATACGTAAAAAGGAGTCAATCTATGAAGTATGGTATTCGTGTATTGGCCATTCTTGCGGTGCTCGTTGCGGGCATGCTCGGGATGGCGGGCTGCGGCGACGATGATGTGCCGGCAGCGGTCGCCTCATCATCAGTGGCGGTTTCCGATTCATCCGGAAGTGCCGGATCAACGGTCAGTGGAGCGTCCACACCGAGCAGTGGATCAACGGCCAGTACCGGTTCTGTCGCGAGTGGTGCTGTCTCGAGCGGAACGGCGTCCAGTGGTGCAACGAGTTCGGCGGGCGGCGGCGTAACATTTACCGAGACGTTTGCGTCACTCCCCTTGACGGGCTCTTCATATACGACCGGGAGCTTTACGGGAGTTGCTGGTATAAGCTGGTCGTATGGCAATGCCCGCGGCGATCAGTTGCTTAACGGCAAGGCCATGTGTCTCAAGGATAATCTGACCGCATCCATACCCGGTGGGGTCGGGAGTGTCACATTTTCGATCAAAAAACCATTTTCCGATGCCCTTAACTGCAAAGTGTATGTGGGAGGCGTTCAAAAGGGCGAGGTGAGCTACTCGGCAGACGGGACATATACGATTTCTGGAATCAATATGCCTGGTCCGGTTACGATCGAATTCCGCATGGGTGGGATGCGTTCAACTATTGACGATATCACAATCACGCCAGGGACTCCGTCCGAGACCGACCGGCCCGTTGTCAGTATCACGGGTCCTTCCAATGGCGCAACGCTGACAAGCTGGTCTCTTGTTGTAGGCGGAACAGCCTCCGATCCGGGGACGGGCGCATCCGGCGTCAAGAGTGTCCATGTTTCGATCAATGGCGGAGCCTGGCAGACAGCGGATGGGACGGCGGATTGGGAGTATGATTATACCGTTACCGCGGCAGGTGCGCTGACGATCCGGGCCTATGCACTTGACAATGCCGGCAACTACAGCTTGACCAACGAGATTTCGGTGACGGCTCCGGCCGACACAACCAATCCTGCGGTCGTGGTCTCCAGCCCGACTGAGTCCCAGGCGATTACCAGCTATAATGTGCCGGTCAGCGGCACCGCCAGTGACAGCGGGTTCTCCGCCGGGCTGGATGGTGTCTGGGTCCAGCTTGATTCAGCGACAGCCGTTCGCGCCAGCGGGGCTGACAGCTGGTCCTATACCTTCAACAATGTTTCCGAAGGGGCGCACACGATTACGGTCTATGCCAAGGACTTGGCCGGAAACCAGAGTACCAGTGTTGTCCGCAATATCACGGTTTCCTGGCCGCCGGATGTGACGGCACCGACCTGCGTCATCACCAGCCCGGCGGCAGCCTCACAGCAAAGCACAAGTGGCTTTACCGTTTCGGGAACAGCATCGGATTCGGGCTCGGATGCGTCGGGCGTCAAGGAGGTCTGGGTGCGTCTGAATGGCGGCACCTGGGCCAAGGCGACAGGGACGACAACATGGACCTATGCAACCGGGGCCTTGACTGAGGGTTCGCTCAGTATCGAGGCCAAGGCCGTTGACAACGCCAGCCCGACTGGAAACGAGAGCATTGTCGCCAGCCGGTCGGTGACCGTTGTGACGACTCCGGTCTTTACCGAAAACATGAGCCTGTCCCAGACGATCCGGGATTATTACAGGCCGGCCTATGGCCTGTCGGGGAGTGCGCTCAAGACGGCGCTCAAGACAATCATTACCCATACCAGCGGTGTCGGGTATTCCGGTTTGTGGACGCTGTACCAGACTTCGGACAAGGCCCCCAATGGCAAGGTCTGGGATATGTATTCCAGCACCAGTGAGGACGGGTCAACGGCAGCCTACTGGTACACCTTCGGGACTGACCAGTGTGGAAACTATGGCGGAGAGGGTGATTGTTACAACCGTGAGCACAGCTGGCCCAAGGATAATTTTGGAGGAAGCACCTCCAATCTGCCGGGGACTGATGCCCATCACATCACCCCGACTGATGGCAAGGTCAACGGCCAGCGTTCAAACTATGCCTATGGAGAGGTGACTTCGCCGACCTGGACGTCACAAAACGGAAGCAAGCTGGGTCCGGCCCGTAGTGGTTTGGGGGTTACAGGTACAGTGTTTGAAGTGATTGATGCCTACAAGGGCGATCATGCACGCATGCATTTTTACATGTCGGTTCGTTATTACAATGATCCCCTCTTCGAGGATGGTGGGGCTGGGGGCTGGTCGTCTGCAGGAGCAAGGCTCAAGCCCTGGTATGACGCCATGCTGCGCACCTGGCATGCCAATGACGCGGTTGAGCAGAAGGAGATTACCAGAAACAATGCGATTTATGCATCAACCCAGGGAAATCGTAATCCCTTTATCGACTACCCCGAGCTGGTCGACCTGATCGATTTCCAAAACTGATACGAAGTGATGTTTGTGGCTTTGCAGCCCCGTCCGGCCCGGACGGGGTTTTTTATGCGATATGCGACTCTGGGCGCAGACCCCGCACAGGGGGTAGTATTTGCCACTGTATTGTAATAACCAGGACTTCGCCGGGAGGCGCATTCTGACACCTGGCGGTATTTGACTATTTCTTTGCACGTGTATACAATGTATATACAGGGGGATGATATGCACGCAACTCTTGTCCGAATCGGCAATTCAAAGGGTATCCGGATTCCCAAAGCTGTTTTGGAGCAGTGTGGTATTGTTGACAGCGTCGAAATGGAAGTGCTTGAAGGGCAGCTTGTTGTGAGGCCTTGTCCCGCCAAGCCGCGCGAGGGCTGGCGGGAGCAGTTTGGCAAGATGGCCGAACAAGGCGATGACCGGCCGTTGATCAGCGAGAGCCTTGAGTCCGAGATGGCAGACTGGGAATGGTGAGTCAGTACGAAGTCTGGCTGGTTGCTCTTGACCCGACGATTGGGCACGAGATCAAAAAGACACGCCCGGCTGTGGTCATTTCACCCGATGAAATGAATGAAATGATTGCGACGGTGCTGATTGCCCCGATGACAACCAAGTCCCATCCGTATCCCTCGCGTGTGGCATTGCGGTTTGCACAAAAGGATGCGTGGGTTGTGCTTGACCAGATACGCTGTGTCGACAAGGCCCGGCTGGTAGGCAGG
>DAIREN010000200.1:0-4075 GCA_036795535.1 Spirochaetota bacterium
TTTGAGATTGGCGGGAACATAGAGGCTGGCAAAGTAGATGGTGACAAAAAATTTCTCCCGCTCGCCGGTTCCGGCCAGGACCATGTTTTTGCCGCCAAGCTGCCAGCCATGGAGCGGAAAAATGACCGCAATGAACATCATAATACTGATATATCGCAAGAGTCTATTTTTGGGGAACATACTCGCCTCCGTTCATGTGCGCGGGTACTCACGGGTCGCGCTCGAGAAACGGTAGCACATCCGCGTACCGGCCGCAAGGGCCATGGCACGAAGTGTCAACGCCCGCTCAAATCAGGAACTATTGCTCAAGTATCGCCAGAGAGGCTCTGCCAGAAAAGGCACAATCCACCGCAGGCGGCGGTTCTTCAAGCATCGATGCGGCACGAGGTGCAAATCATCCCGGTCTGTACAATACCGGACAATTCCCGGATTGTGGACAGTCCGTCAGTTCCACCCGTTATAATGGATCCTTGAGGTATCCAGTCGGCTCTTCCAGGGTTTCGCCTCCTCATTGGGCTGGCCAAGGGGCACGATCGAAAAGGGAATCACGTGTTCGGGCAGCCCGAGAAGCGTGCGCACTGGCTCCCTTTTGTCAGGAAAGACTGTTCCCCAGACAGCACCCAGTCCGACAGCGTGCGCTGCATGCAAAAGATTGGTCGTTGCGGCCGCACAATCCTGGACGTGGTAGCCGGCATAGCGCTCGCTGTCCAGATCCCCACAGACAAGAATCGCCAGGGGCGCTTCAGAAATGAAGGCAACATTGGGATTGAGGGCTGCGTACTTTTCGAGAAGCGTCCTGTCATCCAGAACGATGAACTGCCAAGCTTGTTCGTTGCCTGCCGAGGGCGCATTCATGGCCACGTCCAGCAGACTGGTCACTGTCTCGCGACTGACTGTTTTTGGCAGAAAACGCCGGACACTGCGCCGGCTCCTGAGTTGATCCAGTTTCCCGTCCTGCATGCTCTTCCTCCTGATCGATCCCCGCCAGGAGGTTCCGCTCCCGCGCTGAATGAGAAAAATCGTATCTTTACGTTCTGATTCGTAAATATACTGTCAAGGGAGTTGTCATGGCAGATCCTCTCTCACCCAGCCGTCTCTACACCTTCATCGACAACCGCTACGGCTTTGCCGTCCATTTCCTTGAAGGGCAAAAACTGATCGAGGACCTGGTCCTCCTCCGTGAGCGGACTGCCCCCGCGTTTGCCTATCTGCGACAGGCGGTCCTTTCCGTCCTCCCGATGATCGTCTTCCTCAAACGGGACGAAGAATTCGGCTTTTATGTCGACAGCCGTAACCCAAAAAGCATCCTGAAGATCGAAACCCGCTTCGATGGCCGGATCCGTGCCATGCAGAGCGGCGACGCTCCTTCCGACGAAATGGCTCTCCTCTCGGGCATCTGCCGGATTGTCAAATTTCTACCCGGGGAAACAACCCCCTATACCTCGCTGGTTGATTTCACAGACATGCCCTTTGATGGAATCATCAACATAACCCTCGCCCGCTCGTTCCAGTTTGCCAGCCGGATCATCCTGGCCCGGGAGAGTGACCAGAGCGTCCTTCTCTCCGCCCTCCCTCCGCTCGGTTCGGAGACACCCGCCAAACCGGCCATGATGCCGGACGAGTATCTCAAACGCGTTCTCCCCAAACTCGAAGGCATCATCGAGCCTGGCCTGACGCGGGAAGACACGATCATCGAGGCCTTCTCCAATATCGACTGCAAATTCCTTGTCGCACGTGATGTAGCCTTCTCCTGTTCCTGTTCAAAACAGCGCTTCGTCGAAGTCCTGCGTTCCCTCGAAGCCAGCGGACAGGATCCCTTTGAAAACGAATCCGTCATCGAGACGGTCTGCGACTACTGTGGACTGCGCTGGGAGATCGCGCGCAGTGATCTTGCCACCCGGTCCAACATCGGCTGAGGTCCCTGTCAGGCTCGTCCTGTTCTTTTTGGTGATGAGCATGTTGTCACTTGGTTTTGCCTTGCAAGAATCCCCGCTTCCGGGTACCAAAGACATGCCATCCCGTCACCCGGATTGATATCAGAGGTGTATCGGTGTAGTCTGCTTTCATGAAACCACCCCGGATAGTCTCTCCCCTTCTTGTCCTCTTGTCGGGACTCCTCTCCCTGCCGCTTCAGGCACAAACCCCTGCCATCCGCAATGCCGACCGCCTGAACCTTCTTCAAGGCGTGAGCGCCCTCCCTTGGACCGGCTCCCCCGGCCGGGCCCTGGCCATCCATGACGGGGCGGTCCAGATCCTGTCTGACAGCGCAGGCTGGGCCGGAATCGTCGCAGCCCGCTTCGGGCGCGGGCGGGTCCTGGTCATCACGCATGACAGCTTCTATGCAAAGGCGGCTGAAGGCGACCCCGGCAACGCCCGCTTTTTCCAGAACGCACTTGGATGGCTCGGTCGGGGACGGATCCTCGTCATCGGCTCACGGCCCTTTGCCACGCTGGCAAAAAAACTCGCTCTCCCCTTCGAGACTGCCCCCCGTCCCCCGGCCGACCTCTCGGGCTATTCCCTGATCCATCTTGATTATGGCTGGAAACAGTCCGAACAATTGACGGATGCCGAGATCATCGCCCTGCAGCACTTTGTCCAGAAGGGCGGCTCGCTCATGACCTGCGTCCTGCCCTGGGTCTGGAAGAACTACAGCGATCCCGGCAAAGCCGGGATTCCTGTCCGTGATTCCGTTCCCAACCGCCTGCTCGCGCCCATGGGCATCGGTCTGGCCGACTGGTCTCTGGGGAGCGCCCGCCCGCTGACACACAATCCCGAGGCCGAACACGTCCGTGTCCTCCTGGCCGCCGGTCTGCAGGCCCTGGAACGCGAAGGGAGCCTGCCCGTCGACTGGCTCAACGCCTTTATGGAACGCACCCGCAGTGTCTTTGACATGGTTCCACATGCGGGGGCCATCCTCACCGAAAACGAAATCAACAGGATCCGGACCGTCTTTTCGACCCTCGGACCGAGGACTGTTCCCAGTGAAAAAAGACCGATCACGCCCGCAGACTCGAGAGCCGTGATTGCCATCACCCTTATGGACGCCCTGGCCCGTAACCCGCCACCGGGCTTTGTCGTCGAGACACTCCCCCATGCCGAGATCCATCCTGGGGCACCCGCACCCGGAAGCACACCGGTCACCCGGACCTTCAAGATCGAACCAGACGGAAAGGGACGCTGGCAGAGCACCGGACTCTGGGCACAAGCCGGAAAACCGGTCCGCGTCCGGATCCTCTCGGGCAATCCACGCGAGGTTTCGCTCGTCATCGGTATCCACCAGGACAATCTCTTCAAATTCAATCCCTCGATCACCCAATGGAAGCGCTGGCCGGATCTGGTCCTCCGGGCCAGTCTGGCCACAGGTTCGGCGTCCATCACATCACCACACGGAGGGCTGGTCTCCATCGATGTCCCTGACGGCTCGCAGGACGAGCTTGAGGTTCGAATAGAAGGTGCCATTCCAGCCGCCCGGTTTACCAAAGGGGTTTCACCCACTTCATGGCGACGAAACCTCGCCCGGACACAGGCCCCTTGGGGTGAAATCGAAGGACAGAACATCATTATCAGCGCACCACTTGCCGCCCTCAAAAACCTGACCGATCCGGAAGGCATCATCGCTTGGTGGGACCGGGTTGTCCTGCTCTATCCCGCACTCTCCGGCAAACCGCTTCACCCGTACAAGGAGCGCTTTGTACCGGATGTCCAGATTTCCATGGGCTATATGCACTCGGGCTATCCGGTCATGACCTGGATGGACGTCGCCGGCTGGGTCCTCGGTGTTCCCGGAAGCAAACCGCGCAACCACGTCCTGACCAATGGAGCCTGGGGGCACTTCCACGAACTGGGCCACAATTACCAGATGGGTGAATACACTTGGGAAGGCGCCGGCGAGGTCACGGTCAACATCTTCACCCTGCACACCATGGAAAAAATGGGGATCGTCCCGGCTGTCAGCAACCCGCGGATCCTCAAGGCGAGGCGTGATCTGGCCACAAAATACAATGGGCGTCTCCCGTTTGAGCGCTGGAGCAGCGAGCCCTTTATCGCCCTCCTCTTTTATGTCGATCTCATTAAA